>DAOPXW010000061.1:0-11641 GCA_035352555.1 Oscillospiraceae bacterium
ACTGGGGCCCGGCGATGTCCATCAGCCTTTGGGTGACGGCGTAGGGCGACAGCGCCGCGATGCGCGCTTCCCATACCTCCGCCGGCTCGCCCATGGACACCCAGATATCCGTATACAGCACATCCGCGCCCTCCGCCGCCTTCCGCGGGTCGGTCTGGAAGCTGAGCTTCGCGCCGGTCTCCGCGGCGACGGCGCGGCAGGTGTCGATCAGCGCGGGGTCGGGGAAATACTCTTCCGGCGCGGCGGCGGTGAAGTCCATGCCCATCTTGGCGCAGCCCACCATCAGGGAGTTGCCCATGTTGTAGCGGGCGTCCCCCAGATAGACCAGCTTTTTCCCGGCCAGGCCGCCGAAATGCTCCTGTATGGTGAGAAAATCCGCCAAGACCTGCGTGGGGTGAGATTCGTTGGTGAGGCCGTTGAGCACGGGCACGTCGGCATACTCCGCCAGCGCCTCCACCCGGGACTGCTCAAACCCCCGGTATTCGATGGCATCGAACATCCGCGCCAGTACCCGGGCGGTGTCGGCAATGGATTCCTTCACGCCGATCTGGGAGCCGGAGGGCCCCAGATAGGTGCTGCCCATGCCCAGGTCCAGGGCCGCCACCTCGAAGGCGCAGCGGGTGCGGGTGGAGGTCTTTTCAAAAATCAGGGCGACATTCCTGCCCTCGTGCAGCTTGTGGGGGATGCCGGCCTTTTTCTTGGCCTTCAGCAGGGCCGCCGTATCCAGCAGACCCGCGATCTCGTCGGGGCTGAAGTCCAGCAGCTTTAAAAAATCGCGTCCTTGTAGATTCATCGTCGTCTCTCCTTATTCCGCGCAGGCGGTTTTGATGATTCCGGCGGCCTTATCCAGCAGGCCGGCGGGGATGTTCAGCGGCGGCAGCAGCCGCACCTTGTTTTTCGCCGTGAGACACAGCACGCCGCCCTCAAGGCAGGCGTTCACCACCTCGGCGGCGGGTTTTTCCGTCTCCAGGCCCAGCATCAGGCCCATGCCGGAGACCGATTTGACGCCGGGCGCGCCGTCAAAGGCGGCCTTCAGCAGTTCGCCCTTTTCCCGCACCGTTTTGAGAAAATCGTCGTCCAGCCGGCTGACGACGGACAGCGCCGCCGCGCAGCACACGGGGTTCGCACCGAAGGTGGAGCCGTTGTCGCCGGGGGCAAACACGTCCCGGACCTTCTCGCCCATCAGGCACGCGCCGATGGGCAGCCCTCCGGCCAGTCCCTTGGCCGTGGACACAAGATCGGGGGTAATGCCGTAATTCATGTAGGAATAGAGCGCCCCCGTGCGGCCGTTGCCGGTCTGCACCTCGTCCACGCAGACCAGAATATCCTCTTCGGCCGCGAAGGACGCCATGTCCTGCACGAATTCCCTGCTCAGCGGGATGACGCCGCCCTCGCCCTGGATGCACTCGAAAAAGACGGCGGCCACCTTGTTTTCCTGGCACAGCCGCATCACGCCGTGGATGTCCCCGGCCTGGGCATAGACGAAGCCCGGCGTCAGCGGCGCGTACAGCTCGTGGTAGTGCTCCTGTCCCGTGGCGGCCAGCGTGGTCAGCGTGCGGCCGTGGAAACTGTTTTTGATGGTGAGGACGGTGGAATATTCCGCGCCCTTCTTTCCGGCGGCGTACTTGCGGGCGGCCTTCAGCAGGCATTCGTTGGCTTCCGCGCCGGAATTGCAGAAGAACGCCTTCTTCATGCCGGTCTTCTGGCACAGAAGCTCCGCCAGCTTGGGTGCCGGGGCGGTATAGTAGAGGTTGGAGACGTGCTGCAGGGTCGAGGCCTGTTCGATAACCGCGGAGAGCCACACAGGGTCGGCGTAGCCGAAGGCGTTGACGCCGATGCCCGCGCCCATGTCGATGTACTCTTTCCCCTTGTCGTCGTATGCCAGCGCGCCCTTGCCGCACAGCAGCGTCACGGGATAGCGGGCGTAGGTGTCGGCGATGTATTGCTTGTCGAGTTCCCTGATATCCATAGATAGCCCTTCCTTTCAAATACCGGCCGACAGCTCCCCTTTGGCAAGGGGGCCTTGGCGCCTTATTTTTCCCCGTATACCATGGTGCCGGCGCCCTCGTCGGTGAGCACCTCCATGATGGTGGCGTGGGGCACGCGCCCGTCGAGGATAATGACCTTCTTTACGCCGTGGCTGATAGCGTCGATGCAGCAGCGCACCTTTGGGATCATGCCGCCGGAGATGACGCCCCGCTTTTCCAGTCCCTCCGCCTGCCGCAGCGACAGCTCCCGGATCAGGGAATCGGGGTCGTCCCTGTTTTCCAGGATGCCGCCGATGTCGGTCATCATAATCATGCGCTCGGCGCCCAGCGCCCCGGCGATGCGGGCCGCGGCGGTGTCGCCGTTGATGTTGTACGCGCCGCCCGCCCCGTCGCAGCCCAGGGTGGACACCACGGGAATGTAGCCCTTCTCCAGCAGGTCCAGAATGGGCCGGGGGTCCACCGCGGTGATCTCGCCCACATAGCCCAGCCGGGGGTCCTTCTGCCTGGCCTGGATCAGCCGCCCGTCCAGCCCGGAGATGCCCATGGCCCGGCCGCCCTTCACCTGCAGCAGATTGACCAGCGTCTTGTTGATCTTGCCCGCCAGCACCATCAGGGCGATTTCGGCGGTCTCCCTGTCGGTGACCCGCAGCCCGTCCACGAATTCCGGGGTCTTGCCGAACTTTTCCATCGCCTCGGTGAGCTCCGGGCCGCCGCCATGCACCAGCACGACCTTCACGCCCACCAGCGTCAGCAGCACGATGTCCTCCATGACCTGCTGGCACAGCTCGTCGCTGATCATGGCGTTGCCGCCGTATTTCACCACGACGATTCTGCCGTTGTATTTTTGAATGTACGGCAGGGCCTGGGTCAGCACCTCGGCCCGCCTGGCGTTTGAAAGCTCCAGTTCCATCATGTCCTGTAATCCCCGTTGATGCGCACATAGTCGTAGGTGAGGTCGCAGCCCCAGCACACGGCGCTGCCGCTCCCCTGCCCCACGGAGACCAGAATTTCCACCTCCGGCTCCGTCAGCACCCGTTTGGCCAGCGCCTCGTCGAAATCCAGGCCCCGGCCTCGCTGGCACACCGCCACGCTGCCCGCGGCGGATTTAAATATTATATCAACCTTTTCCGGGTCTAGCTCAGCCCCGGAATAACCCAGGGCGCACAGCACCCGGCCCCAGTTGGCGTCGCAGCCGAAGATGGCGGCCTTGGTCAGGGTGGAGCCCACCACCGATTTGGCCAGCATCTCCGCCTGGGCGTCGGTGGCCGCGCCGGACACGGCGCAGGTCATCAAATGCTTCGCGCCCTCGCCGTCGGCGGCCATGGCCCGGGCAAGCGCGGTGCAGACGGCCGTCAGCGCCGTCAGAAAAGTCTCATAATCCGCGCCCTCGGCGACGATGGCGGGGTTGCCCGCGAGGCCGTTCGCCAGCGCGATCAGGCTGTCGTTAGTGGAGGTGTCGCCGTCCACGCTGATGCGGTTGAAGGTGACGGCGCAGGCCGCCTTCAGCGCCTTTTTCAGCATTTCCGGGGAAATGGCGCAGTCGGTGGTGAGGTAGCACAGCAGGGTGCCCATATTGGGGTGGATCATGCCGCTGCCCTTGGCGATGCCGCCCAGGGTCACGGTCCTGCCCGCGAGCTCGAAGGAGCAGGCAAATTCCTTCTTCTTCGTGTCGGTGGTCATGATGGCGGAGGCCGCGGCATCCGACCCGGCGGGGTCGGCGGAGAGGGCCGCGACGGCGGCGGGCAGGCCCGCCTCGATGGCCTCGATGTTCAGCCGCTGGCCGATGACGCCGGTGGAGCTCACCAGCGCCTCTCCCTCCGGGATTTTCAGCGCCTTGGCCAGCGCGGCGCGCATCCGCAGGGCGTTCTCCCCGCCCTCCGGGGCGCAGGCGTTGGCGTTGCCGGAATTGGCGGCGACGGCCCGGGCACTGCCGGCCCTGACGGTCTCGATATCCAGCTGCACCGGGGCGGCCTTGACCCGGTTGGTGGTGAAGAGGCCAGCCGCCGCGCATTCCGCGTCCGACGCGATCACCGCCAGGTCGTTTTTGCTTTTATTTGGGCGCACGCCGCAGTGGATCCCCGCCGCCTTGAAGCCCCTGGCGGCACACACGCCGCCCTCGATAAATTTCACGCTCATTTCGCGCCTCCCAATACCAGTCCGGCGGTCTCGTCCGCGCCGATGACCAGATTCATATTTTGTACCGCCGCGCCGGACGCGCCCTTGCCCAGATTGTCGAATCTCGACACCAGCAGGATGCGGTCGCCGCTGCCGAACACGGCGATCTCCATGTCGTCGCGCCCGGCCATCTTGCCCGCGGCCATGAGGCCGTTTTCGCCGGCGTCCGCCTCATAATGCACCACGGGGCCCGCGTACAGCGCCGCGTAAAGCGCCCGGATATCCTCCGCCGTGCCGCGGATGTCCTTTTTGAACAGCGATACCGCCGTTTCCATGCCGCAGCAGTAGTCCGCCACGATGGGGCAGAACACCGGCGGCGTTTGCAGGCCGGGGATGACGGTCATCTCCCGGAGATGCTTATGGGTCTGACCCAGGCCGTACAGCCGGGGCGAATCCAAAAGCGGGTCTCTGCCCCCGCTCTCGTATTCCGCGATCATTTTCTTCCCGCCGCCGGAATAGCCGGTGAGGGAAAAGCAGGTCAGTCCCAGCTCGGGGGGGACGATGCCCGCCGCTACCAGCGGCTCCACCAGCACGATAAACCCGCCGGCGTGGCAGCCGGGGTTGGCGATGCGTTTGGAGGCTCTGATCTTTTCCCGCCTCCCGGCCAGCTCCGGGAAACCGTAGTCCCAGCCGGGGGCGGTGCGGTGGGCGGTGGAGGTGTCGATGACGGCGACGGTTTGGCTCTCCACCAGTGCCACGGCCTCGACGGAGCCCTCGTCCGGCAGGCACAGGATGGCCACGTCCGCGGCGTTGATGGCCTCCTTCCTTGTCTCAGGGTCGCGCCGCTTTTCGTAGGGCGCCTCCAGCAGCTCGATATCGTCCCGCGCCGCGATGCGCTGGCGGATGCGCAGGCCCGCCGTGCCGGAGGAGCCGTCGATAAACACCCTGGTTTTCATTGCAGCGCCTCCCGCACGAATTGAATCTGCGCCTCCACCGAGGGGACGGAGGTGCCGCCGGCGGAGCTGCGCTTCGCCACGCAGTTGTCCAGGTCGATGGCGGCATAGAGGTCGTTTTCAAACACGTCGCTGACCTTCCGGTATTCCGCCAGCGGCAGCGTCTCCAGCACCTGCCCTTCGGCGATGCATTTGGCCACCAGCTCGCCGGATATCTTATAGGCCGCCCGGAAGGGCACGCCCTTTTTGGTGAGATAATCCGCCAGATCGGTGGCGTTGATGAAGCCGGTCCGGGCGGCGGCGCGCATCCTGTCCGGGCAGACGGTCATGGTCTCCACCATGGGCGTGAACACCGCGAGGCACATCTTCACGGTGTCCAGCGCGTCGAACACGGCCTCCTTGTCCTCCTGCATATCCTTGTTATAGGCCAGCGGCAGGCCCTTGAGCACCGTCAGCAGCGCCATGAGGTCGCCGTAGACACGGCCGGTCTTGCCCCTGCACAGCTCCGCCATGTCGGGATTCTTCTTCTGGGGCATGATGGAGGAGCCGGTGGTGTAGCTGTCCGAGAGCTCCACAAATTTGAATTCCCAGCTGGACCAGAGGACCAGCTCCTCCGAAAAGCGGCTTAGGTGGGTCATAATCAGGGAGAAGGCGGCGAGAAGCTCCACGGCGAAGTCCCGGTCGGACACGGCGTCCAGACTGTTCAGGGCGATGGCGCCGAAGCCCAGCTTCTTCGCCTCCATGACCCGGTCGGTATCGTAGGTGGTGCCCGCCAGCGCGCAGCAGCCGATGGGCGACACGTCCATGCGCTTCGCGGCGTCCTCCAGCCGGCCGATGTCCCGGAGGAACATCATGGCGTAGGCCATCAGGTGGTGGCCGAAGGTGATGGGCTGGGCCCGCTGCAGATGGGTATAGCCCGGCAGGATCACCGCCTTATTCTCCTCCGCCCTGTCCGCCAGCACCCCCAGCAGCGCCTTGAGCCGGCTGACGACTTCGGCGGTCTCGTCCCGCAGGTAGAGCCGCAGGTCCAGCGCCACCTGATCGTTGCGGCTGCGCGCGGTGTGCAGCATCTTGCCCTCGTCCCCGATGCGCTGCGTCAGCACCTGTTCCACGAACATGTGGATATCCTCGCAGGCGGGGTCGACGGAGAGCGCCCCCTCTTCCAGGTCCTTCAGGATGCCGTCCAGCGCGTCGATGATGTGCGCCGCCGCCGCGGGCGGAATGATGTTTTTCGCGCCCAGCATGGCCGCGTGGGCCATGGAGCCCAGGATATCCTGCCGGTACATCCGGCTGTCGAAGCGGATGGAGGAATTAAAGTCGTCCGCCGTCTGATCCACATTTCCGGCCGTCCTGCCGGCCCACATTTTCGCCATGATCTTCTCCCTTCTTCCGCTTGGACCTTCCTCGCCGCAGGGACTGCCGTCTCCCTTTGACAAGGGCGGCAACAGGAAATCGCAGACTTACTTTCCGTCCACCAGCGCCTTGACCTTGATGGGCAGGCCGTAGAGATTGATGAAGCCCTCGGCGTCCTTCTGGTTGTAATCCGATTCGCCGAAGGTGGCGATCTGCTCGGAGTACAGGCTGTACGGGCTCCACACGCCGGCCTTGATGACGTTGCCCTTGTAGAGCTTCAGCTTCACCTTGCCGGTGACGGTCTCCTGCGTCTTGTCCACGAAGGCGCTGAGCGCCTCGCGCAGCGGGGTGTACCACTGGCCGTTGTAGACCAGCTCGCCGAAGGTGACGGCCAGCTCCTGCTTTTTGTGGGCGGTCATCTTATCCAGACACACGGTCTCCAGATATTCGTGGGCTTTGTAGAGGATGGTGCCGCCCGGGGTCTCGTATACGCCGCGGCACTTCATGCCCACCAGCCGGTTTTCCACGATGTCCAGCAGGCCGATGCCGTTTTCGCCGCCCAGCTTGTTGAGCTTGAGGATGATCTCCTTGGCGCTCAGCTTCTCGCCGTCCACGGCCACGGGCACACCCCGGTCGAACTCCAGTTCCACATAGGCGGGGGCGTCCGGCGCGTCGGCGGGAGATACGCCCATCTCCAGGAAGCCGGGCTTCTCATACTGCGGCTCGTTGCCCGGGTCCTCCAGGTCGAGACCCTCATGGGACAGATGCCACAGGTTCTTATCCTTGGAATAGTTGGTCTCGCGGTTGATCTTCAGCGGCACGTTGTGGGCCTCGGCATAGTCGATCTCCTCGTCCCGGGACTTGATGCTCCACTCCCGCCAGGGGGCGATGACCGGCATATTGGGGGCGAAATGCTTGATGGCCAGCTCGAAGCGCACCTGGTCGTTGCCCTTGCCGGTGCAGCCGTGGGCGATGGCGTCCGCGTGCTCCTTCAGCGCGATGTCCACCAGGCCCTTGGCGATGCAGGGGCGGGCGTGGCTGGTACCCAGCAGATAGCCCTCGTACATCGCGCCCGCCTTCATGGTGGGGATGACGAAATCGTCCACATATTCGTCGGTGAGATCGAGAACGTACAGCTTGGAGGCGCCGGTCTTTTTGGCCTTCTCCTCCAGCCCGTCCAGTTCCTCCGCCTGGCCCACGTTGCCGGACACGGCGATGACCTCGCAGTTGTTGTAGTTCTCCTTCAGCCAGGGGATGATGATGGAGGTGTCCAGGCCGCCGGAATAGGCGAGAACGACTTTTTTAACATCCGATTTATTCATTGTTTATACTCCTTTTATGAATATTTATGCGCTTATTATGCGCCGTTGTCGGGCTGTTGTCAAGAATATTATGTATAAACTTTCACCCCATACAGAAAAATTTTTGCACAGATCCGTAGAAAGCACGCACAAAACCCCCGCCGTTTTGAAAACGGCGGGGGCTGCGGCGATTTGTCTTATTTTGCCACGGGGTACAGATCCTCCCGCAAGCGCAGGAAGGTGGGCAGCTGGCGGCGCACCCGGTCCACCTCGGCAAGATCGATGTCGCAGAAAACGGTCTGCTCGGTCTCGTCGCAGGTAGCCAGCACGTCCCCGAAGGGCCCTGCCACGGTGGAATGGCCCCAGCACTGGTACTTGAAATCTTTGGAACGCGCGGCGGAGACCGCCGCGAAGAACACCTCGTTGTCCACGGCCCGCATCCGCACGATCAGCTCCCAGTGGGCGGGGCCGGTGGTGGTGTTGAACTGGGCGGGCACGAGGATGGTCTCCGCCCCGCGCTTGGCCATGGCGCGGATGAGTTCGGGGAAGCGCATATCGAAGCACACGGCCGCGCCCATGACGCCGTATTCCGTGTCAAACACGCAGATATCGTCCCCGGGGGCAAAATAATCCGACTCCCTGAAGCGGATGCCGCCGGCGATGTCCACGTCGAACAGGTGGGTCTTGCGGTGGCGGGCGACAACAGCCCCCTGCCTGTCAAAGACAAAGCAGGTGTTATATAGCTTCTCCCCGTCCCGCTCGGGGATGGTGCCGCCGATGAGATACACGCCGTATTCCCGCGCCCAGCAGCTCATCCGGCGGACGGTGTCCCCGTCGGCGGGCTCGGCAAAGGCGTCAAAATACCCCCGGGCGTAGGGGCAGGCGAACATCTCCGGCAGAGCCGCCACGTTGGCCCCCGCTTCGGCGGCCTCGCGCACCATGCGCTCAGCCTTGTCCAGCGTGGCGGTCTTTTCGGACAGGGTCTCGATCTGGCACAGGGCCAGCTTGAATTTTTTGTCGGACATTTCAGGCCTCCAGACTTTTCAGATAGCCGTCCACATCGAAGGGGACGGTCTTTTCATCCTTTCGCAGGTACAGGGGGTGATGGGGGTGGCCCCGTTTGGAGACCGCCCCGGCCCGGAGCCACTGCGCGCCGTACCGCTCCCCCAGGGCCACCATATCCCGCACGCAGCCGGGGAGATACGCCCGCTTTTCGATGACGGCGCCCCACGCCGCCCACACCGCGGGCTTTATGCCCTGCCCCACATGGGAAAGAACGTATTCAAAGGCCCTCAGGTTTTCGGCGTGGAGCGCCCCGTTCAGGCATTTGTCCATATCGTCCGGCGAGGTGGCCCGCTGGGCATAGACATTGAACATGATGAAGCTGTCGTAGCCGTTGAACTCCGCGATGCGCCGGACGGATTTCAGCGTGTTGTCCAGCGCGCCGGGGGCGGCGGTGGAGGGGTTGACCCCGATGCAGATCAGCGGGTTCTCCCCCGCCGTGCCCAGAATATACCGGTAGTCGGCGTAGTGATCGGGTACATAGAGCCAGGCGGTGTCGTCGTAGTCCCGCGGTCCCCCGCACGGGCGCAGCGCGTCGGCGAAGGTCAGGATGTCCAGCTCCTGGGTCGGGCAGGCCGGAATATGCATTCGCTTACTTCAAAGCGGCCAGCAGCGCGTCCATCCGGTCGGTATTCTCCCAGCGGACGCCCAGTTCCTCGCGGCCCATGTGGCCGTAGGCGGCCAGCTGCTTGTAGATGGGCTTGCGCAGGTCGAGATCACGGATGATGGCGGTGGGGCGCAGGTCGAAGACCTTGTTCACGGCGGCGGCAAGGCTGGCGTCGCTGACCTTGCCGGTGCCGAAGGTGGAGACCATCACGGACACGGGCCTGGACACGCCGATGGCGTAGGCCAGCTGCACCTGGCAGCGGGTGGCGAGACCGGCGGCCACCACGTTCTTGGCCACCCAGCGGGCGGCGTAGGCCGCGGAGCGGTCCACCTTGGTAGGGTCCTTGCCGGAGAACGCGCCGCCGCCGTGGGGGGCGGAGCCGCCGTAGGTATCCACGATGATCTTGCGGCCGGTGAGGCCGGAATCGCCCTGGGGCCCGCCGATGACGAAGCGGCCCGTGGGATTGATGTAATACTTGGTATTCTTATCCAAAAGTTCGGGTGGGATGGTGGGCTGCACCACCAGGCGGATCATGTCCTCGCGGATCTGATCCAGCGTGGCGGACAGGGCGTGCTGGGTGGAAATGACGACCGTGTCCACCCGCAGGGGCCTGCCGTAGTCGCTGTATTCCACGGTAACCTGGGTCTTGCCGTCCGGGCGGAGGTAGTCCACCAGGCACAGCTTGCGCACCTCGGCCAGACGCTTGGCCAGTTTGTGGGCCAGGGAGATGGGCAGGGGCATCAGCTCCGGCGTCTCGTCGCAGGCGTAGCCGAACATCATGCCCTGGTCGCCGGCGCCGTTTTGCAGCTCGGCGTCCTCGCCGGCCTTGCTCTCCAGCGACTTGTCCACGCCCAGCGCGATGTCGCCGGACTGCTCGTCGATATTGGTGATGACACCGCAGGTGTCGCAGTCGAAGCCGTACTTGGCGCGGTCGTAGCCGATCTCCCTCACGGTCTCCCGGGCGGTCCTGACGATGTCCACATAGCAGCTGGTGGTGATCTCGCCCATGATGTGGATCAGGCCGGTGGATGCTGTGGTCTCACAGGCCACGCGGGCGTCGGGGTCCCGGCGAAGGATTTCGTCGAGGATGGCGTCGGAGATCTGGTCGCAGATCTTGTCGGGATGCCCCTCGGTAACGGATTCGGATGTAAACAGATAACTCATGGTTGTCTCTCCTTTCAGTTGCGAAAGCGGGGATAAAAAAACTCCGTCGCCGCCGACGGAGTTAAAAAAGCAAACACGAATTGCCCCTCATCTTTCGATCACTACCGCCGGATTTGGCACCTTGCGTTAAAAACGCAGGTTGTCGGGCTTCACAGGGCCGTTCCCTCCACCACTCTCGATAAGGTATTCTATTTTGGTACTATTATAGCGCATCCTGCCGGAATGTCAAGCCCCCCGCCCCAAAGGCAGTTACTTCGCGACCTCCAGCTTCACGATGGAATTCACGCCGTCGCCGCCGGTGACATAGCCGATGCGCACCTGCTGCCCGTCGGCGCTGACGGCGCCGCCGCCGGCCCCGCTGAGATGGTAGCGGTAATTGGACCCTGAGTTGGTCTTGTAGTAGAACGCCACGCCGTTTACCGTGAAGCTGTCCTCTTTCTCCGCGCTGCCGGAGACGGTATAGTCCGCCACCGCGCCCTCCACGGAGCGGTACTGCCCGGCCTCATAGGGAACCACATAGGCCTTGTAATCCCGGTAGGTCAGCCCCAGCGCCGCCAGCTCCACGGCCAGACACACGCCCGCGCCCAGCCAGAATTTTTTTACCTTCCACATCCCGCCGTAGCCGCCGTTTTTTGGGTTCGCGCCGAAGGCCGCGGCAAAGACCGCGAAAAAAATCAGACCCAGAAAGACGTCGAACCACTTGGTCTGGGCCATGCCGGTCTCAAAAATCAACTGATAGCTCATCCTGCCACCCCGTCTGTTGTAGTGGCCCCATTATACCCCGCACCGCGGCGGGACGCAACAAAAACCGGGGGGGCGGCCGGCGTGCCGGACGGCAGCTTTCGCCGGCGGCGGCTCACTTTCCGCGAACAAATTCCCGCCATATTCAGAACAGGAACTCATGCCGGGCAAAATCCGCCCTTGTCAGAGTCAGCTCCGCCGTCTCCGCTCCAGGCCCGCCGCGCGCCAGAAAGCCCATTTTGGAAAACACGGCCGCGGCCTCCGCGTTTCCGGCGGCCGCGGCCAGCTGCACGGTTTGCAGGCCAAGCCGGTAAAACGCGTACCGGAGCATCGGGAGCGCCGCATAGGCGGCGCTTC
>DAOPXW010000062.1:0-10771 GCA_035352555.1 Oscillospiraceae bacterium
GCGGTCAAGAGCGGCAAGGACTTCTCCGCCGCCGTCACCGCCGCCGTCGCCGACGCCACCGCCAGCACCCAGACCGGCGTGTCCGGCTCCAGCGTCACCGGCGACTATGCCGACTGGCTGAAGGACGCCTCCCGCAAGACCGGCGACGTCACCGTGGTGGAATCCGCCGACACCGGCTACTATGTGGTCGAATTTGTCGGCCGCAGCGACAACCACTATCAGCTGGCCGAGGCCCGCCACATTCTGGTGAAGGCTGTCGCTTCCAGCGACGGCACCTACACCGATGCCGCCAAGGCCACTGCCAAGACCACCGCGCAGAAGTACTATGACGAGTGGAAGGCCGGCGCCGCTACCGAGGACAGCTTTGCCGCCCTGGCCACCAAATACTCCGAGGATACCGGCTCCGCTTCCAACGGCGGTCTGTACGATTCCATCTACAAGGGCGAGATGGTCACCGAGTTCAACGATTTCGTGTTCGCCGCCGGCCGCCAGAAGGGCGACACCGCGCTTGTCTACGGCGAGACCTCCGATTACTGCGGCTATCATGTGGTCTACTATGTGGGCCTCAACAACATGCTGTGCAGCAACTATCTGGCCAAAAACGCCATTGTCAGCGACGATATGAGCAAATGGCAGGACGGGCTGGTCGCCAACTACACCGCCACCCAGCAGTTCGCCATCCGCTTCGCCTCCATCGGATAAGACCGGGAAGTTAACGCCAAAAGCCGCCCCGCCGGGGCGGCTTTTTTGAAAGGTACGCTATGGATGAAAGAACGATGCGGGCCCGTATGCTGCTGGGCGCGCCCGCCATGGAAAAACTCAGGAACAGCCATGTGGCCGTGTTCGGCCTGGGCGGTGTGGGCTCCTGGTGCGCCGAGGCGCTGTGCCGCTGCGGCGTGGGCAGCCTGACGCTGGTGGATTCGGACGACGTCAGTGTCACCAACATCAACCGCCAGCTCTGCGCGCTGACCTCCACCGTGGGCCGGGGCAAGACCGAGGTGCTGGCCGCAAGACTGGCCGACATCAATCCGGACGCGCGCATCCGCCCGCTGCGGGGCCTCTACAGCGCCGACACCCGGGAGGACTTTTTTGCCGATTACGACTACCTCGTGGACGCCATCGACCTGGTGTCCTGCAAGGTGGACCTCATCCAAACAGCCCTGAGCCGGGGCATTCCCATCGTCTCCGCGCTGGGTACCGGCAACAAGACGGACGCGCGGCAGCTGACCATCACCGACATCTCCGCCACCCACGGCTGCCCGCTGGCGCGGGTGGTGCGCAAGGAGCTGCGGGCGGCGGGCATCGACCACCACACCGTGGTCTACAGCCCGGAGGAGGGCCTGACGCCGCTGCCGCTGGAGGCCCCGCCTCCCGGGCGGCGCAGCGTGCCCGGCTCGCTGGTGTGGGTACCCGCCGCGGCGGGTCTGCTGCTGTGCCAGCACGTGGTGCTGTCGCTGACCGAGGCAAAATAAAACGGAACCCCGATGTTTCACGGGAAACATCGGGGTTCCGGCGGTTTTAGAGCACAAACAGCAGAATCAGCGAGAAACCGAAGAAGATCTGCGCCGAGTAGTAGAGGATGTGCAGCACCCGGCTGCGGTCGTCGGAGCGGTGAGCGCCGAAGTCGTCGGCGAGGAGCAGGCCGTCGCTGACGGCAAAGAACAGTCCGCCGATGGCGAACAGCACGGTGCCGGGACTGAAGGCAAAGACCGCGCAGCCCGCGGCGCAGCCGGCCATGAACAGCGCCAGCGCCATCGACAGGATGCCGGGCGGCAGACAGCCGCCGGCCCTGACCTTCTGCCTTTTCAGATACAGCGCCGACAGCAGCAGCCCGGCCGCGGCGTACGGCACGGCCACATACAGCGCTTTCATTGTAAAGGACAGCAGCGCGGCAATGTACAATCCATGGCCCACGGCGAAAAAGGCCGAGCCGCCGCCGAAGAACAGACCGAAGCGGTTGGGGTAGACGCGGCGCAGCCCCAGCAGCACATCCCCCACAAAGCCGCAGCACAGCCCGCCCAGCACCAGATAGCCGAACCGGGTGTACCAGCAGCCGGCGGCGCCGATGGCGCCCACGCCCACATAGCAGGCCGAGGCCAGCGCTGTCAGCCCCAGCGCCCTGCGGCGTTCCTTCTTGGCCGCGGCGTTGACAGCGGCGTTGGCCGCCACACAGCAGCCGAAGGCCAGCGCGATCATGGCGATGAACTGCAAAATACGGCCTCCTTAGCCTTCCAGAGCGGGCTTTTTGGCAAAGCGCAGTTCGCCGAACAGCGCGCCGCCCAGGATCAGTACCGCGCCCGCTATCTGTATCCCCGTCATCCGCTCGCCCAAAAACAGCGCGGAGAACACCACGGCGGACAGCGGGTCCACATAGCAGCACAGGGCCACGGTCTGGCCCGGCAGCCGCTGCATGGAGGAGAAATACATCCAGCAGGCAAAGCCGGAATTGACAATGCCCAGAATCAGCACATAAACGAGCTCCCGGCCCGGCGCGATGGCGAAGGGAAATTCTCCGATGACCAGCAGGTAGGCCAGAATGACGAAAAAGCCGATGAACAGCTGCGCCAGCGTGGAGCTGAGACCCGAGACGTGCCGGATATTCTTGTTGGAGACGATGAGCGTGGCGTACAGCAGCGCCGCCGCGCCCGCGCACGCGATGCCCCGGGCCGAGCTGCCCGCCGCGCCGGCCACGCCGGTGATGCACACCATGCCCGCAATCACCGCGGCGATGGCCGCCAGCTTGTTCCAGGTGAGCTTTTCCTTGAACAGGACGGGGGACAGGGCCATGACCACGATGGGGCCGCAGTAATAGACCAGCGTGCCGATGCTGACGGAGGCGTAGCGGTAAGCCTCGAACAGAAACACCCAGTTGGCGCCAAGACACACGCCGGAGATAAGCACCGGCACCAGATCGGGCTTGTATTGTTTCAAAGAGAATTCCTTTTTGGCCAGCACCGCCAGCAGCAGAACCAGGCTGCCGAAGAAGGTGCGCGTCAGCACGATCTGCGCGCTGGACAGGGCGATATTTGTCACGAGCAGGCCGTTGGTGCCGAAGATCAGCATGGAACCGATAAATTTGATATAATCCGCTTTTTTGCCCATGACGCCGCCGCCTTTCAAAGGAAGATTTTTTCAGTGTATCACCATTTCCCGGCGTTGTAAATCGTCAAAACCGGGCATAATGGCAGAAAAAAGGAGGCGCTTTTCATGAAACGGAAAAAACAGGGCCTGGCCGACGACCCCAACCCCGCCGCCGATCCGGTGATCGGCCCGCCGGAGAGCAGCTACGACATGGTGAACAAATACGGCACCTACAATATTCAGGATACCGCGGCCACGCCCAACGCCTTGCCCGCCATCGCCCAGGGCCTGCCCCGGAAGGGGAAGGGCAAAAAACAGTAACGGCGCCTTCCGGCGGAGATTTCTCCGCCGGACAGCGCGCTTTACACCGATGAATTTAATCCGGCACACCCGACCGGGAGAACCGTCTTTTTTTGCAAAAAAAGCGACAAAAACTTGACACCTGCCGCTTTGATGGATTATCATGCTATACCGAGGCGGTGATGCGTCATGGAACTGGATAAAATTCAGGTCACGTCCACCAAGATCCCCGAGCTGGTCATGAACAGCCTGCTGGACGCGATCAATACCGGGAAAATTCAGGTAAATCAGGAGCTTCCTCCGGAGCGGGAGCTTTCGGAGGCACTGGGCGTGGGCCGCGGGTCGCTGCGCGAATCGCTGGCCGTGCTGGAGTTCATGGGCGTCATCGAGACCCGGGGCAACCGCAAGGTCGTCATCAAGGACGCCGCCTATTTCCGCAAGGCGCTGTCCTTTGTGCGCATGAGCGAATACACCGATACCTTTGAGGACTTCATGGAGTTCCGACGCTCCAACGAGCTGGCCATCGTGAAGCTGGCCTGCGAACGGGCCACCGGGGAGGACCTGGAGAATATCGACAAATGCGTGGAGCGGCTGGCCAGCAATCCCTCGGATTACCAGGCCGACGTGGATTTCCACATCGAGCTGGCCAAAGCCAGCCACAACATGATCTTCGCCACCATCATGGACTATGTGAATTATATGATCCTGGACCTGCGGATGCGCTTCTTCGCCCTGCCCAATTACCACGACAAGACCGTATCCGCCCACCGGCGGATCTACGAGGCCGTGAAGGACAGGGACGGCGAGCGCGCCGCCATGGAAATGAGCCGCCACCTGAGTATTATCGAAGCCTACACCTCCGAGGAGAACAAAGAAACGGCCTCGTCTGAAGATTAAGTACAAAAAAGTTCACAGGGTTTTGTGGAAAGCGACGATTTTTGAGAAAAAACCGCCGCTTTTCTTATTTACATTCTTGACATTTCGCAAGGTCATGTTATCTTTGGTATAAGAATGCGCATGGTCATACCAAACAACGGAGGTAGCATCAATGATAGATTCGGCAGCCGGAACGTTCGGCAGGGTGGTGGCCTTCCGTCTCTCCCCGGGAGAGGATCTGCTGGACGGCATCCAGTCCACCTGCGAAAAATACGGCATCCACAACGGCGTCATCCTCAGCGGCATCGGCAGTCTGAACGGCGCGACGTTTTTCGATCCCGTGGCCCTGCCGGGTACCAAGGCGGGCTACGGCTACAGCGAGCCCATCGTCAGGACGGGCCCCACGGAGCTGATCTCGGCTTCCGGGTGCGTGTGCCAGGGCGAGCGCGGGGAGGTGCTGCTGCACGTCCACTGCTGCTTCGCCGACAGCGACGGGAACACTTTTTCCGGCCATCTCATCCCGGGCAACCGCGTGCTTCTCACGGCGGATCTGGTGATCGGCGAGTTCGACGGCATCCTGATGGACCGCCGGATGGAGGAGGATCTGGGCGTGTACATCGTCCATCCCCGCCAAATGTAGTTCTTTCCCGGCGCGGCCGGTTAGCAAAGGAGGATTCGAATGAAAGCGTACAAAGTGTACAAAAAGATCATGGATGTGTTCACCGGGGTCGAGAAGGGCATCGCCGCGTTCACGCTGGCGCTGGTCACGATCATCACATTCGGCAACGTGCTCTCCCGGTATATCCTGCCAACCTCTTGGTCCTTCACCGAGGAGTTGGTCATCAACGTGTTTGTCCTGATGTCCATGCTGGGCGTGGCTATCTGCGCCAGGGACGAGGGCGGTCTGGTGAGCATGGCGCTGTTCAGCGGCGTCCTGCCCCGCAGGGGACAGCGGATCCTGAATATCGTCATGGTCCTGTTCGGGCTGGTCTTCTGCTATGTCCTCATCAAGTACGGCTTTATCCGCGTGGACAAGCTCATCGCCAACCACAAGCGCACCGACGTGCTGCGCGTGCTGGAGTGGAAATTCGCGCTGGCCGTCCCCGTGGGCGGCGTGTGCATGGCGCTGCATCTGGTGGAGTTCGCCATTGACAACATCCACTTCATGATCCACGGCGAAGAAGGCTATCAAGGCGGCGGGGAGGTATACACGCAATGATCAATCTGATACTGTTCGGCTCGTTCTTCCTGCTGCTGATCCTGAACGTGCCCATCGCCTACTGCCTGGGCCTGTCCTCGATCTTCGCGCTGATGTACAAGCACATCAACCTCAGCGTGGTCGCCACCAATATTTACACCGGCACCGCAAAATTCCTGCTGCTGGCCATCCCGTTCTTCGTGCTGGCCGGCAACATCATGGCCAAGGCGGGCATTTCCGACAAGCTCATCGAGTTCGCGGATTCCTGCGTGGGCCATAAAAAGGGCGGCTTCGCCGTGGTCACCGTCATCGTGGCCTGCTTCTTCGGCGCCGTCTCCGGCTCCGGCCCGGCCACCGTGGCGGCGCTGGGTTCCATCCTGCTGCCCGCCATGATCGACAAGGACGGCTTCGACGCCCCCTTCTCCGCGGGCCTGCTGGCCTCGGCCTCGTCCATCGCCATCGTCATCCCGCCCTCCATCGCTTTCATCGTATACGCCTCCATCGTGGGCATCTCCGTGGGCGATATCTTTATGGCCGGCATCATCCCCGGCATCCTGATGGGCGTGGCGCTGGTAGTCGTGGTCAAGCTGCAGGCCAAGAAAAAGAACATCCAGGCCCGCCGCCAGAAGGCCACCGGCAAGGAGATCTGGAAGTCCTTCCTGTCCGCGTTCTGGGCTTTTCTGATGCCCGTCATCATTCTGGGCGGCATCTATGGCGGCATCTTTACCCCCACCGAAGCGGCGGCCGTGTCCGTTATCTACGGTCTCATCGTGGGCTTCTTCATCTACCGCAACCTGAAGGTCAGGGATCTGTGGGGCATCCTGGTGGATTCCGCCAAGACCACCGGCAGCATCATGCTGATCATCTCCTGCGCGGCGCTGTTCACTTACGTGTGCTCCACCCAGGGCATCTCTCAGGCCTCCCAGCAGCTGCTGCTGGGCGTGTCCGCCAACAAGTATGTGTTCCTGATCATCATCAACATCATCTTCCTCATCGCGGGCTGCTTCGTGGACGCCAACTCCGCCATGTACATCTTTATCCCCATCATGTATCCCGTGGCCCAGCAGCTGGGCATCGACCTTGTCCAGTTCGGCATCATCGCCACCGTCAACCTCGCCATCGGCCAGGTCACCCCGCCTGTGGGCGTGAACCTGTTCGTGGCCAGCGGCCTGCGCCTGCCGGGGCGGCCCTGCGTCACCGTGGCCCAGATGGCCAGGGATGTTTGGAAGATGGTCGTCGCCTGCATCGTCGTGCTGCTGCTGGTGACCTATATCCCCGCGCTCTCCCTGTTTATCCTGGGCAAATGATCCCGTGTTATTCCGCGTGAGCGGTAAAAAATAACAAATAATAATGGAGGAAAAAGCAGCAATGAAAATGAAAAGAGTTCTTGTAGCGATCCTCTGCCTTTCCATGGTTCTGGTCCTGTTCACCGGATGCGGAAAGACCGAGACGCCCGCTACCACCGCGCCCGGCGCGGCCTCGACCACGACCTTCAAGGCCCAGACCTGGAAGTTCGCCTGCTCCGCCGGCGAGACCTCGACCTGGGTACAGGCCGCCAAGTACTTCGGCGATCTGATGAGCCAGAAGACCAACGGCGCGATCACCGTTGAGTACTATCCCAGCGATCAGCTGACCTCCGGCAGCCAGACCGACGGCATCCAGGCCCTGATGGACGGCACCACCGAGCTGTCCATGCACTCCAACCTGATCTACTCCTCCTTTGACGACAGATTCTCCGTCGTCTCCCTGCCCTTCCTGTTCGGCTCCACCGACGACGCAGATTCCATTCTGGACGGCGACGGCGGCACCGCGCTGAAGTCCGTTCTGGATGAGTACGGCCTGCACTGCCTGGGCGTCGCCGAGAACGGCTTCCGCCATGTCACCAACAGCAAGCATGAGATCAAGACTCCCGCCGATATGAAGGGCCTTGTAATCCGTGTCGCCGGTTCCTCCGTCCTGATGGAAGCCTATAAGGATTGGGGCGCCAACTACACCAAGGCCAACTGGTCCGAAGTATACACCGGCCTGCAGACCGGCACCTACGACGGCCAGGAGAACCCCGTCCCCACCATGGACAGCGCTTCCATTCAGGAAGTTCAGAAGTACTGCACCTACTGGACCGGCGCCTATGACTGCCTGTTCTTCTGCATGAACAAGGCTCTGTACGATTCCCTGGATCCGGCGCTGCAGACCATCGTCGACGAGGCCGGTCAGGAAGCCTGCAAGAAGCAGCGCGAGCTGAACCGCGCCGGCGACAAGGACATCCTCGCCCGCTGGGAAAAGGACAACGGCGTGACCGTCCATTACACCACCGCCGATGAGATGGCCCAGTTCAAGGCCCTGTCCGACCCCGTGTATGACTTCTATGCCCAGATGCTGGTCAAGGACGGCATCGATCAGGCCACCGTCACCAACTATCTCGCCGCTTTCGGCGTCACCAACGAGAAGTTTTCCTGATCCCATCGGCAAAGCCGAAGCGCAAATCAGACAATAGCTTTCGGACGCGCAGCGAGCGGCCAAAGTCCGCTCCCTGCGCGCTCCGGAAAAGAGAGTGGCAACAAAATCCGCTCCCGCCGGGCGGGTTCGGATGTTGTTGCCGCTTTTTATTGAAAAAAATAGCGAAATTCATACTGAAAGAAGGTACTTTTATGGCTGTTTCTAAGGAACAGGCCGCCAAATTCTATGAGACGATGTGCACCATCCGGTGCTTTGAGGAATCCGTGAAGAAAGACTTTCTCAACGGCGAAATCCCCGGCTTCGTCCACATGTATATTGGCGAGGAAGCGATAGCCACCGGTATTTGCGGAGCCCTGCGCGGCACCGACCTCATCGAAAGCACACACCGCGGCCACGGCCACTGCATCGCCAAGGGCGCGGATATCAACCGCATGATGGCGGAGATCTTCGGCAAGAGGGAGGGCCTGTGCCACGGCAAGGGCGGCTCCATGCACATCGCCGATTTTTCCATCGGCATGCTGGGCGCCAACGGCGTCGTGGGCGGCGGCTACAATCTGGCCACCGGCGCGGCGCTGGCCAACAAGATGGTGCTGAAAAACGACACCGTCTCCGTGGTGTTCTTCGGCGACGGCGCCTCCAACCGCGGCACGTTCCATGAAGCGGCCAATGTGGCCGCCGCGTGGAAGCTGCCCGTCATCTTCGTCAACGAGATGAACTGCTGGGCCTCCACCACCCCCTACCGCACCACCACCGCCGTGGAGAACATCTCCGACCGCGCCAAGGGCTATAATATGCCCGGCGTCATCGTGGACGGCCAGAACGTCTTTGAAGTGTACGACGCCGCCGTCAAGGCCGTGGAGCGCGCGCGCAAGGGCGAAGGCCCCACCTTCATCGAGGCCAAGACCTACCGCATCGAGGGCCATTTCGTGGGCGACCCCGAGCATTACCGCAGCAAGGACGAGACCATGAAAATCTTCCACGACACCGACCCCCTGAAGATGTTTACAAAGCAGCTTCCCAAAGGCGTCAGGTTCACGCAGGCGGAGCTGGACAAGACGTTGGAGGAGGCCCGGCAGAAGGTTGCCGACGCCAAGGCGTATGCCGTCGCCTGCGAGTATCCGGACCCGTCCGAATATCTCACAGACGTCTACGCGGACTAAGGGAGGTACAGTAGAATGCGTAAAATTACTTTCTCCGAGGCGACCCGCGAGGCCATGGCCGAGGAAATGGAAAAATACCCCGAAGTATTTGTCATGGGTGAGGATATTGCCCGCCAGGGCGGCATCTTCGGCCAGTTCCGCGGTCTGCCGGACGAGTTCCCCGGCCGCGTTATCGACACCCCGATCTCCGAGACCTTCATCGTCGGCGGCGGCGTGGGCGCGGCTCTGGCCGGCGCCCGTCCAGTGGTGGATATGCACTTCGCCGACTTCATCGGCGTCGCGGGCGACGAAATCCTCAACCAGATGGCCAAGATCCGCTATATGTTCGGCGGCCAGGCCAAGATCCCCCTGGTGCTCCGCGCGCCCGACGGCATTGCCGGCGGCGGCGCCGCCCAGCACTCCCAGTCCATGGAATCCTGGTTTATCCACGTCCCGGGCATCAAGGTCGTCACACCCTCCAACCCTTACGACGCCAAAATGGTGCTGAAGGCCGCCATCGAGAGCGACGACCCCGTGCTGTATTTTGAAAACAAGGTGCTTTATAAGGAGACCGGCGAGGTGCCCGAGAAGGCCGACGAGGTTCCCTATGTTATCGGCAAAGCCCGGGTGGAGCGCGAGGGTACCGACGTGACCATCGTGTCCTACTCCATCGGCATGAAGAACGCCCGCGCCGCGGCCGATCTGCTGGCCGGGGACGGCGTCTCCGCCGAGGTCGTCGACCTCATCAGCCTGTCCCCCTGGGACAAGGAGACCGTGATCAATTCCGTGAAAAAGACCCATCGCCTGTGCCTGGTGGCCGAGTCCGTCAAGCAGGGCGGCGCCATGGCGGAAGTGGCCGCCACCGTGTGCGAGGAGGCGCTGGAATATCTGGACGCCCCCGTGCTGCGCTACGGCGCGCCGTTTACCCCGATCCCGTTCGCGCCCACGCTGGAAAAGATGTACAGGGTCTACCCGGAGGATCTGGTCAAGGGCATCAAGGGCGTCCTGTGACGTCCGGTAAGGAGATACACTATGGCAACTGAAGTACTGATGCCAAAGCTCGGCCTTACCATGACCGAGGGCACCATCGACGAATGGAAGAAAAAAGAGGGCGACGCGGTGAAAAAGGGCGAGACCCTGTTCTCCGTCGCCACCGATAAGCTCACCAACGACGTGGAGGCCGAGGAGGACGGCGTGCTGATCGGCATCGCCGCCAAGGCCGGCGATACCGTGCCCTGCAAGTCCGTCGTCGGCTGGCTGGGCGCCGCCGGAGAGAAGGCCCCCGCCGTTTCCGGCGCGCCCACCGCCGCCGCGCCCGCGGCGGAGACGGCCCCCGCGCCCGCGGCGCCGTCCGCCTCCGTGCCAGCCGTCACTCCGGCGAGAGCCGCCGGGGCCTATGTGACCGCCACGCCCTACGCCAAGAAGCTGGCAAGGGAAAAGGGCGTCGATCTCGCCGCCGTGCCCGCCACGGGATATAACGGCGTGATCGTCGCCAGAGATATCGCCGGCTTCACGCCCGCAGCTGCGGGCAGCAGGGTCAAGGCGTCGGCACTGGCGGCGAAGGTGGCGGGGGACATCGGCGTGGATCTGGCGGCGGTGCCGGCCCACGGGCGGGTGCTGGCGGCAGATATCCTGGCCTTCCTGGAAAACTCCCGGGAGAAGGGCGCGGAAAATCCGCTGGAGGAGACCGTGCCCATGAACGGCATGCGCAAGGCCATCG
>DAOPXW010000063.1:0-10352 GCA_035352555.1 Oscillospiraceae bacterium
GCTACGGCATCCAGTGCCAAAAATTAGGCGACAACGAGATCGGCAGTCTCACCGACGAGATCAACCAGATGTCGGAAAAGATCGCCGCGGCGGACAAGGTCCGTACCGAATTTATCTCTCAGGTCTCTCACGAGCTGCGCACCCCCCTCACCGCCATCACCGGCTGGAGCGAGACGCTGACTTACGACCCCGCCATCACCGGCGATTCCCTGAAGGGCGTAAAGATCATCTCCAAGGAGGCCGGCCGCCTCACCGGCATGGTGGAGGAACTGCTGGAATTTACCCGCATCCAGGACGGCCGCTTTAATCTGCGGATCGAGCTGATGGACGTCACCGCCGAGCTGGAGGACGCCCTTTTCACTTATGAAGAACTGCTGCGGCAGGCCGGGATTGAGGTCAACTACACCCCGCCGGATTACGAGATCCCGCTGATCCCCGGCGACCCGGAGCGGCTGAAGCAGGTCTTTTTGAATATCCTCGACAATGCCGCCACCCACGGCGCCGACGGCGGCAAGGTGGACGTGGCCATCCGCTTCGACGGCAAATTTGCCGTCATCACCATGCGGGATTACGGCCGCGGCGTGCCGGAGGGGGAACTTCCCCACGTCAAAGAAAAATTTTACAAGGGCAGCTCCAAGGACCGGGGCAACGGCATCGGTCTGGCCGTGTGCGACGAGATTGTCACACGCCACGGCGGGGAACTGACGGTAGCCAACGCCGAGGGCGGCGGCTGCCGGGTAACCATGACCCTGCCTGCGGCAAAAAAACAAACTTCAGAGGTAACCAATGTCAGAACCAAAAAACAGTAATCCCAACGCCTGCGGCTACCGCACCTCCATCGGCGGGCAGGCCCTGATCGAAGGCATCATGATGCGCGGTCCCAAACGGCAGGCTATCGTGTGCCGCACCCAGGACGGGCTCGTTGAAAAGGTGGAGGAACTCAAATGGATCAAGGACAAGCACCCCCTTCTGGGCTGGCCCTTCATCCGCGGCTGCGCCACTTTTCTGGATTCCATGGTCAAGGGCGTGCAGGCCCTCTCCTATTCCGCCGGTCTCATGCCCGAAGACGAGCAGGAGGAACCGGATAAATTCGATCTGTGGGTCGAGGCGCATTTTTCCGAGGAAAAGGCCCAGAAGATCATCATCGGCATCGCCGTGGCGCTGGGCCTCGCGCTGTCCATCGCGCTGTTCGTGATCCTGCCCACCTTTATCGCGGGCTTTTTCAAGGGAATTCACGAAAACTACTTCGTCCGCAACCTGGTGGAGGGCGGTTTCCGCATCGTGATCTTTATCCTTTACCTGTGGCTGTGCTGCAAACAGAAGGACGTGAAGCGGCTGTTCTCCTACCACGGCGCGGAGCACAAGACCATCTTCTGCTACGAACACGGCAAGGAACTGACGGTGGACAATGTCCGCCCCGAGTCCCGTTTCCATCCCAGATGCGGCACCAGCTTTCTGTTTGTCGTGATCATTATCAGCATTCTGGTCAACTCCGTGGTCACGGTGTCCAACACGGCGGCCCGCATGGGCATCCACCTGCTGCTCATCCCCGTGGTGGTAGGCATCAGCTATGAGATCAACCGCTGGTGCGGACGGCATGACAACTGGCTTTCCACCGGGCTGTCCGCCCCCGGTAAATGGCTGCAGAGACTGACCACCAACGAGCCCGAGGACGGCATGATCGAGTGCGCCATCCGGGCCATGAAGCTGGTCATTCCGGAGGAAAAGGGCGCGGACGCGTGGTAATCTGAGAAAAGCGGCAAATTATGGCTAAGACGTACAACGACATCTATATAGACGTGCGAAACACCCTGCGCCGGCACGGTGTGGAGGGTTACGATCTGGAGGCCCGGGTCATCACCTGCATGGCCGCCGGCAAGACCAATGCGGAGTTTTTGCGCGATCTGGCGGTCTATTCTTCCCCCCAGATCGAGGAGAGCGCCGCGGAGATGGTCCGGCGGCGGCTGGCCGGCGAGCCGGTGGCCTATGTGACAGGCTCCTGGGAGTTCTACGGGCTGCCCTTCCTTGTCAATCCCGACGTGCTTATCCCCCGGATGGATACCGAGGTACTGGTCGATACGGCCATTGAAGCGCTGGACGGGCGAAAAATGGACGCCCGTATTCTGGATCTCTGCTGCGGCTCCGGCTGCATCGGCATCGCGCTGGCCCACGAGCTGCCCGCCACCCGGGTGGTGAGTGTGGATATCAGCCGCAAGGCGCTGGAGGTCTGCCGCAAAAACAGCGAAATCAACCGGGTGTCCGCCCGGCTCGTCTGCATGCAGGCCGACGCCAAAGCCTCACCGCCCATGGGAATCGGCACCTTTGACCTGCTGGTGGCCAATCCGCCCTATATCGCTGTTTCCGAGCTGATGACCCTGGACTCTTCCGTGCGGGATTACGAGCCGCTGTGGGCGCTGGACGGCGGTGAGGACGGGCTGGACTTCTACCGCGCCATTCTGAAATACTGGAAATGCGTTCTGCGCCCCGACGGTCAGCTGATGTTCGAACTGGGCGAGGGGCAGGACGAGGCCGTGAAGGACCTGCTGCTGCAAAACGGCCTCCATCATATTGAGACCCGGTTGGACACCCTCGGCGTCCGGCGGGTGATCACCGCCAAACTGTAAAATCCGACTTTATATATTTTGAGGTGAATTATGGCTACAAAAGCGAAAGCTCCCATTTCCTCCCCCGGTCAGCCCGATGATAAAAAGAAGGCCCTTGAGACTGCCATCGCGCAGATTGAAAAGAACTACGGCAAGGGCGCCATCATGCGCCTTGGCGATGATATTCTCGTAAACTGCGAGGCGCTTTCCACCGGTTCCCTGTCGCTGGATATGGCGCTGGGCATCGGCGGCGTCCCCAAGGGCCGCATCGTGGAGATTTACGGGCCTGAGGCCTCCGGCAAGACCACGCTGGCCCTGCACATCGTGGCTTCCGCCCAGAAAAACGGCGGCGAGGCCGCCTATATCGACGTGGAGCACGCGCTGGAGCCGGCCTATGCCCAGCAGCTGGGCGTGGACATCGACAGCCTGCTGATCTCCCAGCCGGACACCGGCGAGCAGGCGCTGGATATCACCGAGTCCCTGGTGCGCTCCGGCGCGGTGGACGTGGTGGTCATCGACTCCGTGGCGGCTCTGATCCCCCGCGCGGAGCTGGAAGGCGAGATGGGCGACGCCGTGGTCGGCGCGCTGGCCCGCCTGATGAGTCAGGCCATGCGCAGGCTCGCGGGCGCCATCTCCAAAAACGGCTGCACCGTGGTCTTTATCAACCAGCTGCGCCAGAAGATCGGCGTCATGTACGGCAACCCGGAGACCACGCCCGGCGGCCTGGCGCTGAAATACTACGCCTCCGTGCGTATCGACGTGCGCCGCATCGAAACTTTGAAGATCGGCAACGAGATCATCGGCAACCACACCCGGGCCAAGGTCATCAAGAACAAGGTCGCGCCCCCCTTCAAGGAGGCCGAATTCGACATCATCTACGGCAAGGGCATCTCCCGCATGGGCGAGGTGGTGGATCTGGGCGTGAAGCTGGGCATCATTGACAAGGCCGGCGCCTGGTTCACTTGCAACGGTGAGCGCATTCAGGGCCGCGAGGGTGTGAAGGACTATCTGGAGGCCAATCCCGAGGCCTGCGCCAAGGTGGAAAAGGAGATCCTTGAAAACGCCGAGAAGCTCACCCAGAAAGCGCAGCGGGAGGCCAGGGCCGCCGGTAAGGCCGTGGATATCTCCGCTGAGGATTTTGAGGGTTAAATGATCCGGCTGGACGAACTGAAACAGACCTCGCCGGAGCGTTTTAGCCTGCTCTTTTCCGACGGCAGCGAGCTGAAGGCCACGCTGAACCTGGTCACCGACCGCTTTCTCCGTGCCGGGATGGAGGTGAACGGCGAGGAATACGCCGCACTGAAGGAGGCCTGCGCCTGTTCCCTGTGCCAGGCCCACGCGCTGCGGCTTATCGGCAGTCAGGCTCTGTCCAGGAAAGGCCTGCTGGACAAGCTGGTGCAGAAGGGCGAGGACCCAGAAAACGCCCGGCGGGCTGTCGACTATCTCGCCGAGCTGGGGCTTTTGAACGACGAGGACTTTGCCGGGATTGTGGTGCGCCACTACGCCGGTAAGGGCTACGGCCCGGGGCGCATCCGCGCCGAGCTCTATCGCCACGGCGTACCCAAGGAGCTTTGGGACGACGCGCTGGGCGGGATGCCGGAGCAGGATGAGAAGATCGATAAATTTGTCCGCGCCCGGCTAACCGACCCTACGGATAAGAATCAGATCAAGAAGATCGCCGACGGTCTCGCCCGCCGGGGTTATTCCTGGCGTGAGATCAAAGCGGCTTTGGAGCGATTCAAGGCGGCACTGGAGGACACCGAATGGTCAGAACAATCGCGATAATTTCTCTCGGCTGCGCCAAGAATCTAGTGAACTCCGAGCAGATGCTCTATCTGCTGGACAAGGCCGGTTACGCGCTGGCGCCCGAGCCGGAGGGCGCGGACTGCGTCATCGTCAACACCTGCGGCTTCATCGACGCCGCGAAGTCCGAGGCTATCGATGTCATCTTGCAGATGGCGCAATTAAAGGCGGAGGGCAAGCTGCAGAAGATCATCGTTACCGGCTGCCTTACCGAGCGCTATAAGGGGCAAGTCATGGACGAGCTGCCGGAGGTGGACGCCATCCTGGGCGTGGGCAGCTTCGGCGAGATCGTATCCGCCGTGGAGGGCGTGTTCGCGGGCGGGAAGCCCGCCCTGTTTTCCGACAGCAGCGCCCCCGTGGAGGAGACGCCCCGCATCGTCTCCACCGGCCCGGGCTGGGCTTATCTCCGTATCGCGGAGGGCTGCAACAATTTCTGCGCTTTCTGCGCCATCCCCTATATCCGCGGCCGCTACCGTTCGAGGCCTATGGAGGCCGTCGTCGCGGAGGCCGAGGACCTCGCGGCCCACGGCGTGAAGGAGCTTATCGTCATCGCGCAGGACATCACCCGCTACGGAATCGACCTATACGGCAGGCCCGCGCTGGCGGAGCTGTGCCGGAGGCTCGCCGGGATCGCCGGCGTGGCGTGGATCCGGCTGCACTATCTCTACCCCGAGGTCATCGACGACACGCTGATCGACGAGATCGCGGGCAACGACAAGATCGTGAAATATCTGGACATCCCCATCCAGCACATCGACAATGAGATTCTCCGCCGCATGAACCGCCACACTACCGGCAATGAGATCCGCGCCCTGTTCGCAAAGCTCCGCGCCCGCATTCCGAATCTGGTTCTCCGCACCAGTCTCATCGCGGGCCTCCCCGGCGAGGGTGAGTCGGAATTCGACGCGCTGTGTGCTTTCCTGCGGGAAACGAAGATCGAGCGGGTCGGCGTGTTTCCCTTCTCCCCGGAGGAGGGCACCCCCGCGGCTGCCATGGAGCACGTTCCCGCCGAGGAGGCCCGGCGGCGGGCCGACCTTATTATGGACATTCAGGCCGGCATCATGGATGCGTACTGCGACAGCCTCATCGGCACCGTGCAGCCCGTGCTGTGCGAGCGCTTCGATGAGGAAACGGGAATGCTGGCCGGCCGCAGCCGCATGGATTCCCCCGACATCGACGGGCAGGTCTTTTTCACCGGCCTTGCCCATCCCGGCGACATCGTGAACGTACGCATTACCGGCGCCGAGGACGGCAATCTCTTGGGAGAGGAGGAAACGGCATGACTACCGCTAACAAGATCACTCTGTTTCGCATGATCCTGATCCCCGTATTTCTGGTACTGCTGTACACCGGCCACGTGTTCGTCGCGTTGGCTGTGTACATTGCCGCCTGCCTGTCCGACGTGGCCGACGGCTACATCGCCCGGCACTACAATCAGGTCACCAACTTCGGCAAATTCATGGACCCGCTGGCCGATAAGATGCTGGTGCTCTCCGCCATGTGCTTTTTCATCGAAAATGGACAGATGGCCGGCTGGGTGGTGGCCATCGTGCTGCTGCGGGAATTCGGCGTGTCCGGTCTGCGCATGGTGGCGGTGGAGCAGGGCAAGGTCATTGCCGCCGCCCGCTCCGGTAAAACCAAGACCGGCGTGACTATGCTGTCGCTGGGCTTCATGATGGTGGCCCCCGTATGGTGGCCCAACGCGCTGGGCGTGATCGACACTGCCGCCTCGTGTCTCATCGTCCTTACCACCGTGTATTCCGGGGTGGAATACTTTGTGAAAAACATCGCCGTGTTTCAGTCCAAATCGAAGACTTGACACAAACCCGGCGCGGTGCTAATATAATGGCACTGTAATATGGCGTTGAAAGGGAAAAGTACGGCTCTCTCCCCTCTCAGAGAGGCTCCGCATCTGCTGTAAGCGGGGCTGTGGTGAGAAGTCCGAAATGCGCCCCGGAGCCTATGGAGGAGGAAATGCCTCCACGCAGCGGCCGCGTTATGGCCGGAACCGGTATTTGCCGGGTGAGTGATAAGCGAGAGTGGAACCGCGTTTTTACGCCTCTCACGGGTCTTGGCCCGTGGGAGGTTTTTTCGGTCTCTCGGTCACCGGAAAGGAAAGCAATGTTCAGCAACATCAAGGAAACTATCGAAGCCTACAAAGCCCGCGATCCCGCGGCCAGAAGCGCTATGGAGATACTGCTGCTCTACCCCGGCGTCAGCGCCGTGCACAGCCACAAATACGCTCACTGGTGCTACGAGCACAACCTCAAATTTCTCGGGCGCGCTATTTCCCAGGCCAACCGCCACCGCACCGGTATCGAAATCCACCCCGGCGCCAAGATCGGCAAGCGTCTGGTCATCGACCACGGCATGGGCATCGTCATCGGCGAAACCGCCGAGATTGGCGACGACTGCCTGCTGTATCACGGCGTGACACTGGGCGGTACCGGCAAGGAACGAGGCAAGCGCCACCCCACCATCGGCAACAACGTCCTTATCGGCACCGGGGCCAAGGTGCTGGGCCCCTTTACGGTAGGAGACAACAGCCGCATCGCCGCGAACAGCGTGGTGCTGTCCGCCGTTCCCCCCAACTCCACCGCCGTGGGCATTCCGGCCAGGGTGGTCAAAAAGGACGGGCAAAAGCTAGAAGACTACGCCACCGAGGTGGATCAGGTGAACGTGGACGACCCCGTTTACACCGAGATCGAATGTCTCAAAGAGCAGATCAACGAACTTTGGAAATACGTGACGTTTTTGGAGGAGTAATACCATGTATCTGTACAATTCAGCATCCCATAAAAAGGAAAAATTTGTGCCCAACCACCCCGACATTGTGAAAATGTATACCTGCGGACCCACAGTCTATCATTTCGCCCACATCGGCAACCTGCGCTCCTACATCATGGAGGACGTGCTGGAAAAGTTCCTGCGCTACGACGGCTACAATGTGAAGCGCGTGATGAACATCACGGACGTGGGGCATCTCACCAGCGACGCCGACACCGGCGAGGACAAAATGCTCAAGGGTGCCAGGCGCGAGCACAAGACGGTGCTGGAGATCGCCCAGTATTATACCGACGCCTTCTTTGACGACTGCCGCAAGCTGAACATCAAGCGGCCCGACGTGGTGGAGCCCGCCACCCACTGCATCGACGACTATATCCGCATCATCACCAAGCTCATGGACACCGGCTATGCCTACCTGGCCGGCGGCAACGTCTACTTCGACACCTCAAAGCTGAAGCAGTACTACATCTTCAACGACTTCAACGAGGACGATCTGGCTGTGGGCGTACGCGAGGGCGTGGACGAGGACACCAACAAGCGCAACAAAAACGACTTCGTGCTGTGGTTCACCAAGTCCAAATTTGAGGATCAGGCCCTGAAATGGGACTCCCCCTGGGGCGTGGGCTACCCCGGCTGGCACATCGAATGCTCCGGCATCTCCATGAAGCATCTGGGCGAGGATCTGGACATCCACTGCGGCGGGATCGACAACGCCTTCCCCCACCACACCAATGAAATTGCCCAATCCGAGTCGTATCTGGGCCACCATTGGTGCAATTACTGGGTCCATGTCCACCACCTGAACACCACCGACGGTAAAATGTCCAAATCCAAGGGCGAATTTCTGACGGTGTCTCTTCTGGAGGAAAAGGGCTACGACCCCCTGGCCTATCGGTTGTTCTGCCTGCAGAGCCACTACCGCAAGGCGCTGGTGTTTTCCTGGGAAAACCTTGACAATGCGGTGGTGGCCTACGGCAAGCTGGTGGCGAAGATCGCGGCGCTGAAGCCCGGGGACGGCGCGCCGGATCAGGCCGCCTTCGACGCGCTGAAGGCCGCCTTCATTGACGCGCTGGGCAACGATCTGAATACCTCCCTGGCCCTCACCTGCGTGTATGACACGCTGAAATACGACACCAACGACGCCACAAAGCTGGCCGTCATCGCGGATTACGACAAAGTGCTGAGTCTGGATCTCATCGCCAAGGCCGATGCCAAGCGCGCCGCCGATGGGAAGGCCGCCGCTTCCGCCGCCGGCGGCGAGTTTGCCGTGATCGCCGAGGACGGGATGCCCGACGCAGGAGTCGAGGCGCTGATCCTTGCCCGCCGGGACGCGAAAAAAGCCAAAAACTTTGCCGAGGCCGACCGTATCCGGGACGAGTTGAAGGCCCGGGGCGTCGAAGTTACCGACCTTCCCAACGGGGCCAAATGGAAAAGAGCCTGACGACAAGAAAAATCCCGTCTTTACAGACGGGATTTTTTATCTGCGTTTTCGTAGACCTGGCAATAGAGGTTGTCGCCGAGAACAAATTCCCGGGCTTTTTGAAACCCTTCGGCCTCAAAGATTTTTTGCGCCGCCTCCGCGCCCAGCCGGTGCGCCGGCGGTGGTCCCATCGGCGTCTGGCCGGCGCGGAATTCGATCAGCGCCGCCCGGCCGCCCGGCTTCAGAATTCTGCGAAGCTCCGCAAAAAGAGCGGGGATGTCGCCGATCTCATGCAGGGTTGTAACCAACAGCGCCCAGTCCGCGCAGTCGGCGGGAATAGGATAGAGATATCCATCCACGGGCAGCGTATGGAGATTTGAAAGCCCGCGCTCCTTTGCGCGCCCGGCGAGGACGTTCAAAATATCGGCGTCCGTATCCACCGCGTAGACCGCGTCTTTTGTGCGCTCCGCCGCGGCAAGGGAGAACAGTCCGCTGCCCGCGCCGATATCGCACACCGTGCCGCCGACGCCAAGCCTGTCCAGCGTACCCGCCGGGTCAAGTTCCCACACGCGGTCGGGTGATTCCAATTTCTCCAATTTCCCGCGCTTTGGCAGGATTCCATGATCCATGGCCATACCTCCCATATTTTATGCTATGAATATACACCTATCCTGGTTTTTTTGCCATAACTATGCTGCAAAAAAGCGGCATGACAAAGGTCATGCCGCTTTTTGCGAATCAGTGGTGTGCTTCCTTGTCCCTGGCCGCTTTGCCGAAGTGGAGTTCCTTCATACCCTCGACCTCGTCGCATACGTCTTTCAGTTGGCAGACGGAGCAATCGGTGGGCAGGCCCTCCAGAATGTGGGTCAGCGTGGAGGTGATATTATCGGCCATCTTGGCGCCGACCTTGAACGCGTCAAAATCGAACCCGGGGTCGGTGATAAAGATCACCTTGACATTCAGCACGTCGGGATTTTCCTTGTACCTGGCGATGTAACTTGAGCCCACCGCCTTGAAGTTGATCCCGAGGCGCAGCGCATCCTTGCTGACACGGATTTGCTCGCGGTAGGATTCGGGAGACATCCGGACCATGTATCCTTCGGGGTAGACATGATACTTGCAGAACTCGATGTCCTTTAACGCCCGGTAAATCTCCTCATCATCGCCGTCCATTACTCCGACGCGGATGAATACGATACGGGCGAACACCGTGTTGCCCCGAATTTCCTTCAGATCGGGGCCGTACAGCAGGATCTCATCCTTGTCCACCGCGGATGCGGACGAGGTGGGGCAAATATAGTTTGCCGAACCCAGTCCCATGGCGCCTAGCTCATAAGCGGAATCGGACTGGAGAACCAGCTCGCTGGAACCGTGATCGTGCCAGCAGGCGGAGGGATCATAGCCCCACACCTTGGGCGCAGCCCCGGCGAGCAGGTCTTCCGTTTTCTTAATCAGCGCGTTATAGAGCTCCATAAATCAGAACTTGATATCAATCTTCTTGCGGTCGAAAATCCTGTTGACCATGGTGTAGAGCCAGGCCATCAGCTTCTGGTCCAGGTTCCAGAAGTAAACGACGAAAAGTACGCCGGTGACCGCAAGAAGCACCTTAATAAGCTTTTTGCAGAATTTGCACATAAATAAGATATGCTCCTTTCAATTATTGGGGGCAGCCTCCACGGGAAGCTTACTTCTTCGCCATGCCCTTCTGGCGGGCATACTCGGCGGCGCCCAGCGCGCCC
>DAOPXW010000064.1:0-10209 GCA_035352555.1 Oscillospiraceae bacterium
GTCCAGATCGCCCCTGCGGTCCGCGTCGGCGTCGGTGAGGAGTTTGGTATCCCCGCCAGCACCCCTGTTATCGGTAAGATTGTCACCGCGCTCAAGATGATGGGAGTCGACTATGTGTTTGATACCTCCCTTACCGCCGACCTCACCATCATGGAGGAGTCCGCCGAATTCTTTGAGAAGCTCAAGAACGGGGATAAGCTGCCGATGTTTACCTCTTGCTGCCCCGGCTGGATCAAGCATATTGAAAAAACCTATCCGCAGATCATGCCTCAGGTGTCCACCTGCGGCTCCCCGATGGAGATGTTCGGCGCGCTGATTCGCCAGCAGTATAAGGGTGAACCTCTGTATTCCGTGGCGGCCATGCCATGCTCCGCGAAAAAGATGGAGGCTGCCCGCCCCGAGCTTGAGAAGGACGGGGAGCGCCTGATCGACCTTGTGATCACGAGCCAGGAGATTGTCCGGATGATCAGGGAGGTCGGCATTGACTTTGCGAAGCTGCCCGATACCGCTCCGGATGAACCTTTTGCCCCCTACACCGGCGGCGGCGTCATTTTCGGTGTTACCGGCGGCGTGACCGAGGCCGTCATCCGCAAGGTCCTGGGCGATACCTCCGACGCCACCATGGCCTCCGTCGCGGAGTGCGGCGTCCGCGGGCTCGACGGCATCAAGGCCTTCGAGGTCACGGCGGGCGATACCACGCTGCGCATAGCCGTGGCGAACGGGCTTGGAAACGCGGATAAGCTCATTGAAAAGGTGGAGTCCGGCGAGGAAGCCTTCGACTTTATCGAAGTCATGGCCTGCCCGGACGGCTGCATCGGCGGCGGCGGACAGCCTCCCGCGTGCAATGCCCGCAAGGAGGAGCGCTATCAGGGCATCTTTGAGGCCGATAAGGAATGCGCCCTCAGGAGTTCCGAACAGAACCCGGCGCTGGATGGCATATACAAGCTGCTTAACGGCCGTGCGCACGAGCTGCTGCACATCCACTATCCAGATCACAACAGATAAACCAGAGTTTTTCTACAGCGCCCGGATGAGATCCGGGCGCTGTTTTTTCTGTGGAAAAATCGACTTACCCACTGTATAATATAAAAAAAGTAACAGGGGGAGGAACAGCTATGGCCGATGTACAGGAATTGACGGTCTGGAGTATGATGCTGCGGCTGCTTCTGGCGGTGGCCGCCGGCGGACTGATCGGACTGGAACGCGAGACAAAACACCGCGCGGCGGGCTTTCGCACCTATATGCTGGTGGCGCTGGGCGCCACGGTGACCATGCTGCTGGCCCAATATCTCAGCTGGATGGTGGAAGGTCCCTGGCTGCATCTGGTAAAAAACGTCGTGCCCACAGATGTGTCCCGGCTGGGGGCGCAGGTGATCAACGGCGTGGGCTTTCTGGGCGCGGGCACCATCATCGTCACCCACCGGCAGGAGATCCAGGGGCTGACCACGGCGGCGGGTCTGTGGGCCTCGGCCTGCATGGGCCTGGCCATCGGCGTGGGGTTTTATACCTGCCTGATCACGGGCGTGGTGCTGATCCTGCTGTGCATGGTGCTGTTTTCCCCCATGGAAAACGCCATCCATGCCACCTCCCGCAGCATGAATATCTATGTGGAGCTGACGGGCATCGGCGATCTCGGCGCGCTGACCCACGGCATCAAGGCTCAGGGCTGTACGATCTATGATTTGGAACTGAACAAGAGCGGCGAAGGCGGCGCCCGCCGCCTGTCCGCCATCTACACCGTGAGCCTGCAGAAAAAGCAGGAGCACGCGGAACTCCTGGCCCGCCTCTCCGCGGTGGACGGCGTGGTCAGCATTGAAGAAAACTGAAAGGGGGAGAAGAACTTGCTGCACGTATTCGACTTTATGCGGGAGATGACCACGCTCTCCGTGGTACTGCGGATGTTGCTGGCCTTCCTGTGCGGCGGCGTCATCGGCCTCGAGCGCGAATATAAGCACCGCCCGGCGGGCTTCCGCACCCATATCCTCATCTGCCTGGGTGCGGCCATGACCACCCTCACCAGCCAGTATCTCTACCTCACCATGCAGATGTACACCGATGTGGCCCGCCTGGGCGCGCAGGTTATCGCGGGTATCGGCTTCATCGGCGCGGGCACCATCGTCGTCACCCGCCAGCGGAGAGTGAAGGGCCTGACCACGGCGGCGGGGATGTGGACCTCGGCGATCATCGGGCTGGCCTGCGGCGCGGGCTATGTGGAGTGCGCCATTTTTGCCACGCTGCTGGTGATGGCGGCGGAAATGCTGCTGATCCGGCTGGAATACCGGGTGGCCTCCGGGGCGCGGGAAATGAACATCTATGTGGAATATACCGAGGCCGACCGGATGACGGAGATCCTGCAGGGCCTCCGGGCGGAGAAGGTGCGGATCACCAATCTGGAAATCTCCCGCCGGGTGGAGGGCGACCGGCGCTACAGCGCGGTCGTGTCCCTCGGCAATCTTCGGGGCATCCCCGCGGAGCGGCTTCTCAGCCGCTTGGAAGCCATGGACGATGTGCTGCTGGTGGAGGAAATGTAAGACTCAAAAAAATTCCGGCGCGAGCGTTTCGCGCCGGAATTTTTGGTAACTATGTACTAGAGCAGGTATTTCACCAGCAGCAGCAGGACCACCCCTGGCACGCCCAGAATGCCGGCCACCAGGGCGTTGATCCAGTTTACCCCCAGCGATACGCCCACAAAGCCGCCCAGCCAGTTCACCACGAACAGGATCACAAAGCCCATGAGCCCGTTGAGCAGCAGCTTCACCGCGATCTTCAGCGGGGTTTTCAGCAGCTTGAAAAGCAGCAGCAGAGCGCCCAGCGCGACCACGACGATGAGGATGGTGTAAAGATTATCCATCGGTATTTCCCTCCTGCGGATAGAGCGCCTTCAAGTCCTTCACGGCGCAGTTGTAGCGCGACTGAAGAGCGCTGATTTCATAGATGGCGGCGTCCATCACGGCGTGATCCGTGATGTTGTCAAAGGCCGACCAGGCGCAGTCAAGCTTGTCCCGGATGTCGCCGATCTCGCCGCGGACCCGGGCCCGCTCGGCCTTCAGCATTTTTTTTTCTTTGCGTTTTTCAGACATGGAAAAGCCTCCCGAAAGTACTTTTCCATTAGTCTATACAGTATGCGGGAAAATTAAACGAAATGCCGGGTTTTTCCATGCGTAGCCGCGCAAGGGCAGCATATACTATTCTCGGACAAAGCAAACGGTGTCCGGCAGGGTTTTTATCAAACGAAGCTCAAAGCCGGTGCGTGTTCTCAAAGGACATTGCGAATGGCTGTGTTTCCGCCATTGCGGCGGACACTACCGGGCGGAGCGACAGGCCGTATCGCGTGGATACGGATTCCTCCTTCAGCCGTGCCTTGTCAAGCGCCGGAATTTCTTCCGGTACGGGCGGGATTGTCGAAAGACAATCCCGCTTTGCTTTTGGCTTGAAATTTTGCCGCGGGTACGGTATACTATATAAGTTAAAATATGCGGTGAAATATCCACAATATCTTGTATTTGCGAGGAAGAGAACCATGACGAAAGCAAACCCCGAATATGGCAACGACAGTATCTCCCAGCTCAAGGGCGCGGACCGCGTCCGCCGCCGGCCGGGCGTTATCTTCGGCTCCGACGGGCTGGAGGGCTGCGAACACGCTGTTTTCGAGATCCTTTCCAACTCCATCGACGAAGCCCGCGAGGGACACGGTGACATTATAACACTCACCCGCTTCGCCGACAAGTCCGTCGAAGTGGAGGATTTCGGCCGGGGTTGCCCTATGGACTGGAACCCGGTGGAAAAACGCTACAACTGGGAGCTGGTGTACTGCGAGCTGTATGCCGGAGGCAAGTATAAAAACGACGAGGGCGAGAGCTACGAATACTCGCTGGGCCTCAACGGCCTCGGCTCCTGCGCCACGCAGTATGCCTCGGAATTTATGGACGTCACCGTCTGGCGGGACGGCAATAAATACGAGATGCACTTCAAAAAGGGCAAGCCCTGCGGGAAAAAGGGGGAGGAACTGATCGTCACGCCCGCCGACCGCAAAAAGACCGGTACCACCACCCGCTGGCGGCCCGATATCGACGTCTTTACCGACATCGACATCCCGGTGGAGTATTTTGAGGACATCCTCCGGCGGCAGGCCGTGGTCAACGCGGGTGTCACCTTCCGCTTCCGCAGCGAGGTCAACGGCAGATTCGAGACGAAGGACTACCGCTACGAGCACGGCATATTGGATTATGTAAACGAAGTCGCCGGAGAGGGCGCGCTCACCGCGCCGGAGTTCATCGAATGCGAGCGCAGGGGCCGCGACCGGCCGGACAAGCCGGACTACAAGGTCAAAATCTCTGCGGCTTTCTGCTTTTCCAACAAGGTCAATCTCACGGAATATTACCACAACTCCTCCTGGCTGGAGCATGGCGGCAGCCCGGAGAAGGCCACCCGCAACGGCTTCGTCTACGCCATCGACGCCTATCTCAAAAAGCTGGGCAAATACCAGAAAAATGAATCCAAGATCACCTTCCAGGACGTGCAGGACTGTCTGGCGCTGGTGACCAACTGCTTCTCCACCCAGACCTCCTACGAAAACCAGACCAAAAAGGCCATTACGAATAAGTTCATTCAGGACGCCATGACGGATTTCTTCAAGGAGCAGCTGGAGATCTATTTCATCGAGAACAAGCCCGAGGCCGACCGCATCGCCGAGCAGGTGCTGATTAACAAGCGCTCCCGGGAGACGGCGGAGAAGGCCCGGCAGGGCATGAAGAAAAAGCTTACCGGCTCCATCGACATCGCCAACCGCGTGCAGAAATTTGTGGACTGCCGCAGCAGGGACACCGGCGTGCGGGAAATCTACATCGTGGAGGGCGATTCCGCCCTGGGCGCCTGCAAGCAGTCGAGAAACGCGGAATTTCAGGGCCTGATGCCGGTGCGGGGCAAAATACTCAACTGTCTCAAGGCGGACTTCGTGCGCATTTTCAAAAGCGAGATCATCACCGACCTGCTGAAGGTGCTGGGCTGCGGCGTGGAGGTGCGGGACAAGCACACCAAGGACCTGGCCGATTTCGACGTGAACAACCTCCGCTGGAACAAGGTCATCATCTGCACCGACGCCGATGTGGACGGCTACCAGATCCGCACGCTGATTCTCACCATGCTGTACCGTCTGGTGCCCACGCTCATCCGGGAGGGTTACGTTTACATCGCGGAATCCCCGCTCTATGAGATCGAATGCAGGGGCAAAACCTGGTTTGCCTATACCGACCGGGAAAAGACCGACATCGTGGAAAGCTTCGGCGGCGCGAAATGCACCATTAACCGCTCCAAGGGCCTCGGCGAGAACGACCCGGAGATGATGTGGCTGACCACCATGAACCCCGACACCCGCCGGCTCATCCGGGTCATGCCCGAGGACGCCGAGCGCATGGACGAGGTGTTCGATCTGCTGCTGGGCGACAATCTGGACGGCCGCAAGGAGCACATTGCCGAGCAGGGCTACCTGTATCTCGACATGGCCGATATTTCGTAAGGAGGCGCGGCAATGAAATATTTTACCGCCGTAAAGCTCACCAAGGGCCTGGCCATCGCCTCCGCCGTGCTGTGCGTGGGCGGACTGATGTTCACCGGCAATCTCTCCGCGCTGCGCGCCGTGCTCACCGCGGCGGCGCTGCTGTGTCTGGTTTCGGCCCTCATCGTCACGCTGACCTTCTGCAAATGCCCCAACTGCGGCAAGCACATCTTTTTCGGCGCGGCCAAGGTGGTATACTGCCCCAACTGCCGCCGCAGTCTGGAGACCGGCAAAAAGGTCAGCAAGAAGAGAGCCAACAGCACATTCAAAAAATAATTACGGGAAGGATCGCCGCCCATGCCAAAGAAAAAGAAACCCGACGAGGAGATCAAACACGCCGCCGATCCCAATGTGATGGGCCTGCGGGCCGAGACTGTGGAGCAGCCCATCACGGAGACGCTGGAGACCAACTATATGCCCTACGCCATGTCGGTCATTGTCTCCCGCGCCATTCCGGAGATCGACGGCTTCAAGCCCTCCCATCGGAAGCTGCTGTATACCATGTATAAAATGGGCCTGCTCACCGGGGGCCGGACGAAGTCCGCCAACATCGTGGGCCAGACCATGAAATTGAACCCCCACGGCGACGCCGCCATCTACGATACCATGGTGCGTCTGTCCCGGGGCTATGAGGCGCTGCTGACGCCCTTTGTGGATTCCAAGGGCAACTTCGGCAAAATGTTCTCCCGGGATATGTCCTGGGCGGCGCCGCGCTATACGGAAGCCAAGCTCTCCGCCATCTGCGCCGAGCTTTTCCGGGACATCGACAAGGACACCGTGGAATTTTGCGACAACTACGACGGCAGCATGAAGGAGCCGGCCCTGCTGCCCACCACCTTCCCCAACGTGCTGGTGTCCGCCAATCTGGGCATCGCCGTGGGCATGGCCAGCCAGATCTGCGGGTTCAATCTGGGGGAGGTGTGCGAGACCGCCATCGCCCTTTTGCAGGACCCGGAGCATGACGTGCTCTCCACGCTGCCCGCGCCGGACTTCCCCGGAGGGGGCGAAATCCTCTACGACCGGACGGAGATGGAGCGCATCTACCAGACCGGCCGGGGCGGCTTCAAGGTGCGGGCCCGCTGGCGCTTTGTGCCCGCGGAAAATCTCATCGAGATCTATGAGATCCCCTATACCACCACCGCCGAGGCCATCATGGACAAGGTGGCGGAGCTGATCAAGGCCGGCAAGGTACGGGAGATCAACGATATGCGCGACGAGACCGATCTGGGCGGCCTGAAGCTGGCCATCGACCTCAAGCGCGGCACCGACCCGGAAAAGCTGATGCAAAAGCTGTTCCGCATGACGCCGCTGATGGATTCCTTCCCCTGCAATTTCAACATTCTCATTGAGGGGACGCCCCGCGTCATGGGCGTGGGCGAGATTCTTTCCGAGTGGACGGCCTGGCGCATGGAATGCGTCCGCCGCCGGGTCTACTTCGAGCTTGCCAAAAAGAAAGACAAGCTGCACCTGCTGAAGGGCCTGGAAAAGATCCTGCTGGACATCGACAAGGCCATCGCCGTCATCCGCAATACCCAGCATGAGGAGGATGTGGTCCCCAACCTGATGACCCAGTTCGGCATAGACGAGACCCAGGCCGAGTTTGTGGCGGAGATCAAGCTGCGCAACATCAACCGCGAGTACATCCTCAAACGCGTGGCGGAGACCGACGAGCTGGAAAAAGAAATCGCCGATCTGGAGGATGTGGTCTCCAGCAGGCGCCGCATCAGGGCCATCATTATCGCCGAGCTGAAGGATGTGATCAAAAAGTACCCCTCGCCCCGCCGCACCGGGCTGGTATACGACGCCGCGCCGGGCGAAGCCGCGGCGGAGGACGAGACCGAGGATTACCATGTGACCCTGTTCGTCTCCCGGGAGGGCTATTTCAAAAAGATCACCGACGCGTCCCTGCGGATGTCCTCCGAGCAGAGATATAAGGAGGGCGACGGGCTTTTAACGTCCTTTGAGGCCTCCAACCGCGCGGAACTGCTGGTGTTCACCGACCGGGCGCAGGTTTATAAGACCCGCTGCGCCGATTTTGAGGACACCAAGGCCTCCGCGCTGGGCACCTTCCTGCCTACCAGGCTGGAGATGGACGACGGCGAGCGGGTGGTCGCGGTGGCGGATCCCGGCGATTACCGCGGCCAGCTCCTGCTGCTGTTTGAAAATGGCAAGGCGGCCCGCTTCGGCATGGACGTTTACGAGACCAAGACCAACCGCAAGAAGCTGGTCAACGCCTTTTCCGACAAATCGCCCCTGCGCGGTATCCTGTTCTTCCGGGAGGAACTGGATGTGGCCGCCTTCGCGGACGACGGGCGCGCGCTGGTGTTCAACACCGCGCTTTTGCAGCCCAAGACCAGCCGCACCACTCAGGGCGTGGGCTGTATGAGCCTGAAGGCCCGGCGGAAGCTTCAGCGGGCCGAGCCGCTGGAGGGGGCCGGGATCAAGAATGTCGCCCGCTACCGCGTGCGTACCCTGCCGGCCGCCGGCGCGGTGCTGCGCGAGGAGGACAGGGGAGAGGAGCAGCTTTCGCTGATCGGGGATTGAGATGAAACAAAAGACCGTCCTTGCCGCTCTCAGCAAGTACTTTCTCATCACACTTGGCGCGCTGATCTATGCCGCGGGCTTCGATTTTCTGCTTTACCCCAACGACGTCGTCTCCGGCGGCGTCACCGGCATCGCCATGATCCTCAACAAGCTGGCCGGACTGCCTATCGGCGTCATGACCATCGTGATAAACGTGCCGCTTTTCGCGGTGGCATGGAAAAAGTTCGGTCTGAAATTTATTATCGACTCCCTGCTGGGGATGGTGCTGTCCTCCATATTCGTGGACCTGCTGGCGATGCCGGGCATCGTCCTTACCCATGAGCCGCTGCTGGCATGCCTTATCGGCGGCGTCATCAAGGGCTTCGGCTTCGGCATTATTTACTGGGAGGGCGCCACCACCGGCGGCAGCGATATTCTGGCCAAGATGGTGCGCAGCCGTTATCCTTACATCAATTTCGGCACCATCATCCTGGTGATGGACGCCGTTATCATTCTGGCCTTCGCCGTCATCTTCAGCAACTTTGAAGCCGCCATGTACGGCGTCATCGCCATGTTCGTCACGACCAAGGTGGTGGATCTGGTGCTGTACGGCATCAACACCTATAACGTCTGCTATATTGTCAGCAGCCGCAGCGGGGAGGTGTCGGGCGAAATCACCGGCACCATGCACCGGGGCGTCACCATCCTCCACGGCGAGGGCGCTTATACCGGCGAGGAAAAACAGGTGCTGATGTGCGTGGTGAAGCGCTCGGAAAGCGTAAAGCTCCGCGCCATCGTCAAATCCGCGGACCCGCAAGCGTTTTTGATCGTCACCGACGCGAAAAATGTGTTCGGCCACGGTTTCGGCGACATCGCCGACGCCGGCTGAAAGGAGCAGCTATGACCAGACGCCTGACAAGTTTCATTCTGTGCGCCGCACTGCTGTTGATGCTGTGCGGCTGCGGCAGCCTGTTCGATAAGGACTATTCCAGGGAGACCGACTATGTCAGCTCCGGGGATGCAGGCAGCGACGGAAAGAGTCAGGTGAAAAACTATTACGGGCTGAAGCAGGCCATCCTGCAGCTGGTGGAGACCCATGCCGCCAGCGGCGTCATCACTTTCGGCGAGTACGACGGCGACATCAGCACCGACCTCTCCAACGTCTGCTGGGAGCTGCGCACCCAGAACGCCCTGTGCGTCTACTGCGTGGACAGCATCGGCTACGAACTCAACCATATCGTATCCTACGAGGAGGCCACCATTTCCATCCAATACAGCCGCACCCAGCAGGAGACGGAGCAGATTGTCTCCGTGGCCTACTCCACGGGCATCCGCGACCATCTGCTCGCCGCGGTGGAAAATCTCAGCGGCAAGGTGGTGCTGCTGGTGAAAAACAGCGCGCTGGATGAGGAAGGCGTCAAAAAACTGGTGACCGATATTTATATGGACGACCCCACCTGCGCCGTCAAGGCCCCAAAGGCCACCGTCTATATGTACAGCGGCACGGGGTTGGAGCGGCTTTTCGACGTAACACTCAGTTATGGCGGTACGGCCTCGTCGCTGAAATATCAGAAAACCCGGCTGGACACCGCGGTAAGCGCCGCCGTGGACGCCTCCAAGGGCGATACCGAGATCCATACGGCGCTGAAGATCTGCGCCTACCTGGTGGGGCACAGCAAATATACCGCCGATTCCGGCGCCTCGTCCGCCTATGACGCGCTGGTGAGCTGCAATGCGGACAGCTGCGGTCTGGCGCTGGCCTACAAGGCGCTGTGCAACCAGCTGGGCCTTCAGTGCGAGGTGGTGACGGGACTGAAGGAATCCGCCGACCACAACTGGAACATCATCAAGCTGGGGGACGATTATTATCATGTGGATGTGTCCGCCTGCCGGACGGACGGATACGAGGCGGGCTTCCTGCGCAGCGACCAGGACATCTGGGGCGTGTACAAATGGGACGCCGCGGCTTACACGGAATGCCACGGCCCGCTGACTTACGCGGACGCGGCGGGCTGAGTTTTGGAAAATTCGGGCTTGACAAGGCGCTGTTTTGTGGTACAATCAAACACGTTCTGATTGCGGCCATAGCTCATCTGGTAGAGCGCCACCTTGCCAAGGTGGAGGTAGCGAGT
>DAOPXW010000065.1:0-10036 GCA_035352555.1 Oscillospiraceae bacterium
CCATAATTCATCCATAGCGGCTATTTTACCACAGCCGGAGGAAAAAGGAAATGCCCTGTTCGTTGGAACAGGGCATTTTTTGTCAGACTCAGTAGTTGTAGCTCTTGACCTCAAAATAGGCCTGGGGATGGTCGCAGACAGGGCAGACCTCGGGGGCCTTGGCGCCCACGTAGAGATGACCGCAGTTGCGGCACATCCACACCTGCTCGCCGTCCTTGGTAAAGACTTTGCCCTCCTCCAGATTCTGAAGCAGCTTGAGATAGCGCTCCTCGTGGGTCTTTTCGATGGCGGCCACCATGCGGAATTTGGCGGCGATCTCGTTGAAGCCCTCCGCCTCGGCCTCGTCGGCAAACCCGGCATACATCTGGGTCCACTCGTAATGTTCGCCGTCGGCGGCCAGCTTCAGGTTTTCAGGGGTCTTGCCCATACCGTTATGCAGATACTTGTACCACAGCTTGGCATGCTCCTTTTCGTTGCCGGCGGTTTCGTCAAAAATTGCGGCGATCTGCTCCAGACCGTCCTTGCGGGCCTGGCTGGCATACCAGTTGTACTTGTTGCGGGCCTGGGATTCGCCGGCCAGCGCGGTGCAGAGATTGTCATACGTTTTTGTTCCTTTGAGCTCAGGCATGGTTCGCGCCTCCTATTAAATAGTGTTCGCAAGTGTTTGCGTTTGATAGCCATTATTCTACCAGAATCCTTAATAAACTCAACATATTTTTCGAAAACAGACAGATACTAGAGGCGGAATTATTCCGAATTGGAGGAAAACATGAAAAAAGTCGTGATATTGATCCTTATTCTGGCGCTGATGCTCAGCGCGCTGTGCGGCTGCGGCGTCAAGCAGCCCGCCGCCGTCAGTGAAAAGCCGGCGGCGACCACAAGCGGCGGAATCAGCTCCAACGGCACCGGCACCACCGTGCCCAACGGCACGGCCAAGCAGGGGACCGTGGTGACGCCGTGACCTCCGGATGCGTCCGAAACACTCGGGCGCATCTTGATTTTATTGAATTACAGTATTATAGTGTAGAAAAAAAGACGGAGGCGCAAGATGAGCTACATACCCACACCCGAACAGGCAGAGGAGCTTGTAAAACGGTATAATAAAGACCCCTTCCATATCCAGCACGCGGAGACCGTGTCCAAGGTCATGGGCGAGTTCGCCAGGGAATACGACCCGGACAACGCGGATTTCTGGCGGACGGTGGGTATGCTGCACGACATTGACTTCGAGCAGTGGCCGGAGGAGCACTGCGTCAAGGCCAACACGCTGCTGCGGGAGCTGGACGTGGACGAGGACGTGATCCACGCCGTGGTCAGCCACGGCTACGGCATCTGCTGCGATGTGGAGCCCACCAAATACATGGAAAAAGTGCTGTTCGCCTCGGACGAGCTCACCGGCCTTATCGGCGCGGCCGCGCTGATGCGCCCCACCGGCATCTCCGACATGGAGGTCAAGTCCGTATCCAAGAAGTTCAAGGACAAAAAGTTTGCCGCCGGCTGCTCCCGGGATATCATCATTCGTGGCGCGGAAATGCTGGGCATGGATCTGAACACCCTGTTTGAAAAGACGCTCAACGCCATGCGGGCTTGAGCAATCGGGAAAACCGGAAACTACGCGGGCCGTTAAAACGGCCCGCGCAGTCATTTTAGTCGGGCTTCCCCCGAGGGGAGCTTCAGGTTCTTGATGAAATCCACAAACTCGCCCACCTGACTGCGGGTGGAGCGGGGCATGACAATACCCACGGTGCGCTTCATGGGCGGGGCCAGCGGCAGCACGGTCACCAGATCGGAGCAGTCCTTCAGCGCCAGCTCCGGCAGCACCGTGACGCCCAGACCCTGCTCCACCAGCGACAGCAGCGCCGCGTCGTCCACAGAGTTGATCTGGATATCCTCGTGCATACGGCCCTTCATCAGGAGGGGGCGCAGCTGCGCTTTCAGCTCGCTGATCTCGGAGAGGATGAAAGGGTAGGGGGAGAGATCGTCCAGCGTCAGCTCGCTGCGGGCGGCCAGCTTGCAGTCCCTGGGAACGACGGCGTAATACACGTCCTCGCCCAGGGGGATCCAGCGGTAGTTTCCCTTCATGCTCTCCTCGATCAGCGCCAGATCCACGGCGTCGTTATCCAGCCAGCCGGGGATCTCATAGCCGCCCACGGCGATCTTCACCGTGGTGCCCGGGCTGCGGCGCTGAAATTCCTTGAGGATGTAAGGCAGCCAGCTTTTGGACAGGCTGGGGAACACGCCGATGCGGATGGGCTTGCTCTGCCCGGCGGCGCTTTGGCGGGCCTCGTCCCGCAGACGCTTCAGCGAGGAGGCGGCGTCCTCGATAAAGGGGAGCAGCTGCTCCCCGGTGGGGGTCAGGCGCACGCCGTTGTAGCTGCGCACCAGCAGGGCGCAGCCCAACTCATCCTCCAGACTGTTCATCATCTGGGTCAGCCCCGACTGGGTATAACCCAACCCGGACGCAGCCCGGCTCAGACTGCCGGAATGCACGGCTTCCAGAAAGGCAGATAGCTTTTTGTCGTCCATATGATGAATAATCCTTATAGCCGTTTTAGTTACCACAAAATCTTATGACCCTATTATATAGTGTTTATTTACAAAACGCAAGTAGAATGATAAATTGAATTTGGTAAAATGTGCAGAGACATGTGAATCAATAAACAAAAATAAGGAGAGAACAACAATGATCAACAATGAGTACCTTCAGCGCGTTTATGCGGGTGTGCAGCGCCGCAACCCCAACGAGCCTGAGTTTTTGCAGGCTGTCGAGGAAGTTTTCGAGAGCCTGCAGCTTGTCGTCGACAAGCATCCCGAGTGGGAAGCCAACGGCCTGCTTGAGCGCTTCACCGAGCCCGAGCGCATGGTGATGTTCCGTGTTCCCTGGGTGGACGATAACGGCAAGGTCCAGGTCAACCGCGGCTACCGCGTGCAGTTCAACTCCGCCATCGGCCCCTACAAGGGCGGCCTGCGCTTCCATCCCTCTGTGAACCTCTCCGTAATTAAATTCCTGGGCTTTGAGCAGATCCTGAAGAATTCCCTGACCACCCTCCCCATGGGCGGCGGCAAGGGCGGCTCCGACTTTGACCCCAAGGGCAAGTCCGACGCCGAGGTCATGCGTTTCTGCCAGAGCTTTATGACCGAGCTCTATCGCCACATCGGCCAGTTCACCGACACCCCCGCCGGCGACATCGGCGTGGGCGCCCGCGAGATCGGCTATCTGTTCGGCCAGTACAAGAAGATCGTCGACCGTTTCGACGGCGGCGTTCTCACCGGCAAGGGCCTGACCTACGGCGGCTCTCTGGCCCGCACCCAGGCCACCGGCTACGGCATCTGCTATTTCTCCGCCGAGGTGCTGGAGCACATCGCCCATGACAGCTTCAAGGGCAAGAAGGTCATCGTCTCCGGCTCCGGCAACGTCGCCCAGTACTGCGCTGAGAAGTGCACCTCCATGGGCGCCACCGTTATCGCCATGAGCGATTCCGCCGGCTACATTTACGATCCCAACGGCGTCAACCTGAAGGTCCTGTTCGACATCAAGCAGGTTCGCCGCGCCCGCATCAAGGTCTATGCGGATGAGGTCCCCGGTTCCGAATATCATGATGACTGCAAAAAGATCTGGACCGTTCCCTGCAACATCGCCATGCCCTGCGCCTCTCAGAACGAGATGGACGGGGAGGGCGCCAAGACCCTTATCAGGAACGGCGCCATGGCCGTGTTCGAGGGCGCCAATATGCCGCTGACCCCGGAAGCCATCTCCGCCGTTCTGGATGCCGGCCTGCTGTATACCCCCGGCAAGGCTTCCAACGCCGGCGGCGTGGCCACCTCCGGCCTGGAGATGTCCCAGAACTCCATCCGCATGAGCTGGAGCTTCGAGGAAGTCGATGAGAAGCTGCATACCATCATGAAGGAAATCTTCAAGGCCTGCTATGACGCCTCCCTCGAGTGCGGCATGCCCGGCAACATGATGGTCGGCGCCAACGTGGCCGGCTTCCTGAAGGTCGCCAACGCCATGATGGCTCAGGGCATCGTCTGATCCCGCAGTACATTTCTGAGGAAGCCGCAAATCGCGGCTTCCTTTTTACATTTGTATTGCGTCCCTTTTTTACCCGCGTTATAATTTGTATATCATTTTGATGGAAGCGGGGGCGCGCGGATGGATAACAACAGAATCGTCAGCACGGGTATCGCGGGGCTGGATGAGAAGATACAGGGGCTCAGACAGGGCGAAAATGTAGCCTGGCAGATCGACGACATCGCGGATTATATTTTTGTGGCCAACAAATTTGTCATGAGCATTGCCCGGGCGGGGAAGCGCATCGTCTATATCCGCTTCGGCAGCCATGACGAGATCATCGACGCCGAAGGCCTGGTCAAATACGGCGCCAACGTCAAAAAGTACGTGCTGGATCCTTATGTGGGCTTCGAGACCTTTGCGGTGCAGGTCCACCGCATTATCAGCGGGGAGGGGAAGGGCGTTTTCTTCATCTTCGACTGCATCTCCGAGCTGCAGAAATACTGGTTTTCCGACAATATGGTGGCCAACTTCGTGTGTCTGACCACGCCGTTCATCGCCCGGCAGAAAGCCATCGCCTATATGCCTATGATGTACGAGCGGCACACCTATGACACCATCTCCCGCATCCGGCACGCCGTACCCGTGCTGATGAATATGCGCACGCTGGACGGCAGCCTGCACATCTTGCCCGTGCAGGTCAGCGGGCGATACACCGGGGATATGTACTTTCCGCTGAAGCTCCGCGGCGAGGAAAGCACCACCCTGACCTCCAGCGCGGATGTGTACGCCATCTTCGATAAATTTACCCAGACCGGCGAACAGCGGGACTGCTGGGACAAGATGTTCGACCATTTTGTGGAGGGCAGCGAGGACGTCACCGACGAGGACGGCGTGCCCCTGCGGGAGAACATTCTGGAATGCCTGCTGGGCATCGAGCCCACCCGGCTGGAGCTGTGCCGCAAATATTTCTCCACCGCCGATCTCATTGAGATCAAGCGGCGGGAGATCGGCACGGGCTGCATCGGCGGCAAGGCCGCCGGTATGCTGCTGGCCCGCAACATCATCCGCGACACGCTGCCGGAGCTGTACCGCGACCGCATCGAGCCCCACGATTCCTATTTCGTGGGCGCGGACGTATTCTATACCTACGCCGTGGACAACGGCATCTGGGATCTGCGCACCGAAATGATCAAGCCGGCGGATTATATCCGCCTGGCCCCCCGGGGACAGGAGCTGCTGATGAACGGCTATTTCAGTCACGCCATCCGGGAGCAGTTCCTTTCCATGCTGGAGTATTTCGGCCAGTCGCCAATCATCGTGCGCTCCAGCTCCCTGCTGGAGGACGGCTTCGGCAACGCCTTCGCCGGAAAGTACGACAGCGTTTTCTGCCCCAATCAGGGCACGCTGGAGGAGCGCTATCAGGTGTTCGAGCGCGCGGTGCGCACCGTGTACGCCAGCACGCTGAACACCGGGGCCATCATGTACCGCGCCGACCGCAACCTGCTGCAGAGGGACGAGCAGATGGCCCTGCTGGTGATGCGCGTGGCGGGCGACCGCCACGGCCGCTTCTATTATCCCCATCTGGCGGGCGTGGGCCATTCCAAGAATCTCTACGTCTGCTCCAACACCACCGGCGAAAACAAGGGGATGCTGCGGCTGGTGCTGGGACTGGGCACCCGGGCCGTGGACCGCGAGGCCGACGATTACGCGAGGCTCTTGAGCCTGGACAACCCCACCGCGCCGCTGAAGGTCGCCCATGGGGACGAGTACCGCTATTCCCAGCACAAGATGGACGTCATCGACCTGGAGGCCAACAAGTTCACCACCATCGGCGCCACCCTCATCGACAAAAAGGATTTCAAGGCCGATACGACGCTGTTCATGGAAAAAGACCTGACCACCGCCAGCCGTCTGCGGGAGGACGGCATTACCGGGTACGACGTGCCGGATATCATCAATTTCCTGAAGCTGCTGAAGACCACGGATTTTGCCGCTACCATGACCACGGCAATGGGTACCCTGGAGGAGAAGTATCACTACCCCGTGGACATCGAATACGCCTGCGACTTCACCGAGGGCGGCTACAAGGTCAACCTGCTGCAGTGCCGTCCGCTTCAGACCCGGGGCATCGGCGCCGTGGGCGCCGGTTCGCGTCCGGAGGTCCGGCGCTATGTGTTCCATATCAACGGCAATTTCATGGGCGGCAACGTGTGTATGCCGGTGCAGTATATCGTGCAGGTGCGGGTCAGCGAATACCTGGAGCTGCCGGAACAGCAGAAATATCTGGCCGCGCGCTCCGTGGGCAGGCTCAACGCGCTGCTGCGCGGCAAAAACGCCGCGCTGTTCGGCCCCGGCCGCTGGGGCACCACCACGCCGTCGCTGGGCGTGCCGGTGAACTTTATGGAGATCTCCAATTTTATCTCCATCTCCGAGGTGGCCTATAACGAAAAGGGCCTGCGGCCCGAGCTGAGCTACGGCAGCCACTTCTTCCAGGACCTTGTGGAGGCGGGGACGCTGTATGCCGCGATCTATCGCGGGGACAACGGCGTGGACTTCGACGAGCCGCTGCTGGATTCGCTGCCCAATATCTATACGGACCTCACCGGGGACAGCAGCGGCATGAGCAGGATCATCAGCGTATACGACGTCGCGGCCCGCGACGCGGTGCTGTATTCCGAGATCGAAAGCCAGGAATGCTTCCTGGGCTTCGGGAAATAATCAGATGACGGAGCAAAACATGAACTGCGATTTGAACTTCAGTGAAAATATTCTGAACCTGTCCGCGGCGGCGGAGCGTGACTGCGCGGCGCGTTTTGACGAGATCGACGCCAACTGCCAGCTTTGGAGCGCCCGCGTGCTCAAAGCGTTCCAGACCCACAATGTATCCACGGCGGATTTTCTGGAGATCACCGGCTACGGCTATGACGACCCGGGACGGGACAAGCTCGAAAGAATCTACGCCGACCTGTTCGGCACGGAGGACGCGCTGGTGCGCGCCCAGATGATGTCCGGCACCCATGCCCTGTATCTGACCCTAGGCGCGCTGCTGAAGCACGGCGACACCCTGGTCAGCCTCTCCGGCGAGCCCTATGACACGCTGCGCAGCGTCATCGGCACGGCGGGGGACAGCCGCAATTCCTTAATCGCAAACGGCGTAAAGTACGAGCAGATCGACCTCATCGGCAGCGATTTTGATCTGGCCGCCATCGAAAAGCGCATTCGGCGGGGCGGCGTGAAGCTGGTGGAGATCCAGCGCAGCCGGGGCTATGCCCGGCGCAAGAGCCTGTCCATCGGCAAAATCGCCGCCGCCATCGAAACGGTGAAGGCGGCGGACCCCGCCGTGATCGTCATGGTGGACAACTGCTACGGCGAATTTACCGAGGATCGGGAGCCCACCCATGTGGGGGCGGATATCACGGTGGGGTCCATGATGAAAAATCCCGGCGGCGGCCTTGCCGTCACCGGCGCTTACTGCGCGGGCAGGGCCGACCTGATCAACGACGTGGCCGAGCGCCTGTGCGCGCCCATGGTGGGCAAGTCGCTGGGCGCGAACCTCAATCAGCTGACGGCCTTTTTCAAGGGACTGTTCTTGGCCCCGTCGGTGACCCGCGCGGCGCTGAAGTCCATGGTATTTGCCGCCAGACTGCTGGAGCTGGCCGGGTTTGAGGGCATCGACCCGCGTTACGATGAAAAGCGCACCGACATCGTGCAGACCGTGGACCTGAATTCAGCGGAGAATCTCATCAATTTCTGCGTGGGCCTGCAGCACGGCTCACCCATTGAAGCCTTCGCCACGCCGGAGCCCGGCGCGATGCCCGGTTATCCCCACGACGAGATCATGGCCTGCGGCACCTTCACCACCGGGGCCACCATCGAGCTGAGCGCCGACGGCCCGCTCTGCCCGCCGTATACCGCCTTTATGCAGGGCGGGCTGACCTATGAATACGGCAAGCTGGGCGTGATGACCGCGATAGAGAATATGCTGAAAAAATAAAAAATGGGAAAATGAATGAAATTTGGAGGACTGCCTATGGATACCGCGCTGTATAACGACTGTGTCAGCATCCTGAAAGAAGAGCTCCTGCCCGCCATGGGCTGTACGGAGCCCATCGCAGTGGCCTACGCCGCCGCGGTGGCCAGAAAGACGCTGGGCGCGCTGCCGGAAAAGACGGATATCTGCGTCAGCGGCAATATCATCAAAAACGTCAAAAGCGTCATCGTGCCCAATACCAACGGCCTGAAGGGCCTGGCCGCCGCCACCGCCGCCGGGATCGTCGCCGGCGACCCGGAGGCGGAATTGCAGGTCATTTCCCGGGTAACGCCCCGGCAGGTGCAAGAGATCGCGGAATATCTGGAGAAAGCGCAATTTTTGGTGCGCCGCTCCGATTCCGGTCACATTTTCGATATCGGGATCACCGTTTTCGGCGGCGGGCACAGCGCCTTCTGCCGCATCGTGGGCAATCACACCAATATCGTGTCCATCAAAAAGGACGGCACGGCGCTGATGGAGAAGGACTGCGCGCAGGCCGAGGGCGGCCATGCCACCGACCGGGACATTCTGACCGTGGAGCGCATCGTGGAATTTGCCGACTGCGTGGCCATTGACGACGTGCGCGAGCTCATCGGGCGGCAGATCGAGTACAATATGGCCATTGCCGAGGAGGGGCTGAAGACCGGCTACGGCGCGAAGATCGGGAGGACCCTGATCGCGGCCTACGGCAACAGCGTGTGGGTGCGGGCCAAGGCCATGGCCGCCGCGGGCTCCGACGCCCGTATGAACGGCTGCGAGCTGCCGGTGGTCATCAATTCCGGCAGCGGCAATCAGGGCATCACGGCTTCCGTGCCCGTAATCGTTTACGGCCGGGAGCTGGGCGTGTCCGAGGAACTGCTCTATCGGGCGCTGGTGGTGTCCAATCTTATCACCATCCACCTGAAATCCGGCATCGGCAGCCTCTCCGCCTATTGCGGCGCCACCAGCGCGGGCTGCGGCGCCGGCGCGGGCATCACCTACCTGTTCGGCGGCAAGTGCAACGAGATCGCCCATACCGTGGTCAACGCCGTGGCGATCAACTCCGGCATGATCTGCGATGGCGCCAAGGCCAGCTGCGCGGCCAAGATCGCCTCCGCCGTGGAGGCGGGCCTGCTGGGGATGCAGATGTATCTGCACGGCAACGAGTTTTACGGCGGGGACGGCATCGTCACCACCGGCGTGGAAAATACCATCAATAATGTGGGTAAGCTGGCGAGGGACGGCATGAGCCAGACGGATCAGGAAATCATCAGCCTGATGATTCAATGATCGACATCCGTTGCAGCGACCCGGCCTTTCTGGTCTGCATCAAGCCCGCGGGCGTACTGTCCACGGACGAGCCCGGCGGTCTGCCGGAACTGCTGCGGGAAACGCTGGGCGACGAAAAAGCCTGCGTGCGCACCGTCCACCGGCTGGACCGGGTGGTCAGCGGGCTAATGGTGCTGGCCCGCACGCCGGAGGCCGCATCGGAGCTGTCGCGCCAGATCAGGGCGCGGGAATTTGACAAGAGCTACCTTGCCGTCGCCCATGGCGTTCCGGCAGCGGGGCAGGGGACCTTCACCGACCTGCTGGCCCGATCCAAAGAGGAGCGCAAGACCTATGTGGTGCAAAAGCCCGCCAGGGACGCGCAGGAGGCCGTGCTGGACTATGAGACGCTGGGCACGGCGGAGGGCCTGAGCCTTGTGGAGATTCATCTCCGCACCGGTCGCACCCACCAGATCCGCTGCCAGTTTTCCCACCGGGGCCTGCCGCTGGTGGGCGACCGCAAGTACAGCACCCTGCCGGACGACTGCGCCATCGCCCTGTGGTCGCACAGCCTGGCCTTTCGCCACCCCGTCACCGGCGCGCCGATGGAATTTTCTGCGTACCCGCCGGACGTCTATCCGTGGAATCTGTTCGCCTAGCGCGATTTTTTTGCAAAACCGCTTTAGTCCTCCGACAAACAGAAAAAGTGCCCGTCCGAAAGGACGGGCACTTTTGAGGCTGTCAAA
>DAOPXW010000066.1:0-9900 GCA_035352555.1 Oscillospiraceae bacterium
ATACCCGCTGTGAGCCTGGGTTTGTTCATGACAGCGGCTTCATCTGGCTCGGGGACAGCAACTCAAATCTGCGGCTGACCGTGAAATGCCGCGATGAAACAGAATCGCCTCACATTGGCTGAACTATTGTTTCTTGGCCCGGAGCGCCGTGCTCCGGGCTTTTTTGCGGGGTTCGGGCGAACTTTACGAGAATTTAACTTTTCTGCGATAATGGATTTTACGCTGCGCCGGTAAACTTAACATTGGAAAGCGGATATACTACTTTTGTAAAATTTTAAGGGGCTGCGTATGGATATTTTCGACTTTCTCACCCTGATAGGGGGACTGAGCCTTTTCCTGTTCGGCATGAAGCTGATGGGCGACGCGCTGGAAAAACGGGCGGGCAACAAACTGAAGACCATCCTCGGCAAGATCACCTCCAAAAAACTCACGGGCTTTCTGCTGGGTCTGGGCGTCACCAGCGTTATCCAATCTTCCTCCGCCACCACGGTGATGGTGGTGGGCTTTGTCAATTCCGGTCTCATCAGCCTCACTCAGGCCATCAACGTCATCATGGGCGCGAACGTGGGCACCACCGTCACAGCCTGGATACTGAGCCTTACGGGGATCTCCGGCGACAGCGTGTGGATCCAGCTCTTGAAGCCCTCCTCCTTCACCCCTGCGCTGGCGATGGCCGGCATTATCCTTTATATGTTCTGCAAGGACGACCGCAAAAAGGATACGGGCATGATCCTGCTGGGCTTTGCCACACTGATGTTTGGCATGGAAGCTATGACCGGGGCTGTGGCGGGACTGAAGGACGTGCCGGAATTCCGCAATATCCTGCTGATGTTCTCCAATCCCATTTTAGGCGTGCTGGCCGGCGCGATCCTCACCGCCATTATCCAATCCTCGTCCGCCTCGGTGGGCATTCTGCAGGCACTTTCCACCACCGGACAGGTCACCTACGGCGCGGCCCTGCCCATCATCATGGGACAGAATATCGGCACCTGCGTGACGGCGCTGATCTCCTCCGTAGGCACCAATAAAAACGCTAAGCGCGCCGCCGTGGTGCATCTTCTGTTCAACGTTATCGGCACCGTTGTATGGCTCACCGTCTACTGCGTGCTCAACGGCATCTTCAGATTTCCCATCGTCAGCACCGCCATCGACCAGGTGGGCATCGCCGTCATCCACACGAGCTTCAATGTCCTCTGCACGGCGCTGATGCTGCCACTGAGCGGATATCTTGAAAAGCTGTCCCGGGCCATCGTGCGGGACAAGGACGAGCACGAAGCGACCCAGATACTGGACGAGCGGCTGCTGTCCACCCCCGCCATCGCCATCGAGCGCAGCCGCCGCGTGGCATTCGCCATGGCCCGGGAATCCGCCGCCGCCATGAAAAGCGCCATGCAGATGCTGACCGATTACGATTCCGCCGCCGCGGAGACCATCCGCTATCAGGAAAAGAAGGTGGACGAGTTCGAGGATCTGCTGGGCACCTATCTGGTCAAGCTCAGCGCCCGGCCCATGACCGCCGCCGACAGCAGCGAGGCGGCCAAGCTGCTGCACATCATCGGCGACCTGGAGCGCATTTCCGACCACGCGGTGAACATCCTTGAATCCGCCGAAGAAAAGCGGGACAAGGGGATGGAATTCTCCGACGACGCGAAGAAGGAGCTGGCGGTGATGACCGCCGCCGTGACGGAGATCCTGGACCTCTCCCTCCGGGCCTTCGAGGAGAGCGACCTGGCCGCCGCCGCGCTGGTGGAGCCGCTGCAGCGGGTCATCGACATCCTCAAGGAGCAGCTGCGCACCCGGCACATCCTGCGGATGCAGCGGGGCAGGTGCAGCATGGAGCTGGGCTTTATCTGGTCGGACATGCTGACGAGCTTTGAGCGGGCGGCGGGTCACTGCGCCAACATCGCGGGCTGCGAGCTGCAGATGACCCACGACAGTCTGGAACTGCACGAATACTCTCACGAGCTGCGCTCCGGCGACCCGGAGTATACGGGAAACTACGCCGCCTTCGCCAAAAAGTACGCGCTGATGCGCGAATGAGCCGCGCACCATAGCACAAAAAGGGATCGGATGGCCGTTTGGGCCATCCGATCTCTTTTTGTGATTTGTTCAGTCTCCCGCCGGCAGACAGTCCTTTTCCCGGGTCAGAGTCTGCTACATCTCCGACACGTCGGTCACGTCGAACAGATACTGGATGCAGGCATAGTGGCCGTTCCACCGCACCCGCCTTAAGGTTGCGGCGTAGCGCCGCCCGTTGATGGTGATACGCGTGCAGCTGTCGCCCGGACGGTTCAGCCCGCAGAAATCGCAGGGGGCTCGGCCGTCCATCATGTATTCGTAGCATTTCCTGCCGGTGTACACGTCCTTGGATTTCCCGGCGAGCCGGGCTGCGGCAGCGTTGATGTACAGCAGCTCCCTGGTTTCCAGATCGGCCACCAGCACGGCGGTGTCGCTCTCGTCCACAATGTCCTGATACAGCTCCGCCGCACTGGAAATATTATGGAAGATTATATTCATCAGCGGGTGGCCGTTGCGCTTGCCGATGATGCCGCCCCGCAGATTGATCCACACCACGTCGCCCCCGGTATGCCGGACGCGGAAGGTGCAGTCCAGCTCGCCGCCGGCGGCGGCGGCATCCACCGCGGCGCGTACCAGCTCCTGATCGGCCGGGAGAATACCCACATGGCGGGCGTCGTGGACCGCGGCGGAATACGCCTCCCGGGTCAGCTCAAAGATGGCGGGCACGCCGTCGGAACAATACACCAGCCGGTAGCTATCCGGGGTGACCTCAAAGGTGGCCGCGCCGCCGGGGATGGAGCGGATGACGCTCTCCAGCTCCTGCTTGTCGTGCGCCAGCTGCTCCTCCATTTCCTTGATGCCGGAGATGTCGTTGAAGATGGCGTAGATGATGCGGCCGCCGTCCTCCGCGGGCAGATTGACGGCGTGGAGCATGATCCATTTATAGTGTCCGTCCCGGCAGCGGATGCGGTATTGCGCGTCAAAGGGAGTGCCGTTGTCGATGATCTCCTGCTCGGCGGCGACGACTTTGGCGAGTTCGTCCGGGTGGGCGAAAGCGTTAAAATCCCCCGGGCGGGCGCCGCGCAGCATCCCGGGCGCAAAGCCCAGCATCCGGCAGAACCCGTCGCTGGCGTATTCGGGGTAAGCGCTGTGCCCGTTTACCCGGAAGCGGATGACGCCGCCGGGGATGTTGTCGATCAGAGCCTGGGATTCCCGTGACGCGGCGGCGAGCCGGTGTTCCAGCGTGACGCGCTGGGTGATGTCCTCCACGGACAGATACAGCACAAAGCAGTCGGAGGAACGGGCCAGCAGGCGGCCCCGGATATGCAGCCACTTTGGCTCGTCCCCCTCCCGCAGAGGGCGGAATTTCAGGTCGTAGCCAAATTCGCGGCCCGCGCGGACGGCCTCGGCCGCCTCCCGCTCCGCCTTGTCCAGATAGTCGGGGTCGATGCGCTGCAGCAGATCAAACTGATGGGGCTCGTATTCCTGACGGGTGACGCCCAGCAGCTTGAAAAAGTTGTCGTTGAGGCGGGTGGCCTCCAGCCGGCCGCTCTGGTATTCGGCGATGACCGCGCCGCCCACAAAGCTGTTGAACAGCAGGGCATTTTGCGCGGAAGCGTCCCAGAAGGCGGACATGCCGTCGGTATTGACGTCGTGATAGCGGTCCAGCGCGCCGATTTTCTGACCGGCCAGCAGCTTCTCAAAATCCTCCGCCGGCATGGGGCGGCCAAAATAGTAGCCCTGCATATAGCAGGCGCCCAGATTCTTCAGATAGTCCGCCTGCTCCCGGGTCTCTACGCCCTCGGTGATGATGGGCAGCCGCAGCCAGTGGGCCATGCGGATGACGGAGCTGAGGATATTGCCGGAGCGGGCCTCGTCCCTGCTGCTGCTGAGAAAGCGCATATCCAGCTTCAGAAGGTCCACCGGCACGTCCTTGAGCATATTCAGCGAGGAATAGCCGCTGCCGAAATCGTCCATCTCCACGGTGAAGCCGGCGGCCTGCAGCTCGCCCACTACTTTGGCCAGCTGCCGGGAGTCCTCCATGTAGACGCCCTCGGTGATCTCCAGCCGCAGTGAATCGGGGGGCAGACCGTATTTTTTTACCAGCTCCAGCAGATTGGCGCAGAGATTCTTGCTGTAGATGTTTACCCGGGAGATGTTCACGGATACGGACACAGGCAGCAGTGTGCCCTTGCAGTCCAGCCATTTGCGCATATAGGCGCAGCTCCGCTCCCAGACGAATCCATCCAGCTTGGAGATGAAGCCGTTCTTTTCAAACAGGGGAATGAACTTGTTGGGGGGGGATGAGGCCGCGGGTGGGGTGCTGCCAGCGCACCAGCGCCTCAGCGCCGATGAGGCGGCCCTCATCGTAATTCACCTGGGGCTGGAAGTACACCACGAACTGGCCCTGGGCCAGCGCCTCGTCCATATCGCCGGTGAGGGCCTGTTCCTCCAACAGCTCCAGACGCATATCCTCGCTGTACAGCGCCACCTTGTCGGTGTAGCTGCTTTTCACCGTTCGCAGCGCCATCAGCGCCCGGTCGCACATCAGCGGCACGGACAGGGTCCGATCCTCGATGCGGAACACACCCGCGCTGGCGTTGAGAGAAAATTCAGTGGGGTAGGTATCCAGCCAGCGGCGGAAGGCCATGTCGGGCCGCAGCGCCAGATAATCCTCCTCAGAGAGCACCCCGGCGAAATGGTCGGCCTCGATGCGGCCGAAAATGCGGCGGCCGCTCTCCCACGCGCGCAGCAGATTGCCCACGGCGGCCAGCAGCGCGTCGCCCGCCTCGCTGCCGAAGGTGTCGTTAAAGGCCTTGAAGCGGTCCAGGTCGAAGCGAATGAGCACGAAGGCCCCCGGTTCGCTTCCGTCCAGCAGCGCACGGACGCGGGCATAAAAACCCGTCCGGCTGAAAATGCCGGTGAGCTTGTCGTACTGTGCCTCCCGCATCGCCCGCTCGTACTCCCGGTTCTGCTCGGCCAGCCTCTCGGATTCCAGGCGGGATATGAGGTTGCGCACCCGGTGCAGGATAATTTGAGGGTTGAAGGGCTTGATCATGACATCCGCCGCGCCCAGCTCGAAGGCTCTGATCTGGCTGTCCATATCCTCGCCGGCGATGACCACCACGGGGAGCTTACTCAGCTCCTCGTCCGCCCGCAGCGCCTCCAGTACGCCGTAACCGTCCGATGCGGGCATCAGGATGTCCAAAATTATCAGGGAGACCTCGGGCGCGGCGCGCAGAATTTCCAGCGCGGCCTGTCCGTCCCCCGCCTCCAGAATCTCATAGTCGCCGGAGAGAGCTTGCCTCAGCAGCAGCCGGTTGGGGATGGTATCGTCCACAATGAGCAGCGTCTTCTTTTTGGAACTGTCGGTAAAGGTGGCCATATCACACCTCCCGGGCATAGCGGATGCCCCGCTTTGCCGCGGCACGGAGTTGCTTGACGTCTGCGAAAGGAACCCTGACGGCGGCTTCGTCGGAATTGCCGCCGCGCAAAAACATCGCCGACCCGCGGATCGCGTCAGGCCCCTTGGCTTTGCGTCCGCACTCTTTCAATGGGCTTGTCAGAGAATTGTTGATTTATTATATCCCGGATTTTTCCATATTTCAACAGGTTTTTTGCGGCCCCGGAGGCTTTGGTCTGACCAGAAGATTGCAGCAGTATGACAAAAGTAAATTTGTTCACGCCCCCCCGTTGCAATTTTCACCCTAATTTGCTATATTGTGGTTGAACATAGACTGGTTGAACCAGAAAAAACTAAAACAACAGCACAGAAGGGGAAAGATATGGCATGGCAATGCTGTACGCCACCTTCAGGGTGCCGCCCATTCTGGCGCGGGGTTTTATCTGTTCGCCACCCGGTCCGACGCCGAGGTCGGGGCCATCTTTGCAAAGAACACCTATCCATGGCGCCGGGGCGGTATCGCGTCCGCTGCCGTCTGTACGAGGCGATGGAGGACAGCTCCCGCATCACCCGGGCGCCCGTCGACGCGCCCGCCAATCCCGGCATCCGCCCCGGCGGATTGGAGACGCTGCTGCGGGCGCGCAGGACCCCCGATCCGCTGAAAATGATTTTTCAAAAATAAAAAGGGGTGTATCTATGAAAGACCTGAAGCATCTGATCTATTTTGAAAACCTGCTGCAGCAGGCGGACAACGAGCTGGTGGAGCAGGGGAAAAAGGACGGAAAGCTGGCGCTGGGCTACACCTGCTATTTCGTGCCCGAGACGCTGCTGAATCTGCCGGGCTGCTTTTCCACCCGGCTGCGCGCGCCCAATTCCAGCGCCATCGACATCGGTACCTATTACATGACCAACAAGATCTGCTCCTACACCCGCTCCATTCTGGAGCGCGGCATCGAGGGCGGTTACGACTATCTGGACGCGCTGCTGAGCAGCGAGACCTGCCAGATGATGCACCGCGGCCACGAGCATTTTGAAATTCTGGGCCTGGTAAAGGAGAAAAATCCGAAATTCTTTATGAGCATGATGGATGTGCCCTTTACCGACAGCGAAAACGCCGTCGACCACTATGAAAATCAGATCCAGACCAGGCTGCTGGAGCCCCTTCGGGACGTTTACGGCGTGGACATCTCCGACGGGGCCGTCAGAAAGGCTATCGAAGATCACAACCGGATCTCCGCGGTCATCACCGCCATGGGCGAGCTGCGCAAGCGGGAGAACCCGCCCGTCACGGGCTATGAGTTCCATGTGATGCAGCTGGTCAGTCAGGTCTGCCCCCAATACCTGGTGATGGACAAACTGCAAGAGACGCTGGCAGAGCTTGAAAAGCGCAAGCCGGACAGGGAGCCGCGGTTTCGGGCCCGCATCGTCCTCACCGGCAGCGAGATCGACGACCCCGGTTTTACCAGGCTGCTGGAGGACTGCGGCGCCATGGTGGTGGCGGACCGCTACTGCTACGGCTCGCTGCCCGGCCGGGAGCCCATCGAGATCCGGGACGGCGAGACCGCCCTTCGGGCCGTGGCGCGGCACTATCTGACCACCAGCCAGTGCCCGCGCTTTATGAACAGGGAGCGCGCCGACGGCCGCAAGGCCTATATCCGCGACCTGGTGAAGGAATACGGCGCGGACGGCGTGATCTACAACCAGATGAAGTTCTGCGAATTCTGGAGCTACGAGCGCGTGCTGGGCGTACACATCCTCTCCGAGGAGATGGGCGTGCCCGCCATCGGCATCGAGCGGGAATATTCCGTCACCTCCGCCGGACAGCTGCGTACCCGGTTCCAGGCGTTCATTGAGAGCCTCGAGATCAAAAACATCCAGGGAGGTAAAAAGTGATGGCCAAATCCACAATCAAAGGCGGGCAGGCCCGCTTTATCCCGGGCACCAATATCGAACGGCACCGCGAGTGGCGCGGGCTGAAGGACACCTGGTATGACTACACCCAGTGGGTGAAGCTGCTGGGCATCGTAATGAAATTTGTGGCCATCTCCCCGGTGCGGGTGGCCAGAGGCGCGCTGGAGTACCGCTGGTTCGCCAATTTCCTGGGCGCGTTCAATATGCGGGACCGCTGCGTGGAGGGCCTGCGCGGCCCCGCGCTGCACGTGGCCCACGAGCAGCTCAACACCATCATGGCCGGCACGACCACGCAGATCGGCCAGATGATGAAGGGCGACGCCCGCTTCGGCGAGAACGCCTTCGGGAAAAAGATCGTGCTGCTGGAGCAGACCATGCCCCCCGAGATCCTGGCCGGTTTCCCCAATCTCGTTCCCCTGCCGCTGGAGGTCTATCAGGGCCTGCTGAGCTGCTATATGGATCAGAACGCCTGCCCCTTCTACATCGACGTGATGGAAAACGCGGGCCTGCCCGCCGATTCCTGCCGTCTGAGCGCCAACGCCGCCGGCGTGGCCATCCACGACGATTTTCCCCGCATCGGCGCGTGTGTCGTCGAAAACAATATGCCCTGTGATTCCTCCACCATGAACAGCCAGCTCATCGACCGCCGGCTGGGAATCCCGTCCCTGCCCGCCGAGGTTCCCATGCGCTGGGAGGACCGCAGCACCGATAAGTATTCGCTGGTGCAAATGAAGCGCATCATCAAATTCGTGGAGGATAACACCGGCGAAAAGTTCAATGAGGACGCCTTTTGGACGGTGATCAACCGCCACAATCGGGAGGTCGCCAACGAGATGGAGAAGTGGGAGTTCATGAAGACCCCCTATTCGCCCATCGGCAGCACCGTGGGCACCCTGTACCACGCCTTCTACTTTACGTTCTCCGGCGGGCGCAATCCCCAGGTGGTGAAAACCGACAGGAAGATCCTGGAGATCGCGCAGGAGTGCTATCGGCAGAAGCTCAACTGCTTCCCCAAGACCCGCCACCGTGCCATCCTGTGGGGCGGCCCGGCCTGCTACTGGCTGCAGTTTGCCAGCTGGCTGTATAACTGCTGGGGCATTCTGGCGGTGGCCGCCATGGACAGCTTCTCCGGCAACGTGACTATCCCCGCCACCTCCGTGGACGACGCGCTGGTGGGCATCGCCCGCAACCATGAGGCCGGCGTCATGCGCCGCCACCTTACCGGCGGCTGGGAGCATCTGGTGGAGTTCTGGGGAGAGGCCGAAAAATTCAGCTGCGATATGGTCATCCTCAACAACGACATCACCTGCAAGGGGGCGCTGGGCCTCACCGGCGTCATTCTGGATCAGGCCAAGACCAAAAAGCAGCATCTCATGATCGTGTCCAACGATATGTTCGACCACCGCACCATCTCCCGGGCAGATATGCGCAAGGAGGTCAACGATTATATGACCGCCGTGATGCAGGAAAAGCCGCTGGACGCCAGCTTGATGGAGTATGACGATTACGAGGGCTGGTAAAAGCAAATGAAGCTCCGGCCATCTAAAAAAAGGAGAACGCAACATGAAAAAATTTTTGAAAACCCTGCTGATCGTGGGCGCGGGCGGATTTGCCACCTCGCTGCTGATCTATTGGTTCAATCTGGAAAACAAGCTCATCTTCTACGTCGTGCGTCCCCTGCTGAACAAGCTGTACGACAGTCAGAAGCGCAGCGTGGGGATCTGAACTCTGGTCAGACCTTGACAGGCGGTGATTTTGACTTAAAATAGACCAAAACACGCGCGGCGCGAGAAACCAAAACGGGATGTGAGAAAAAATGGCATTTCAGGAGATCGTGGCCCCGACCCTGCGGGACCTGTTCGTGCGGCAGATCATTGACATGATCTTTTCCGGCGAACTCAGGGTGGGCGAAAAGCTGCCCACCGAGCGGGACATGGCCAAAAAAATGAATATCAGCCGCTCTATGGTCCACATCGGACTGGAGGATCTCAGCCGCATGGGCTTCGTGCGTATCGAGCCCCGTTCCGGCGCCTATGTGACGGACTATTCCAAGACCGGAAATTTCGAGACGCTGGGCGCCATCGTGCGCTATTCCGGCGGCAAGATGAGCGAGGAGCTGAATATCTCCATGGTGGAGGCCCGCAACGCACTGGAGGGCGGCGCCATGGTACGTCTGTCCCTGACTCATACGGAGGAGGATATCCGCCGTCTGCGGGAGATGGTGGCCGCGCTGGATGCCGCCGCCAGGGACGGCGCGCCGCTGAAGCAGCTGGCCGAGATGATGCGTGATTTCCATGTGGAGCTCACCCGCATGAGCGGCAACATCCTGTTTCCGCTGCTGCTCAACTCGTTCAACGACGTCAGCCTGGGCCTGTGGGAAAACTGCGTGTCCTTCTGGGGCGCGGACACCATCGTGCAGCAGGAGAACCGTCTCATCGACCTTCTCGAAAACGGCAAAGGCCGCGAGGCCGCGCTGTACATCGAGAACATCTTCGAGCACTATCTGGACGCCCACGATATGCACCGATAACGATAAGCGAAACGCGGTCCCGGCCTTTTCGGCCGGG
>DAOPXW010000067.1:0-9645 GCA_035352555.1 Oscillospiraceae bacterium
GTCGATACGGCGTACGATTCCGGTTGCTTTCATGGTTGGTGCTCCTCCTGCAACGACTGATTTTTGACAGAACTAGTATTTGCAGGAGAAAATGATTTATACAGGCCGGATTTTTTGTTATTTGTATAGCTTGGCCAGGCCGCCCTCGCCGGTCTCGCGGTAGATGTGGTTCAGATCCCTGCCGGTCTCGCGCATGGTCTCCACCACCATGTCAAAGGAGATTTTGCGCGTGGCGGAGAGAAAATTGGCCAGGGACAGCGCGTTGATGGCCCGCATGGCCGCCACGGCATTGCGTTCGATGCAGGGAATCTGCACCAGCCCGTGGATGGGGTCGCAGGTCAGGCCCAGATGGTGCTCCATGGCCACTTCGGCGGCGTATTCGATTTGATCCACGCCCATCTCATGCAGCTCGCCCAGGGCGGCGGCGCACATGGAGCAGGCCGAACCGATCTCCGCCTGACAGCCGCATTCCGCGCCGGAGATGGAGGCGTTGGCCTTGATGAGATTGCCGATCAGGCCGCCTACGGCCAGCGCCCTGACGATCTGCTCGTCCGAAAAACGCTTCTGCTCCTGCATATACTTCAGGGCGGCGGGCACCACGCCGCTGCTGCCGCAGGTGGGGGCCGTGACGATGACGCCGGCGTCTGCGTTCTGCTCCGCCACGGCGAAGGCATAGGCGCACACGATGCGGTTTTCCCGGGTGGCGGCGGATTCGTCGATGTGGCGCTGGTTGTAGAGATACTGGGCCTTGCGTTCCACGTGCAGCCCGCCGGGCAGCTCGCCGGCGGTGGAGAGGCCCGCGTCCACCGCGGACTTCATGGTCTCCCAGACGGTGTAGAGGTAATCCAGGATACCGTCGCCCTCCCGCTTCACCACATAGTCCGACAGGCGCATATTGGCGCTTTTGCAAAGCTCGGAAATTTCCGTGAAGCTCTTTTCCGGGTAGATCTCCAGCGTGTCGGCATCCGGCCGGCCGATGAATCGGACCGCCCCGCCGCCCACGCTGAGGACCCGCTGCCGCCCGATCTCTGCGCCGTTTTGCAGTGCAATGAGATCCATGGTGTTGGGATGGGGCAGGTCGGCGGTGACCGTGTCGAAGTCCACCGTCACGGGGATGGGCTCCAGCGCCAGCTCGATGGCCTTGTCGGTCCGGTGGCCACGGCCGGTCTTGGCCAGCGAGCCGTACAGCACCACATGAAAGGCGTCGGCCTCGGGGTGCTCCCTCCCAATCAGCGCCGCGGCGAAGGCCGGACCCATGGTGTGGGAGCTGGAGGGTCCGCGGCCGATGCGATAAAGCTCTTTAATGCTTTTCATACGGCAAAATCCTTTCGGAATTATGTGAAATCATTGTATCATAGACCGGGTAAAAATGATACAATATCTCCGAGTAAAGAAAGGGAGGCTTCCATGAAAAAACTGCCGATTCTCCTGCTGGCTCTGTGCCTGACGGTTTTCTCCGCCTGCGGCGCGGGCGGGGTTCCGTCCACCGCGCCCACCGCCGCGCCAACGGCGTCACCGGAGCCCACCCCGGAGCCGGACGCCGCAGAGAAGGCCCTTGCGGCCATGACCACCGACCAGAAGATCGGCCAGCTGTTTCTCGTCCGGCCGGAATCCCTGGACCCCGCACTGACGCCCGAGCAGGCCCACAATACCGCGCTGTACGGCGCCACCGCCGTCTCTGAAGCCATGACCCAGACCCTGCGGGACTACCCTGCCGGCGGGGTGGCCGTGTTCGGGAAAAATATCGTCTCTCCCAGACAGCTGAAGGCGTTCACCGCCGCGCTGCAAAACGCGTCCGCCGTGCCGCTTCTGCTGGGCATCGACGAGGAGGGCGGCTCGGTGTCCCGGATTGCCGGCACCAAGGGCTTCGACGTGCCGAGATATAACAGCGCGGAGAGCGTGGGTGCCACCGGCGACCCCGCTCAGGCCGAGGCCATGGGCGCCGCCATCGGCTCGTATCTTGCGGAATACGGCTTCAATCTGGATTTTGCCCCGGTGGCGGACGTCAATACCAATCCCAACAATATTGTCATCGGGTCCCGGGCTTTCGGCAGCGATCCCGCGCTGGTGGCCAAAATGGTTTCCGCCGAGATCGCCGGGCTGCACCGGGCGGGGGTGATGACCTGCGCCAAGCACTTCCCCGGCCACGGGGATACCGCCGGCGACACCCACGACGGCTATGTTTCCGTCACCAAGACCTGGGATGAGCTGAAAGCGTGCGAATTGGTGCCCTTTACCGCAGCCATGGACGCGGGTACGGACATGATCATGGCCGCCCACATCACCGCCGTGAACGTCACGGACGACGGCCTGCCCGCTTCGCTGTCCAAAGAGATGATCACGGACAGGCTCCGGGACGGGCTGGGCTGGAACGGCGTGGTGATCACCGACGCGCTTTCCATGGGTGCCGTGCTCAACAACTATTCCTCCGCCGACGCCGCCGTGAAGGCCGTGCTGGCCGGGGCGGACATCCTGCTGATGCCCTACGATTACAAGGCCGCCTTCAACGGCGTGAAAGACGCCGTGGCGGACGGCACCATCAGCCAGGCGCGGCTGGACGAGAGCGTGCTGCGCATCCTTGACCTCAAGATGCGATACGGACTATTGAAATAAAGAAGGAGACATCGACATGAAAAACACGGTCAGAGAAAAAATGCTCGCCGGGGAAAAGACCCTCGGCACTTTCTTCGAGCTGGGCAGCGCCACGGCGGCGGAGTGTCTGGGCTTTTCCGGGCTGGACTATGTCATCATCGATACCGAGCACGGCCCCTATAATCCCCAGAGCGCGCTGGAATTCATCCGGGCGGCCAAACTCTATAACATTACGCCCTTCGCCCGGGTGCAGGAGATCTCCCGCGCCGCCATCCTCAAGCTGCTGGATGTGGGCGCCATGGGCATTATCATCCCCTGCGTACACACCGTGGAGGACGCCAGGGCCATCGTGCGTTTCGGCAAATACGCCCCCGTGGGCGAGCGGGGCGTCGCCAACACCGCGGGCTCCGGCTTCTGGTTCGAGGATTACGCTTCCCACGGCATCCCCGCCTATTTTGAGACCTCCAACCGGGAGACCATGCTCTTCCCCCAGTGCGAGACCCTGGGCTGTCTGGAGCACATCGCCGAGATCGCGGCTCTGCCGGGGGTGGACGGCATTTTCGTCGGCCCCTTCGATCTTTCCACCGCCATGGGCATCCCCGGCCAGTTCGACGCCCCAGAATTTCAGGACGCCCTGCGCCGCATCCTCTCCGCCTGCAGGGCGGCGGGAAAGCCCGCCATCCTCTACGCCGCCACGGAGGAGGCCGCCCGGGCCGGCTTCGCCATGGGCTACGACAGCATCACCTACGGCATGGACGCCACCACCCTCACCAACGCTTACCGCGCGGCGGTGAAAAACATTTTGGGCTAAAAAAATCACCGCGAGCGCTTTTTGCTCGCGGTGATTTTCTATATCAGGCCTTCGCGCCGAAACGGCGGTGGCGTCCGGCCTTGAAATCGGGCTCCGTGCGGTTCAGCAGACGGCGGATATTGGGGCGGTGCTCCCACAGCACCACCGCCGCCGTGCCGGCGCACAGCAGCTGTTTGGGCTTGCTGGCCTTGAAGAGGACCGCCGAGAGGGGCAGCATGATGGCCGCGCACACGGAACCCACCGATACTTTTTTCGTGGCCAACGCCCCGGCGGCGAACGCCCCGGCGGCGGTATAGAACACAGCGGGACCGGTCATCAGCGCGATGCCCACGCCCACGGATACGCCCTTGCCGCCCTTGAAGTGATGATAGGCCGGCCAGCAGTGGCCCGCCAGACAGCCCGCCCCGGCGGCGGCCAGACCCGTGTCCCCGCCCAGCTTTTTGCCGATGGCCATGGAGGCAACCGACTTGCCCACGTCGCAGCCCAGGGTCAGGATCCCCGCGCCCCAGCCGAAGACCCGGGCCATATTGGTGGCCCCGGCGTTGCCGCTGCCGTGGCTGCGGATATCGTCCAGGTAGCCCAGCTTGGACAAAATGACGCCGGAATTCAGCGATCCCAGCAGATAGCCCGCTCCGGCGGACAGCGCTTCCTTGATCATACACGGCACCTCATACTTACAATGATAAATGAAGTATACCCTATATAACCTGGTATTTCAAGAAAAAATACTTTAAGTTTTTGAAGTAATTGAAAAATTAAACTTTACCCAAATTTTACAGGACGGATGTTTGCAACTTTACAATGTTAAGTTATACTGTAAGCGAGGTGAGATGGATGATCTACCTATTGGAAGACGACGACAATATCCGAAAGCTTGTGATTTATACCTTGAGCAGCCAGGGTCTCGCGGCGGAAGGCTTCGAGCGCCCGTCGGGGTTCTGGAAGGCCGTATCCGAGGCCGTACCGGAGCTGGTGCTGCTGGATATCATGCTGCCGGAGGAGGACGGTCTGGCCGTCCTGAAAAGATTGCGCTCCCGGGCCGATACGGGGTCTGTTCCGATCATCATGCTCACCGCGAAGGACAGCGAATACGACAGGGTCGTGGGTCTCGACGCCGGGGCTGACGACTATCTGCCCAAGCCCTTCGGAATGATGGAACTGGTGGCGCGCATCCGCGCCGTGCTTCGCCGGGCGGAGGCCGCCCCCCAGGGGCGGGAGTATCGGGTGGGGCCGCTGACGGCGAACACCGCCCAGCATCTGGTGAAGGTGGACGGCAGGGAAGTGACCCTGACGCTGAAGGAGTTTGAACTGCTGTGCCTGCTGCTTGAAAAGCGCGGCGCGGTATTGACCCGGGATGCCCTGCTGACCCAGGTGTGGGGCTACGGTTTTGACGGCGAGAGCCGCACGGTGGACGTCCATGTCCGCACCCTGCGGCAGAAACTGGGGGAGGCCGGCGGTCTCATCGAGACGGTACGGGGCGTTGGGTATAAGATCGGAGCCGGAAAATGACGACGAAAATTTTCAAGAGCACCTTCCTCACGGGGATGGCGGCCCTGCTGGCCTGCGTGGCCCTGTTCTTCGGCGTGCTGTATCAATATTTCGAGGCCCGGCTTTTCACGGAGCTGAAAAGCGAGGCCGCCTACGCCGCCCAGGGCCTGGAGACCGCGGGAGAGGCCTATTTCAACGGGCTGAAGATCGGCGAGCGCATCACCTGGGTGGCTGCGGACGGCACCGTGCTTTATGATAACGAGGCCGACGCCGCGACCATGGAAAACCATGCCGACCGCCAGGAGATCAAGGCGGCGCTGGAAAACGGCAGCGGCCAATCCGCCCGCTATTCCGCGACCTTTATGGAAAAAACCCTCTATTACGCGCTGCGCCTTACCGACGGCACCGTGCTGCGCGTGTCCTGCACCCAGAATACCGTGGGCACGCTGCTGCTGGGGATGCTCTCCCCACTGCTGTGGATTTTGGCGGCGGTGCTGATTTTGTCCGCGGTGCTGGCTTCCCGTCTGGCCAGACGCATCACCCGGCCCATCAACCAGATGGAGCTGGAGGACCCCAAGCTGGACGGCGATTATCCCGAGCTCACCCCGCTGGTGCAGAAGCTGCGGGAACAGAATTTCACCATCCACCGCCAGATGGAGGAGTTGCGCCGCAAGCGGGAGGAGTTCACCGCCATCACCGAGAATATGAGCGAGGGCTTCATTCTGGTGGACAACAAGGCCGCCATGCTCTCGTATAATTCCAGCGCCCTGCGCATTCTGGACTCCTCCCCGTCGGAGGAGGGCGGCAGCGTGCTGGCCCTCAACCGCAGCGAGGAGTTCCGCGCCGTCGTGTCTGAGGCCCTGTCCGGCCGCCACGGGGAGATGCTGCTGCAGCTTGGCGAGGGCAGCTATCAGATCATCGCCAATCCTGTCACCGCCGACGGACAGGTCACCGGCGCGGTGCTGGTAATCCTGGACGTGACGGAGAAGGAGCAGCGGGACGCCCTGCGCCGGGAATTCACCGCCAACGTGTCCCATGAGCTGAAAACGCCGCTGACCTCCATCTCCGGCTTCGCGGAGCTCATCCGGGACGGCCTGGTGGAGAAGGAGAAGATTGGCGAGTTCGCCGGGGATATCTACGACGAATCCCGCCGGCTCATCGCGCTGGTGGAGGATATCATCAAGCTCTCCCGACTGGACGAGGAATCCTTCTCCCCCCAGAAGGAGACCGTGGATCTCAAGGCGCTGGCCGCCGAGGTCATCGCCCGGCTTCAGAGTGCCGCCCGGGCCAGAAACGTCACCGTGACCCTGGCGGGCGAGGGCGCGTCCGTGGAGGGCGTGCGACAGATTCTGGATGAAATGGTTTACAATCTGGTGGAAAACGCGATAAAATACAATAAGGACGGCGGCTCCGTCACCGTGACGGTGGACGTGGGCGACGCCGGCCCCCGTCTTGCCGTGGCGGATACCGGCATCGGCATCCCCTATCAGAGCCAGAACCGGGTGTTCGAGCGCTTCTACCGGGTGGATAAGAGCCACTCCAAGGAGGTGGGCGGCACCGGCCTGGGCCTGTCCATCGTGAAACACGGGGCAATCTATCACGACGCCCGGGTCAGCCTGCAGAGCGAGCCGGACAGGGGCACCACCGTGACGATAGATTTCTAAAGGAGCGCGCAAGGGACTAAAAAAGGAGCGATATGATTACTTTTGAACAAATTCGGCAAAACAGCGACATCAACACCTATATCCAAAAGGCCGACGAATCGCTGGTGGCTTTGGGCTATACCGAGCACAGCTTCGCCCACGTGGGCATGGTGGCCGAGGGCTGCGGCTATATCCTCACCACGCTCGGCTATCCGGAGCGGGAGGTGGAGCTGGCGCGCATCGCGGCGTACCTCCACGACATCGGCAATCTGGTCAACCGCATCGACCACTCCCAGTCCGGCGCGGTGATGGCGTTCCGCATTTTGAACGACCTCGGTATGGCGCCGGAGGAGATCGCCGAGATCGTGGCCGCCATCGGCAACCACGACGAGGGCACCGGCACTCCGGTGAGCCCCATTTCCGCCGCCCTGATTCTGGCCGACAAGTCCGACGTGCGCCGCAGCCGGGTCCGCAATCCCGACACCAGCAAGTTCGACATCCACGACCGGGTGAACTATTCCGTGAAAAAGGCCGAGCTGAAGATCAACGAAAACCACACGCTTATCAAACTCAAGCTCTCCGTGGATACGCGCTACGGCTCCGTGATGGACTATTTCGAGATCTTCATGGACCGGATGCTGCTGTGCCGCAAGGCCGCCGAGAAGCTGGGGCTGCAATTCAAGCTGATGATCAACGAACAGCAGCTGATGTGAATGATCTTTACAATCGAACAGAGATTTAACACCGCGGGACTTCCCGCGGTGTTTTTTAACGCGTGCTTTACCGAGGCGCGGTTTTTGACTTAACATGGAATCATTACAATAATAAGTGTAGACAATAAGTCTGAAACGTAAAAAGGAGTACAAATCATGAAAAAGATTGGAAAGCTTCTCAGCATCGTTCTTGCGATTACGGTTCTGTCCGTTCTGCTGACGGCCTGCGGCACAAAGACGGCGCCCGCAGCCACAGCCGTTGCCAGCGCAGCGCCGGCAACGGAACAGCCCCTCTCCGGCACTGTGGCCACCAACGGCTCCACCTCCATGGAGAATGTCATCGGCGCGCTGAAGGAACAGTTTATGAACGACAATTCCGGCGTCACCGTTTCTTATGACGCCACCGGCTCCGGCACCGGCATCGAGTCTGTGGCCAACGGCACCTGCGACATCGGCCTCTCCTCCCGCGCGCTGAAGGACGAGGAGACCGCCAAAGGCCTAGTGGGCACCACCATCGCGCTGGACGGCATCGCCATCATCGTAAACGCCGGCAGCAAGGTGAGCAACCTCACCGTCGACCAGATCGCGCAGGTCTTTACCGGCAAGGTGACAGACTGGAGCGCCGTGGGCGGTGACGCCGGCGCCATCGCCTGCATCGGCCGCGAGTCCGGCTCCGGTACCCGCGACGGCTTTGAATCCATCACCAAGACCGCGGATAAGTGCAAGCTGGCCCAGGAGCTGACCTCCACCGGCGCGGTCATCGAGGCCGTGAAGAACAACAAGAGCGCCATCGGCTACGCCTCCCTCTCCGCCGCGGAAGGGCAGGACGGCATCAAGATTCTCTCCGTAGGCGGTGTGACGTGCTCCGAAGCCACCGTCCTGGACGGCACCTACGTCATTCAGCGCCCGTTCCTGCTGGTGACGAGCAGCGCAGCGCCCCTCTCCGCTACCGCACAGGCTTTCTTTAATTTCGCCACTTCCAAAGACGCGTCCTCCCTCATCGAAAAGGCCGGCGCCGTCCCGGCATCGAAGTAAACCTTCCCTTTGCGGGAGCCTCCATCCCCACGGGGTGGGGGCTCTTGCCCGTTGAAAGGAGCAGATCATGGATCATGGAATCCCTATTCAGGCAGCCGCGCTGCGCCCCCGGCGCACCGGGGGCGCAAAAAAGGCGGCTGAGCGGGCCATGGGCGGCATATTCTTTTTGTGCGGCGCGGTCTCCGTGGCCTTCGTGCTGGGCATCAGCGCCTATCTTATCATCTCCGGCGTGCCCGCCATCCGGGAAGTGGGCGTGTGGAACTTTCTGTTCGGCACGGTGTGGGATCCGGCCAATAAAAGCGGGGCTGCCGCCTTCGGCATTTTGCCGCTGGTGCTCACCAGCGTTTACGGCACGGCGGGGGCAGTGATCCTCGGCGTGCCGGTGGGCGTGCTGACGGCGGTGTATCTGGCCAAGGCCGCGCCGCCTCGGCTGGCCTCCGTTATCCGCCGGGCGGTGGAGCTGCTGGCGGGCATTCCCTCGGTGGTATACGGACTGGTGGGAATGATCGTGCTGGTGCCCGCCATCCAGAAGCTGTTCGGGCTCTCCTCCGGCGCGTGCCTGCTGGCGGCTATTCTGGTGCTGGCCGTAATGATTCTGCCTTCCATCGTCAGCGTGTCGGAGACCGCGCTGCGGGCCGTGCCGAAGGAGTATGAGGAGGCGTCGCTCTCGCTGGGCGCCACGGAGCTCGAAACATATTTCCGCGTGTCGCTGCCCGCCGCCAAAAGCGGCGTGGCCGCCGCGGTGGTGCTGGGCGTGGGCCGCGCCATCGGCGAGGCCATGGCCATCATCATGGTGTCCGGCAATGTGGCCAATCTGCCGGGAATTTTGAAGTCCGTGCGCTTCCTCACCACGGCCATCGCCTCCGGCATGTCCTACGCCGCCTACGGCAGTCTCTACCGCAACGCCCTGTTCTCCATCGGGCTGGTGCTGTTTCTGTTTATTATGATGATTAACGTGCTGCTGAACGTGTTCATCAAAAGAGAGAAGGCTTAGGAATGCAAGGACTGTCAAGAAAGCGCCGCGTCTGGAACCGCAGCATGCGGTGGCTGATGCATATCGGCGCGGGGATTACCTGCGCGCTGCTGCTGTTTCTGATCGGCTACATCTTTTACCGGGGCGTGCCGCACCTTACCTGGAGTCTCGTGTCCGGCAAGACAAGCTATCTGAAAAATACCATCGGCATCCTGCCCAACATCCTCAACACGCTGTATATCATTGCGGTGTCCATGGCGGTGGTGCTGCCGCTTGGCGTGGGCGCGGCGGTGTATCTTACGGAGTACGCCGGAAACCGCAGAGTGGCGGCGGTGATCGAATTTGCCACCGAGACCCTCACCGGCATCCCCTCCATCATCTTCGGCCTGG
>DAOPXW010000068.1:0-1889 GCA_035352555.1 Oscillospiraceae bacterium
CTTCGCCTGGAGAGCGTCCAGAACGGTCTGGGCGTTCTCGCCCTGGCACACGCGCTGCTCGGCGTCGATGACGCCCTGCTTTACATCGATCCATTCCGTCTTCGCGGCGGGATAGAACTTGCAGGAATTCAGCAGATTGCAGAAGGTGGAAAAGTACTCGTTGTTGCCGGCGGCGCCGGTGCCGCCCACGGTGTACTGGTCGGCCTTGGTGGCCAGCTGGGCGGAAGCATCGGTAGTGACAGGCAGGAAGCCTTCGTACACCATGTATTTGGAGTAGTTGTCCACATTGTAGAAGTAATCAAAGAACTTGCTGATGGCCGCATTGCGGGCATCCTGATCCTTGGCGGTGCTGTCCTTGAAGACCAGCAGACGGTCGCACACGCCCAGCGCGACGGGGGTGTTGCCGCCGTTGGTGGGAATGCTGGCCACGCCGTATTTGACGGTGCTGTCGGCCTTCATCATGTTGCAGGCGCCGATCATAAAGGCCTGAGAGCCGGCATTAAAGGCGTCCTGCAGAGGGTAGCGGGTGTCGGTATAGGGGGCTGCATTGCAGTAGCCGCCGTCGATCAGGCTCTTCATGTAGTTGAGGGAGTCGACGTTGGCCTTGGAGTTCAGGGCCCATTTGCCGTCGGCGTCAACAAAGCCGCCGCCGTTGTTCCAGGTATAGTAAGCGAAAGCAGCCTGGCCTTCATCGGTGGAGATATCCAGCCCCCAGGGCACGACGCCGGGGCACTTTGCCTTGATGGCCTTGCAGGCGGCGGTCAGCTCGTCCCAAGTGGTGGGGACTTCAACGCCGGCCTTGGCCAGGATGTCCTTGTTGTAGAACATGGCGCGGACAGATGCCAGGATGGGCAGCGCCCAAACGGTGCCGTCGATCTCGCTGGCGTTCCAGAAGCTGGGAATGATCTTGGCCTTGAGGTCGGCGGAAACATAGTCGTCGGTGGGCTCAAGCAGATCGTCGGACACATAGTCGGCGAAGGTGTCGATGTTCAGGATGTCGGGGGTCTGCTTGGTTTGGATGCGGGTGTTCACCACGGTGTACAGGTCGTTCCAGGAGACGACTTCGACATTCAGCTTGATGCCGGGGTTGGCGGCTTCAAAAGCCTTGACGTACGCGCCGTCCTTGGCCCACCAGGCCTGGGTGTTGTCGGAATACTGGGAGATAATGATATCCAGGGTAATGTCTTGAGCGGGCGCTGCGGTGGGCGCTGCGGCGGTGCCGCCGGTGCCGCAGGCCGCCAATGCGAAGATCATTGTCAGTGCAAGCAAGAGAGCTAACAGTTTCTTCATCATTCATTCCTCCAAATTTAATTATAAAAAGTTCCATGGAGGAACCCTTTATTGGTTAAATCATACAATAATCTCTTTCCCCTTGTCAACAGGAAAGGTAAAAGAGGTCATTTTTGCTAAATTCCGATATTTTTTTCTACTGAACATCCGCAAACCCCCGGAGATCCGCTTCCGCCCATGCAATTCGGATCACCGAAGTATGAAACCGTCAGAAACGCAGGATTTTAAAAAAAGGACACATCTTTCAATGTGTCCTTTTTATCTGGTGGAGAATAAAGGGCTCGAACCTTCGACCTCCCGCGTGTGAGGCGGACGCTCTAACCAGCTGAGCTAATTCTCCATGGCTTGTGTATTATAACATAGGGGTTTTCTCATTTCAAGAAGAAAATTCGCGGTTACGGAAATTTCTTCTCTGCCGTCTTTGGTCTCCGTTACTTTGCGAAGTACTGCGCCATTTTGCCATTAATGAAAGGGACGATTCCCTTCGGAATCGTCCCTTTTTGGTGACCCGGACGAGGCTCGAACTCGTGTTACCGCCGTGAAAGGGCGGTGTCTTAGCCACTTGACCACCGGGCCGTACTTTCTTTGAAAAGAAAGTA
>DAOPXW010000068.1:1989-9565 GCA_035352555.1 Oscillospiraceae bacterium
GGGCGGTGTCTTAGCCACTTGACCACCGGGCCGTACTTTCTTTGAAAAGAAAGTAGGCAAAGAAACTTTTACGGCGCTTCGCTTACTTCCGCTCCAAGCATTACCGTCTTGCTTGACAAATGGGCTGAAAAATTCGCCGGATGCCGTTTGACATCCGGCGAATAATTGGTAGCGGCACCTGGATTTGAACCGGGGACACTGCGGGTATGAACCGCATGCTCTAGCCAGCTGAGCTATGCCGCCATTTCTCAAACAAGCAGGGGTATTGTACCAAACAATACCCCTGCTTGTCAACATATTTTGATAGCTTTTTTCGAGAATTTTACCCCGGTATCACCGTAGCCGGATCAATGCTTTTTCCATCCTGCGTCATGGATAGATGCAGGTGCGGGCCCTCCGCTGTTTCACAGATGGCGGTGTTGCCCAGATAGCCGATCACGTCTCCGGCAGCTACGGTATCGCCCGTCTTTACGGCAGGCGTGCTGCGCAGGTCGGCATAGGTGGTCTTGACCCCGTTGCCCTGGTCGATTACCACCACGACGCCGTAGAGGTCGTCCTCCCCCACGCTCTCCACCTTACCCGCGTGGACGGCCTTCACCGCGGTGCCGTCCGCGGCGGCGAAGTCGATGCCGTCGTGGGTGCGCCAGTCGGCCATAGTCTCGTCATAGGCTAGCTTGTCCATGCTGTAGGCGCGGATGGTCTCGCCCTCCAGGGGCGCCACGTAGGGAGAAGCGGAGGCGGTCCACACGTCGCCTTGGGTCCAGGTGCCCGTCTCCGCGGTGTCTGGCGGGTTCTCCGGCTCCGCCGGGGCAGGCGTCGTCTCGCTGATCGCGGGCTCCACCGGTTCATAGTCGTCTTCGCCGTAGTCCCCGGCCACAACGCCGCTGTCCTCCATCGTGGTATTCGTATCGCCGGCCCCTTCCGTAGCCCCTCCCGCGATCAGGCTCCATCCGGAAACCCCGATGACCGCCGCGCACAGGAGAAGGACTATGTAGAAGCCCTTCCCGGCGAGAAATTTGTCCAGCTTTTTGCCGGAACCCTTGCTGTCCATAAAAATACCTCCGTGACAAGAATAGGTTTCTGACCCTATTGTTGCCACGGAGGCAAAATTTCATACAAACACGGAAAAACTTTCTTCAGAAGGACGTGAAACGCCGCAAAAGTTTCTTAGCCTGCTTTCTTTTTAAAGAAAGCAGGTCATTTGATGCAGAAAAACGCGTCGCGGCCGGCGTACTGCGCGGCGTCGAACAGCTCGTCCTCGATGCGGAGCAGCTGGTTGTACTTGGCCACGCGTTCGGTGCGGGAGGGCGCGCCGGTCTTGATCTGTCCCGCGTTCATGCCCACCACAAGGTCGGCTATAGTGGTGTCCTCGGTCTCGCCGGAGCGGTGGGAGACGATTGTTGTCCAGCCGGCGCGATTCGCCATCTGGATGGCGTCCAGCGTCTCGGTGAGGGTGCCGATCTGGTTGAGCTTGATGAGCACGGAGTTGGTGGCTTTCAGCTCGATGCCCTTCTTGATGCGCTCGGTATTGGTGACATAGAGGTCGTCGCCCACGATCTGCACGCGGCTGCCCAGGGTCTTGGTGAGAAGCTGCCAGCCCTCCCAGTCGCTTTCACCCATGCCGTCCTCCACGGAGATGATGGGGTACTTGTCGCAGAAGCCCTTCCACATATCCACCATCTGCTGCTTTGTCATTACCGTGCCGCGCTTGGGCAGATGGTAACACTGGTCGTCCTCGTTGTACCAGTCGGACACGGCGCCGTCGACGGCGATCATGAAGTCCTCGCCGGGCTTGTAGCCGGCGTCGGAAATGGCCTGTACCAGGGCCTTCAGGGCATCCTCGTCGCTCTCAAGGTTGGGCGCGTAGCCGCCCTCGTCTCCCACGCCGTTGGCGGGGCAGCCCATGTTTTTCAGGGTAGTCTTCAGGGCATGGAACACCTCGGCGCACATCCGCAGCGCTTCCTTCCAGGAGGGGGCGCCCACGGGCAAAACCATGAATTCCTGAATATCCACATTGGAGCCGGAGGCGTGCGCGCCGCCGTTGAGGACGTTCATCATGGGCACGGGCAGGGTCTTGGCGTTGACGCCGCCAATATAGTTGTAAAGGCTGTTGCCGGTGGCTTCCGCCGCGGCTCTGGCGCAGGCCAGGGACACGCCCAGCATGGCGTTGGCGCCGAGGCGGGTCTTGTTGGGGGTGCCGTCGATCTCGATGAGCATCTTGTCGATGGAGGTCTGATCCAGTACGTTCAGGCCCACCATGGCCTCGGCGATCTCGCCGTTGACATTCTCCACGGCCTTGGTCACGCCCTTGCCGCCGTAGCGGGACTTGTCGCCGTCGCGCAGTTCGCAGGCCTCGTACATGCCGGTGGAAGCGCCGGAGGGCACCGCCGCGCGGCCCACGGTGCCGTCGTCGAGGGTGACCTCGACCTCGACTGTGGGGTTCCCGCGGGAGTCGAGAATTTCGCGGCCCATAACGTCAACGATCTCAAAATACTGTTTCATAGCAACTCTCCTTATAAAATCAATGTTGGATGAGACTGCGGCCCGTCATCTGGGCGGGCTTTTCAAGGCCCATGACGTCCAGAATGGTGAGGGCGATATCGGCAAGACGGCCGCCGCCCGAAAGGCGGACGCCGTCCATGCGCACGGTGAAGGGCACGGGATTGGTGGTGTGCGCGGTGTTGGGGCTGCCGTCCGCGTTTGTCATGCGCTCGGCGTTCCCGTGGTCGGCGGTGACGAACAGCACGGTGTCCGGGTGCTTCGCCGTCTCGGCGAGGACGCGGCCCACGCACTTGTCCACAGTCTCCACCGCCGCGACGGCGGCGGGCAGGACGCCGGTGTGGCCCACCATGTCGCAGTTGGCAAAGTTGCACACGATGAGGCCGTACTTGTCCGAGGCAATAGCCTCCACGCACTTATCGCAGACCTTATCGGCGCTCATTTTGGGGATGAGGTCGTAGGTGGGGAATTCCTTGGGCGACGGCACCAGACAGCGCTCCTCGCCGGGGACCTCCTTTTCCACGCCGCCGTTGAAGAAGAAGGTGACATGGGCATATTTCTCGGTCTCCGCCACGCGGAACTGGCGGTAGCCGTTGGCGCTGAGATAATCGCCCAGCGTGTTTTCGATGCGCTCCGGCGGATAGGCGATGGGCAGGGTCAGGTTTTCGTCGTACTGCGCGGTGCAGACATAGGACAGCGGAACAACCGTCTTTTCCCGGGCGAAGCCGTCAAAGTCGGGCAGATTCAGCGCCCAGGTCATCTCTCTGGCCCGGTCCGGGCGGAAGTTCATGAACACCACGCTGTCGCCGGTGCTGATTACGCCCTCCGGCGTCACCACCACGGGCTTGACAAATTCGTCCGTCACGCCGTCTTTGTAGCTGGCCTCCACGGCGTGGACGGGATCGGGGTCAAGCACACCCTCGCCGCAGACGATGGCATTGTAGCCCGCCTGCACCCGGTCCCAGCGTTTGTCGCGGTCCATGCCGTAAAACCGGCCCTGGAGAGTGGCGATCCGCGCGTTGCCGAGAGCGGCGCATTTGTCGGCCAGCTGCTTCACATAGCCCGCGCCGCTGGAGGGCGGCACATCGCGTCCGTCCAGAAAGCAGTGGACATAGACGCGCTCAAGCCCCCTGGCCTTGGCCATGTCCAGCAGGGCGAAGATGTGGCGGAGGTGGCTGTGGACGCCGCCGTCGGACAGCAGACCCAGCACGTGCAGGGCATGGCCGGACTCCTTTGCGTCGGCCATGGCTTTGACATAGGCGGGATTTTCAAAAAAGCCGCCGTCCTGGATGTCCCTGGTAATGCGGGGCAGGTCCTGAAATACCACGCGGCCCGCACCGATATTGGTGTGGCCAACCTCGGAATTGCCCATCTGCCCTTCCGGCAGGCCCACATCCAGCCCGGAGGCGGACAGCCTGGTGGTGGGATACCGGGCGAACAGCCCGTCAAGATTGGGGGTGTCGGCCAGCGTCACGGCGTTGCCCGGCCCCGCGGGAGCCAGACCGTAGCCGTCCAGTATGAGAAGTACGGATTTTTTCCCCATGGCTCACTCCGCCGCCGCGGCGACGATGGCCGCGAAATCCAGAGGCTTCAGGGACGCGCCGCCGATAAGGCCGCCGTCGATATCCGGCATGGCCAGCAGCTCGGCCGCGTTCTTGGCGTTCATGCTGCCGCCGTAGAGGATGCTGATGGCCCGGGCGGGGCGGGCGCCGTACAGCCTGCGGATCTGAGCGCGGATGCCCTCGCAGACCTCCTGCGCCTCCTCCGCGGTGGCGGTCTTTCCGGTGCCGATGGCCCAGATGGGCTCGTAGGCGATAACGCACTTGCGCAGCAGCGTCGCGTCCACGCCGAAAAGTCCGGCCTTGACCTGGTAGGCGATGTGCTCCATGGTCAGATCCATCTCCCGCTGCTCAAGGCTCTCGCCCACGCACAGGATGGGGCTGACGCCCTTGGCCAGCAGGGTACTGACCTTGGCGTTGATGAGCATATCGTCCTCGTGATGGTACTGGCGGCGCTCCGAATGGCCGACGATGCAGTATTTCGCGCCAAGGTCGGCCAGCATATCCGCGGAGACCTCGCCGGTGTAGGCGCCCTTCTCGAACCTGGACACGTCCTGTCCGCCCACGGCGATGCGGGCGTCCCGGGCGACCTTAAGCATGGCGGGGATCAGCGGGGCTGGTACGCACAGCACCGTGTCGCACCCCCGGGTCTTGGGCATGGCCGTCTTGAGCTCGTCAAGAAACGGCTTCACGTCGCTGGCGACATTGTTCATTTTCCAGTTGCCCGCGATGATGGTTTTTCTGTATTTTCTGTTCATTCTTTCACCTGATTATATTATTTTATTTCCTTGTCCAGCAAAGCACGCCACGCCCGGCAGCCGCCGCAGCGGCTTCGATTAAAACACGCGCCACAGGCGCGGCTCCCGTCGCCTTCGCTCGGTCGCGGAACTGCCCGGGTCGGGATTACTTATCCAGCAGGCACGCCACGCCCGGCAGTTCCTTGCCCTCAAGGAATTCCAGACTGGCGCCGCCGCCGGTGGAGATATGGGTCATCTTGTCGGCGTAGCCCAGCTTTTCCACGGCGGCCGCGGAATCGCCGCCGCCCACGATGGTGACGGCGCCGGAGTCGGCCAGCGCCCTGGCCATGGCCTCGGTGCCCACGGCGAAGGCCGGGAATTCAAACACGCCCATGGGGCCGTTCCATACCACGGTGCCCGCGCCCTTCACGGCGCCGGAAAACAGCTTCACGGTCTCGGGGCCGATGTCCATGCCCATCCAGCCTTCCGGCATGGCCCTGATATCCACAATCTTCATCCGGCAGTCGGCCTTGAACTCGTCGCCGACGGCGGTGTCAACGGGCAGCAGCAGCTTCACGTTTTTCGTAGCCGCCTTGGCAATCATTTCCCGGGCATAGTCCAGCTTGTCCTCTTCCAGCAGGCTGGTACCGATGGCGCAGCCCTGAGCCTTGATAAAGGTATAGGCCATGCCGCCGCCGATAACGACGGTGTCGGCTTTTTCCAGCAGGTTGTTGATGACGTTGATCTTGTCGGAGACCTTGGCGCCGCCCAGCACGGCCACGAAGGGGCGCTTGGGATCGTCCAGCGCCTTGCCCATGACGGACAGCTCCTTTTCCACCAGCAATCCGGCGTATGCCGGCAGATAAGCGGCCACGCCCGCTGTGGAGGCGTGGGCGCGGTGGACGGTGCCGAAGGCGTCGGATACGAACAGATCCGCCATGCCGGCCAGCTCCCTGGCAAAGTCCGCGCCGTTTTTCTCCTCGCGGATGTCGAAGCGGAGGTTTTCAAGCAGCAGCAGCTGCCCCGGCTTCAGCGCGGCGGCTTTGGCCTTGGCGTCGGGGCCGATGATGTCCGCGGCAAAGATCACTTCCATGCCCAGAAGCTCGCTCAGGCGCTTGGCCACGGGGGCCAGGGACAGGCCGGGCTTCCACTCCCCCTTGGGCTTGCCCAGATGGGAGCAGGCGATGACGGCGGCACCGTGCTCCAGCAGGTACCGGATGGTGGGGATGGCGGCAACGATGCGTTTGTCACTGGTGATCTCGCCGGTCTCCTTGTCCTGTGGGACGTTGAAATCGCAGCGGAGCAGCACCTTTTTCCCCTGCAGGTCAGCGTCGCGGACCGTTTTCTTGTTGTAGTTCATGCCAAGTCCTCCTATATAATGATTTTAAGTTTCCGGTTTCATGCTCCCGGTTTCCTTCAGGCCCGGGAAGCCCTGCTGGCGCAGCGTCTCGTAGGCGACAACGGCCATGGCGTTGGAAAGGTTCAGACTGCGCGCCTCGGCGATCATGGGAATGCGGATGCAGCGGTCGCGGTATTTTTCCCGCAGCCACTGGGGCAGACCGGCGGTCTCCTTGCCGAACATCAAGGTCACGTGGGGCGTGGAGAGGTCGGCTTCCTCATAGCTGCGGGGCGCTTTGGTGGTGGTCAGCCAGAGATCGGCGTCGCCGTTTTTATCAAAATACGCGTCGATGCTCTCGTACACGGAAATGTCCACCAGCCACCAGTAATCCAGCCCCGCGCGCTTCACGGCCTTGTCCGAAATGTCAAAGCCCAGCGGCTTGACCAGATGCAGTCTGGCCCCGGTGGCGGCGCAGGTGCGGGCGATGGCGCCGGTGTTATTGGGAATTTCGGGTTCTACCAGGACGATATCCAGCATACAGCACTTCTCCAACAGCGGAAAATTATTATATTTATGGGATTTTTTCCTGCTTTCGGTTCGTATTATAGACCTTTTTTACAGAAAAACATGTACATTTTGCGTCTTATTGTGAATTCTTGCATATTTCACAATTCCGTCTTATAATGGGCGGAGTTTTTTCAGAGAATATAAGCATTTTGCACAGAAGGGTTTTTGACAAATGGAATACGTCTGCATCGACTGTCCCCGCCGCTGCGGCGCGCGCCGGGGCGACACGCTTCCCGCGGGATTTTGCGCCTCTCCCGCCCTGCCCCGGGTGGCCAGGGCCGCGCCCCATTTCGGCGAGGAGCCCTGCATCAGCGGCACGCGCGGCTCCGGCGCGGTGTTCTTCACCGGCTGCAATCTGCGCTGCGTGTTCTGCCAGAATCACGAGATCAGCCGCGGCGGCGGCGAGCCCATCACGGTGGAGCGGCTGCGGGATATCCTGCTGCGGCTGCGGGATCAGGGCGTGCATAACATCAATCTGGTCACGGCCACCCACTATGCCCGGGCGGTCGGTCAGGCGCTGGACGGGCTGGAGCTGGGGATTCCCGTGGTGTGGAACAGCTCCGGCTACGAAAACGTCGCCACGCTGAAAATGCTGGAGGGCAAGGTCCAGGTCTATCTGCCGGACTGCAAGTATTCCGACCCCCGGCTCGCCAGGGCCTATTCCATGGCCCCGGACTATCCGGAACGGGCGGCGGAGGCCATCGGGGAGATGTTCCGCCAGACCGGGCCTTTCGTGCTGGACGGGGACGGGCTGCTGCACAGCGGCGTGCTCATCCGCCACCTTATTCTGCCCGGCAGTCCCGACAATACCAAGGCTGTCATCGACTGGGTGGCCCGCGCCTTCCCGGAAAACGGCGTGTTGTTTTCCCTGATGA
>DAOPXW010000069.1:0-9399 GCA_035352555.1 Oscillospiraceae bacterium
AATGGGCCAGGCCATCTATGAAAAAGGCGCGGCGGAATTTTCCACCGAGACTACCTGCCGCACCCAGCTGGAAATCTACGATACCATCCTCAAGCGCGAGACCCTGCGCAGGAACCACCAGAAGGACGGCGTGGTCATCTGCGGCGCCTACGGCCACGGCAACGCCGGGGACGAGGCCATTCTGGAGGCCATCGTGGGCGAGATGCGGAGCATCGACAGGAATATGCCCATCACCGTGCTGTCCCGCAGACCGGGAGAAACCATGCGCCTGCGGGGCGTGGACGCCATCTACCGCTTCAACTATCCCGGCTTCCGCCGGGCCATGCGCGGGGCCAAGCTCTATGTCAACGGCGGCGGCAGCCTGATCCAGAACGTCACCAGCCGGCGCAGCCTGCGCTATTATCTCTATACCATCCGCTCGGCCAAGCATCTGGGCTGCAAGGTCATTATGTACGGCTGCGGCATCGGCCCCGTGACCGGGGACGCCGATATCGCCAAAGCCCGGAAGGTCATCAACGGGAATGTGGACGTGATTACCCTGCGGGAGCCCGACAGCCTGGAGGAGCTCCGCCGCTTCGGCATCGACGCCCCGGAGATAATCCTCGCTTCCGACCCCGCCATGAATCTGCCCGCCGCCGAGGATTGGGAGGTGGACGCTTTTTTGCGCGCCCACGGCATGGCCCCGGAGGGGCAGTATATCTGCTTCGCCCTGCGCCGCTGGCCGGACTTCGACCAGCACGCGCCCGACATCGCCCGGGCGGCCCGCCACGCTCATGACGCGCTGGGGCTGACGCCGGTGTTTTTGTCCATCAACCATCTGGAGGATATCCGGGCCTCCGAGCAGGTGGCCGAGTATCTGGAGGGAACGCCCTATTTCATCATCAGCTCCGCGCTGGGCTCCGCCATGACCATCGGCCTGATGGAGCGGATGCGGGCGGTGGTGTCCATGCGGCTGCACGGACTGATCTTCGCGGCCGGGCAGGGCGTGCCGCTGGTGGGAATCAGCTATGACCCCAAGGTGCGGGCCTTTCTGAAATATATCGGGCAGGAGCCCTGCATGGAACTGAAGGAGGCGTCCGCCGACCGGCTGATCGCCTGTATCGACGACGCCGTACGCCGCTACGGCGATAAAAACGCCCGGATGCAGGCGGCGGAGCAATTGCGGAAAACAGAAACACACAATGTGGAGGCCGCGGCGAAGCTGCTGGCCTGAGCGAATACAGGGGGGTGCAAGAATGACAAGGGGCGCGGTGTTGGTCTCCGGCGGCGGCACAAAGCTGCAGGCGCTGCTGGACTCCGTGTATTTTGGCGAGATCCCGGATTTCGAGCTGACGGCGGTGATCTCCTCCGACGAGCAGGCCTATTCCCTGACGCGGGCGAAGACCGCGGGGGCGCCCTGCTTCGTGGTGGACCCGGCCATGTTCCCCACCGCCTCGTCCTACAGCATGGCCATGGCCAACAAGCTGCGGGACATGGACGTGGATCTGGTGATTCTGGCGGGCTATAGAATGCCCCTGGGCACGGTGGCGTCTACCTACAAGAACCGCGTCATCGGCGTGTACCCCTCGCTGATCCCCGCCTTTGAAAATACGGAGGGCAGCATCCACCGGGCCGTGCTGGAGCGCGGCGTGCGCGTCACCGGCGCCACGGCCTATTTCGCCACGGCGGAGGGCGACATCGGCCCCATCATTTTACAGAAGGCCGTGGAAGTGAAGCAGGACGATACGCTGGATTCCCTGCGCAGCCGGGTGATGGAGGAGGCCGAATGGAAGCTGCTGCCTCAGGCCGTCACGCTGTTCTGCCAGGGGCGGCTGGAAATCCGCGGTAAGAGCGTGTTTATTAAGGAAGGCTGAAAAAGCTCCCGGACTTTTACGAGTCCGGGAACTTTTTTAGCTGTTTGGCCCGCAGGCGGTCTTTGACCAGCGTGACCAGGGGCAGCAGATACAGCAGGAAGGAGAGCGGCAGCGCCTGCGCGCCCACGCCCATCACCTGCAGCGGCACCGAACAGGCGATGCACCACGGGATGAGCCCGCACAGGTCCACCGCCGAGCAGCCGATGTCCCTGGCCAGCCGGTCGCCGCCCAGGCCCCGCTTTTTATAGGCCGGACCCAGCAGCGCCGCGCACATGAGGATGGCGATGGTCTGGTTGCAGAATACCGCGCCGAACAGGACGGAGGAGACGAGCATCACCGGGAATTCGCCGAAGCGCTCCATACCGGCGGCCAGTTTGTCCCGCAGGCCGTCGAGCAGGCCGGAGAGATTGAAAATGCCGGAATAGGTGGAGGAGATGGCCAGAATGGCGCTGATGGACAGCATGGAGACCAGTCCGCCGCCCTTGAGGATGCCGCCCAGACCGGGCAGCTCCGTCTGATAGCCCAGAAGGAGGCACTTGAGAAAGGCCGGCGCGTCCATACCCTGCACGAAGACGGCCACCAGCCCCGCCGCCAGAATGCTCAGCGCCATGGCCAGCTTGGTCCTGACCTTGAAAATCGGCAGCAGCAACATCACTGCCGCGGGGATGGCCGTATACCACCCGACGGTGAAATGGTCGGTGATGGCGGTCATCAGCCCCCTGTCCACGCTGCTCAGCGGGAAGCGCACGGACAGCGCGCCGTAGAGGAGCACGCAGATTCCGGCGGGCAGCAGATTGGCTTTCAGCAGCCGGCGGGAGTGGGCGCCGGCGTCCGTGCGGCACATGGCCGCCGTCAGCGCCATGCTGGAGGCGGCGGGGGAGCAGCAGTCGCCAAAATAGATGCCGCTCATCACGGCCCCCGCCGTGACCACCGGGTCGGCCCCGCCCGAGCGGGCGATGGCCATGAAAATGACGCCCATCGTGCCCACCACGCCGAAGGAGGTGCCGATGGCGTAGGACAGCAGGGCGCACAGCAAAAAGGTGAGCATGATGAACAGCCGCTGCGTGATCAGGGCCATGCCGTAATAGACGAAAAACAGGATGGTGCCGCTGGCCCGCCAGGAGGCGGTGAGCATCCCGATGAGCAGCAGAATGAGCACCACGATGAGGCTGTCCTTCACCCCGGAGACGGAGGCCTTCATCAGCTGCCGCAGGGGGACGCCCCGGCGGCGGGCTGCGGCCGTGAAGACGAGCCAGCCGATGAGCAGCGCCGGAAGGATGGATACCCCCAGCGCGAGACACAGCCCCATGGAGCCCAGAAATACCGTAAAGGCCAACAGCACGTCCATGGCTCAGCCTTTCTTTGCCGTCAGGGTGGGGACGATAGCCGCCACGGCGATGACCGAGCCCACGGCGGAGAAGCCCGCGCCCACCAGCAGCGTCATGGACGGGCCGATGGTATCGAACATCACGCCGCCCAGCAGGGAGGCGAAGATGGAGCCCAGCGTGCCGGTGAGGGTCAGAAAAGCCTGGGCCTTGACGGCGTCCTTGCCGTCCACCACCAGCATGGCGTATTTGACGCTGGCGGGGGTGTACACCGCGAAGGACAGGGCCTGCAGCGTGAAAGCGGCATACATCCAGCCCACGCTGGGGGCCAGAAAGATGGCCGCGGCCTTCACCGTGAACAGCACGGCGGAAAACTTCAGCAGGGCGGAGCAGCGGAATTTCCGGGTGAGCCGGTCGAACAGGACCATGGCCGGCATCTCCAGCACCGCCATATAACCGCACAGGCGGCCCATGTCGCCGCTGTCTCCGCCGACGTTGCGCACCACCACGATGACAAAGTTGTTCAGCAGGGAGTGCGTGGCGAACAGCAGCGCCGCCCCCAGCAGAAAGAGGGAAAACCGCTTGTTTTCCCGGATGAATTGCCAGATGCCGCTGCCCGCGGCCCCGGCCCCGGCGGCGGGGCGGGCCTCCTCCCGGACGCGGCGGCGGCCGCGCAGGGAGATGAGCGCCAGAAAGACCATGAACAGTACCGAGCAGATCAGCCCGGAGACAGGCACGGAGTCCATGCCCAGCTTTTCCACGGCGGAGCCCATGACCGCAGCCAGCACCGCGTAGGCCAGCGAGCCCACAGCCCGGCAGGCGCCGAAATTGATATGGACGCCCCAGACGTCCATGTGGAAGGAGAGGGAGGTCATAAAGGGCTGGATGACGATGAGCAGCGCGAAAGCCAGCGCGTAGGACACGGACAGCGCCGCCGAGCGCACGGTTACCAGCGAGGCCACGATCAGGAAAGCGGCCGTGAGCACGCACAGCGCCCACAGAATGTGCAGGATGCTGATTCGGACCGACCGATCGGCCAGTTCCGCCGCCAGCGGCTGAATGAGCAGCGCCAGAACGTTGCTCACCGCCAGGATCACGCCGATCTCGGAGTTGGAATAGCCCCGGGCCAGCAGAAAAACGGACGCAAAGGACAGCACCATGCAGTAGGCCATCCAATAGGCCCCCTGCAGGGCGGCATATTCCGTGTTCAGCTGTCGCTGGAGCTTTTCCATCTTATACCTCGGTACCGTTATTCCAAAAGCGAGAAAAACAGTATATCACGCTTCGGACAAAAAACCAACGGGAGCGACAAAATTTCACTGGAGATTTCCCGCGCCGGAGAATGCCACTTGACATTTCCCGATGATGTGATACCATCGAAAAAAACGAGGCGGCGGCGTTTATGTTTCATGAAATGCGGCGGAAAAAGCAGGAACTGACGGCGGCGGAGGCCGCGGCCGTGCTGGCGCGGGGGACGTGCGGCGTGCTGGCCCTGAGCGGGGATGACGGCTACCCCTATGCCGTGCCCGTCAGTTATGTCCTTGACGGGGAGAAGCTCTTTTTCCATTCCGCGCCGACGGGGCACAAGGTGGACGCCATCCGCCGAAATGACAAAGCATCGTTTTGCGTGATCGACCAAAACGAGCTTCACCCCGAGACCTATACCACCCAGTTTCGCAGCGTCATCGCCTTCGGCCGGGTGCGCGTCGTTACCGACGAGAGCGAACGGCGGGCCGCGCTGCTGCGGATCGCCGAAAAATACGGGCCGGACGATGCGGCGGGCCAGGCCAAAGAGGTGGAGGCCACGCTGCCCCGGGCCTGCCTCATCGAGCTTGCCATCGAGCATCTTTCCGGCAAGCAGGCCAAGGAGCTTGTCAAATAAAAAGCCCTGCGGGACCGCGGTTCCGCAGGGCTTTTTTATCGCGCAGGGAGGACTTATCTCATGTTGGCCTTGATGACGTCCGCCAAAATGGTGATGCCCTTGACGATCTTCTCGTCCGTCATATTGGAATAGTTCAGACGCATGCAGTTGTGCACGTCTCCGTTGGGGAAGAAGCCCTCGCCGGGGACGTAGGCGACCTTCTTTTCCAGCGCCTGAGCGGCCATGACCTTGGTATCGATGTACTCGGGCACCTGGACCCAGGCGAACAGACCGCCCTGGGGATGGGTGTACCTGACTTCCTTGGGGAAGGTGGCGGCCATGGTGTCCTGCATCAGCTGGTTGCGGCGGGCGTAGCACGCGCGGATGGCGGCGACGTGCTCATCCAGATCGAACATATCGATGAACCTGGAAACTTCCATCATGCTGATGGTGGACGCCTGCAGCGCGGCGGCCTGCGCCATGAAGTTGTATTTCTGGAGGATGCTGTCGTCCGCGCAGACCCAGCCCAGACGATAGCCGGGGGCCAGAATCTTGGAGAAGGTGCCCAGATAGACCACGAGCCCCTTGGTGTCCATGCTCTTCAGCGCCGGCAGAGACTCGCCGGAGTAGCGCAGCTCGCCGTAGGGGTTATCCTCGATAACGGGGACTTCATACTTATTGATGATCTCCATGAACTTCTGACGGCGCTCCAGCGGCCAGGTGCGGCCGGTGGGGTTCTGGAAGTCGGGGATGACATAGATCATCTTCACATTGTCGGTGGTGGCCAGGACCTTCTCCAGATCCTCCATGATCATGCCGTCGTCGTCGGTGGGGATTTCCACAAATTTGGGCTGGCAGGCCTTGAAAGCGTTCAGGGCGCCCAGATAGGACGGGCTCTCGATGATGATGACGTCGCCGGGGTTGACGAACACGCGGGAGGAGTAATCCAGACCCTGCTGGCTGCCGGAGGTCATGAGAATATGGGCGGCGTCGGTATGGATGTTATTTTTTTTCTCCATGCGCTCGGCGATCTGCTCGCGCAGACGGGGCCAGCCGTCGGTGCTGGTGTACTGCAAAGCGACGCGGCCGGATTCTTCCAGCACGGCGTCCGCCGCGGCCTTGACCTTCTCCACGGGGAACAGCTCGGGAGCGGGCATGCCGCCGGCAAAAGAGATGATTTCGGGCTTGTTCGCCAGAGCCAGCAGCTCGCGGATGGCGGAGCCCTTCAGCAAATCCATTCTGTCTGCAAATTGGACCATAGAACATTTACCTCCTGCTTTTTTTGTTGTTATTTGGTTGAATGCACAAATTTCCTCGATACCATTTAAGCATATTTTGAGCATATTGTAAAGTGAGCAAAATGAACGGCAGCTCCGACAAATACGCAAGGAAGCATCGAAAGCTCTTGCCAATTCATAGACAAACTGCTATCCTGTAGCGGGACATTTCACGATGACATCCTTTTTTCCCGCAGAAATTTTTTTGGAGGGGCAAAATTATGGCAGTGAGACCGAAAATACTGGCGCTGGCCAATAAGGTCACCTTTGAGGCGCACACGGGCATTCCCAATGTGCCTACCGATCCCGAGTACCGCATACTGGCGGAGGTCGTCACCGACGATCAGGCCGATGTGGCCATGGCCTGCAAGGTGCGGCGGAAGCGCCACCTGGGCGAGATCGCCCGGCGCTGCGGCAAGTCCGAGGAAGAGACCAAAAAGCTGCTGGAGGAACTGGGCCACGAGGGCGTGGTGATTGTCTACAAGGAGCCCGACGACCCGGAGGTCTCCTACACGCTGCCCTGCTGGGTCCCGGGTATCATGGAAATGATGGTGGGCAACAAGGAGCAGGTGGAAAGACACCCTGAGATCGCCCGCTGCTTTGAGGAATACACCCGCAAAAACATGAAGCTGATGGCGCCGAACCTGCCCATCGGCATGGGCGTCATGCGCGTCATCCCCGTGGAGAGCGCCATCAAGGCCGACAACGAGGTCAAGACCTATGAGGAACTGGGCCCATACATCGAAAACGCCTGGCGCATCGCCGTGACCGACTGCTCCTGCCGCCGCACCCGCCGCGTCATGGGCGAGGGCTGCGGCCACCTGGAGAAGGATATGTGCATCATGCTGGACAAGGCCGCGGATTTTCAGATCCGCTCCGGCCACGGCCATGAGATCACCAAGGAGGAGGCCTACGCCATCCTCAAAAGGGCCGAGGACAACGGCCTGATCCATGAGGTCTCCAACATCGACGGCACCGGCCAGGTCTCCGGCATCTGCAACTGCTGCGAGTGCTCCTGCCTGTCCCTGCGGGGCGGGCGGCTGTATAATTCCACGGATATGCTCCGCTCCAACTTCCACGCCGAGGTGGATAAGGAGAAGTGCGTGGCCTGCGGCCAGTGCGTGGAAAACTGTCAGATGAACGCGCTGAAGCTGGGCCAGAAGCTCTGCTCCACCGAGCCTGTCGAGTTCAAGCCCACCGAGAAGCCCTACGGGGAGTATTGGGGCAGGGAAAAGTGGAACCCCGACTGGCGCGAAAACCGGGAGGATGTGGCCGACACCGGCACCGCCCCCTGCAAGACCAAGTGCCCCGCCCACATCGCCGTTCAGGGCTACATAAAGCTGGCGGCGCTGGGCAAGTATAAGGACGCGCTGGAGCTGATCAAAAAGGAAAATCCCTTTCCGGCCATCTGCGGCCGCGTCTGTCCCAAATTCTGCGAGGACGCCTGCACCCGCGGCGACATCGACGACCCCATCGCCATCGACGAGATCAAGAAATTCATCGCCGAGCAAGACATGAAGGCGGAGTCCCGCTTCGTCCCGCCCATGGTGAACACCACCGGCAAGCCCTATACGGAGAAGGTCGCCGTCATCGGCGCCGGCCCCGCGGGACTGAGCTGCGCCTTCTTCCTGGCCGCCAAGGGCTACCCCGTGACCGTGTTTGAAAAGGAACAGGTCCTGGGAGGCATGATGACCCTGGGCATCCCCGAATTCCGGCTGGAAAAGGACGTGGTAAGCTCCGAGATCGACGTGCTGCGCGAGATGGGCGTGGAATTCAAAACCGGCGTGGAGGTGGGCAGGGACGTGACCCTGCCCGGTCTGCGGCAGGAGGGCTATAAGGCCTTCTATCTGGCCATCGGCGCTTCCAGGGGCACCCCCGTGGGCTGCCCGGGCGACGATCTGGAGGGCGTGTGTACCGGCATCGACTTCCTGCGGGACGTGAACACCGGGAAAAAGCCCGACATAGGCAGGGCCGTGGCCGTCATCGGCGGCGGCAACGTGTCCGTGGACGTGGCCCGCGCCGCGGTGCGTCTGGGCGCGGAGAAGGTGTATCTGGTCTACCGCCGGGGCCGGGACGAGATCAAGGCCGACGACGAGGAGGTCGAGGAAGCCGTCGCCGAGGGCGTGGAGCTGAAGCTCCTGCGCGCCCCCGCCGAGATCACCGGCCGGGACGGCAAGGTCGCCGCCGTCAGGCTGGAGGTCATGGAGCTGGGCGAGCCCGACGCTTCCGGCCGCCGCTCCCCCGTGGCCACCGGCAGCTTTGAGACGCTGGAGGTGTCCGGCGTGATCGGCGCCATCGGCCAGAAGGTGGATCTGGGCGGCATCGAAAAGGAGGCCATGGCCCTGACCAGGAAGGGCACCGTCATCGCCGACGCCCTGACCTGTCAGACCGCGCAGCCCGACGTGTTCGCGGGCGGCGATGCGGTCACCGGGCCGAAGTTCGTCATTGACGCCATCGCGGCGGGCAAGGAAGCGGCCATCTCCATCCACCGCTTCGTCCACGACGGCCAGACCCTGACCCTGGGCCGCGACCGCCGCAGCTATAAGGCCATCGACAAGGCCACCGCCGCCGTGGGCATCGGCGGGTTCGACGATACCCCGCGCCAGACCCCGGCCGCCGCCGCAGCGGCCAAGGCCAGAAAGACCTTCAGGGATCTGCGCGGCACCTTCACCGAGGAGCAGCTGAAGAAGGAGACCCAGCGATGCCTGGGCTGCGGCGCCACCGTGGTGGACACCGGCAAATGCGTGGGCTGCGGCATCTGCACCACCAAGTGCAAGTTCGACGCCATCCATCTGGTGCGCGACGGCGACTTCAAATCCCCCAAAGTGGAGAATCTGGCCCCGTACATGATCGGCAACATGGTCAAGCGCGGCGGCAAGATCGCCATCAAGGCCGCCAAACAGACCGCGGGCGACCTGGTCGGCTCCATGAAAAAGTAAAAAGCCCATGATTGAAAAGGAAGGCTGCGCCCGCAGCCTTCCTTTGAGACTGTCAAAAAGCGTTTTGACAGTCTCAAAACGCCGAATTTTTTGCGAAATCCTATCTTCGCAAAAAATGTCGCTTCGCTCCCCGTAACCCTTGAC
>DAOPXW010000070.1:0-4985 GCA_035352555.1 Oscillospiraceae bacterium
GCCCCGGACTTTTCGTCCGGGGCCTTGCTTTTCGCTGCCCTTATTCGATGAATCCGCCGCCCAGAACGCGGTCGCCGTCGTACAGCACGGCGCTCTGCCCCCGGGCGGGGGCGCGTATGGCGTCCGCGCAGGTGATGACCGCCGCCGTCCCCTCGGCCCGGGCCAGACAGGGCGCGTCCACCTTGGTGTGCCGCACCCGGACGGCGGCGGGGATCTCGCCCGCCGGCGCGCCGCTGATCCAGTTGAAATCCGCCGCGCGGATATGGGTCTTGAACAGCGCCTCGTTTTCGTCGAGGAGCACCTCGTTGGTCTCGGGCCGGATGGCGGCGACATAGAGTTTCCGCCCGTCAAACAGCCCCGGCCACCGCTGCCCCACGGTGCAGCGGTGGATGCCCTGATGCCGGCCCACCGCGGCTCCCCGCCAGATCAGGTCCCCCGGCGGGGGCGTGACGCCACGGCGGGCGATGAAGCCCGCGTAGTCCCTGTCCGGGATGAAGCAGATCTCCATGCTGTCCTTTTTCGCGGCCACAGGGATCCCCAGTTCGGTGGCCATGGCGCGGGTGGCGGTCTTTTCCTGACCGCCCAGCGGAAAGATCGTCCGCCGGAGGATGGCCTCCGTCAGGCGGCAGAGCATATAGCTCTGGTCATTGGCGGGGCGGCCCTTGAAAAGGCAGCCGTCTCTGCTGACGGCATAGTGCCCGGTGGCGACATAGCGCGCCCCCAGCGTGTCCGCCAGACGCAGCAGGGAGGGAAACTTCACCGTGGGGTTGCACAGAATGCAGGGGTTTGGTGTCTCGCCCCGGAGATAGCTTTGCGCGAAGGCGGACTTGACGTTGGCCTCCAGCGCCGGCCCCACGTCCAGAATCTCCAGCGGGATGCCCAGATATTCCGCCGTGGCCACGGCGTCGGCCCGGGCCTTCTCACCGGTGATATCCATATATGCGCCGTGTACCTCGTACCCGGCCTTCTTCAACAGGGCCGCCGACACGGCGGAGTCCACGCCGCCGGACAGACCCAGAACCACTTTATCCATGATTTCCCTCCAGCCAGACCATCAGTACGCTCACATCCGCCGGGGATACGCCGGAAATGCGGCTGGCCTGGCCGAAATTTTCCGGGCGGATGCGCGCCAGCTTTTCCCGCGCCTCCCGGCGCAGGCCGGTAATGGCGCCGTAATCCACGTCCGCCGGGATGGGGCGGGCCTCCATGCGGGAGAATTCCTCCACCTGCCTGAGCTGGCGTTTGATATAGCCCTCATATTTCAAGCCGATCTCCACCTCGTTCACGACGGCGGCGGGCAGCGCGGGCCGTGCGGGGTCGAAGGGGGCGATGTCGGCATAGCTCACCTGCGGACGGCGGACGAGATCGGCCAGCGACACGCCGTTTTCGGCTCCCGCGCTGCCATGGTCGGCCAGCATGGCGGACAGCGCCGCCGACGGCGGGATATGAGCGGCCGCCAGACGGGCCGTCTCGCCGCGCACCAGCGCGTATTTTTCCTGCACGGCGGCATAGCGGGCCTCGCTGAGCAGGCCGATGCGCCGCCCGATGTCCGCCAGACGCGCATCCGCGTTGTCCTGCCGGTTGATGAGCCGGTATTCCGAGCGGGAGGTCATCATGCGATAGGGCTCGTTGGTGCCTTTGGTGACCAGATCGTCGATGAGGGTGCCGATGTAGCCGTCCGACCGGCGGAGGATCAGCGGCTCCCGCCCCAGGAGCTTCAGCGCGGCGTTGACTCCCGCCACAAAGCCCTGGGCGGCGGCCTCCTCATAGCCGGAGGAGCCGTTGAACTGGCCCGCGCCGTACAGTCCGGAAATCTTTTTGCATTCCAGCGTGGGGCAGAGCTCCGTGGGGTCGATACAGTCGTATTCGATGGCGTAGGCGCAGCGCGTCATTTCGGCCCGCTCCAGGCCGGGGATGGTGTGCAGCATCCGCACCTGAATCTCCTCCGGCAGGGAGGAGGAAAAACCCTGAATATAGAGCTCCTCGGTATTGAGGCCCATGGGCTCGATAAAAAGCTGGTGGCGGGTCTTGTCGGGAAAGACCATGATCTTGGTCTCAATGCTGGGGCAGTAGCGGGGGCCCACGCCCTTGATGACCCCGGCATAAATGGGACTGCGGCCGAGATTTTCCCGGATGATGCGGTGGGTCTCCCCGTTGGTGTAGGTGAGATAGCACACCGCCCTGTTTTCGGGCTTATGCTCTGTGGCAAAGGAGAAGGGTTCGGCGTCGTCGTCGCCGGGCTGAAGCTCCATTTTGGAAAAGTCCACCGTCCGGGCGTTGACCCGGGGAGGCGTGCCGGTCTTGAAGCGGCGCATGGAAAGCCCCAGCTCCCGGAAACGACGGCCCAGCGGGATGGCGGCGGCCAGACCGTCCGGCCCGGAATCGCGCAGCACCTCGCCCACAATGGTGCGGCCCGCCAGATAGGTGCCTGTGGCGGCGACGACGGCCTTGCAGCGGTACACCGCGCCGTTGGCCGTGGTCACGGAGACCACGCGTCCGTCCTCCACGCCGACATCCACCACCTCGGCCTGCTTCACCCGCAGATGCTCCTGCTTTTCCAGGGTGTGCTTCATGACCTCCTGATAGCGGCGGCGGTCGGCCTGCGCCCGCAGGGAATACACCGCAGGGCCCTTGCCCCGGTTGAGCATCCGGTACTGGATGCAGGCCCTGTCCGCCGCGCGGGCCATTTCGCCGCCCATGGCGTCCAGCTCCCGCACCAGATGGCCCTTGCCCGTGCCGCCGATGGCGGGGTTGCAGGGCATGTTGCCCACGCTGTCCAGACTCACCGTGAAGCACACGGTGTCCAGCCCCAGCCGCGCCGCGGCCAGCGCGGCCTCGATGCCCGCGTGGCCCGCGCCGATCACGGCGATATCACATTGCCCAGCGTCGTACGGTATGAACATAGTGCTCCTTAAATCTCATAGTATAGAATCAGCGTCCCGTCCGCCACCGTGATCTCGGCGGGGACGCCCGTGAAGGAATTGCTGACCCCCAGCGGAAAGTCGGAGGTCAACACCGCGTTGTCCAGCTTATACTTGAAGCCCCGCTCGGTTACGCCCCGGGCCTCGCCGTCCAGACAGAAAGCGGAAAAATCGCCGCGCTTGCCCGCGGGGAAACGGAGCGCTTCGTTGTGCAGGACGGAATACTGAATCCCGTCGCCGTAGAGGACGCCCCGGGCGCCGTTTTTTACCAGAAACAGCAGGCATTGAAGGTTGGCCAGCGTGTGGTCCGCCCGCTCGCCGCCGGTGCCGCCGTAGACGGCGAAATGCGTATAGCCGCGCGCAAGGCCGATGCGCATGGCGTGGAGGGTGTCGGTGTCGTCCTTTTCCACGGGCATCTGTACAATATTGGGGAAGTCCGGGGCCGCCCCCAGAGAATCAAAGTCGCCTACCACCAGATCGGGCGTCACGCCCTCCCGCCGGCACACGGCGTAGCCCGCGTCGGCGGCAATGACACAGTCGCCCGGCCCGGGCCTTCGGACGAAGCCGTAAAACGAGCCCGCCCCGATGATATAGCAGATGCCGGTCATGGCGCACCTCCGCATAAAAATTAGTCAAAATAGTATATCACATCGGCGCAGAAAAACAAGGCCGCGCCTTTGCCCGCCATCGGTTTTTACCCGATCGCGCCCGTGCCCGGGGAAGAGGGCAAATCCGACTCACTTGACAGAAAAAATAGATGTGGTATCATCGAACTCGTCCGGCGGGGCAGAGGATTGCGCCGCCGGACGGAGTATTTCCACAACGATTATGAAGGGCGGCGGAGAGAGTGGAGAAGGACAATAAGAAAAAGCAGCTGTCGCAGGCGATGCTGTTCATCCTTCTGTTCGGCGTCGTCAGCCTGTTTTCAGACATGACCCATGAGGGCGCCAGCAGTATCCGGGGCGCGTATCTGGCCCTGCTGGGCGCTTCGGCGGGCACCATCGGTTTCGTGTCGGGTCTGGGCGAGCTCATCGGCTATTCCATGCGCTATGTGTTCGGCAAGCTCACCGACAAGACAAAAAAATACTGGCCCATGACCATCGCGGGCTATGTTATCGACGTGCTGGCTGTGCCGGCGCTGGCGCTGGTGGGAGAGCACGGCTGGATCGCGGCCTGCGGCCTGCTGGTGGTGGAGCGCATGGGCAAGGCCATCAAAAAGCCCGCAAAGGACACCATCATGTCCTTTGCCGCCGCCCAGGAGGGCGTGGGCAAGAGCTTCGGCATCCAGGAGGTGCTGGACCAGATCGGCGCGTTTCTGGGCCCGGTGCTGTTTTATCTGGTGATGCTGTTCAAGACCGACGGCACCACCTTTGACCGCTACTCCATCTGCTTTGCCGTGGCGGCCGTTCCCGGCGTCATTACACTGGTCCTGTTGCTGGTGACCAAGCTGAAATTTCCCAATCCGGAACATTTTGAGCCGGAGCCCAAGGAATACGTCCCCTTTAAGATGAAAAAAGAGTTTCTTTTCTATATCGCCGGCATCAGCCTGTTCGCCTTTGGCTTTATCGACTATTCCATCGTGGCCATGCACGTGTCCCGCACCTACGAGACGGTGTCCGGCAGCCTCGCCCAGACTACCAGTCTGGTCAGCAGCGGCACGCTGCCGCTGCTGTATGCCGGGGCCATGCTGGTGGACGCCGTAGCCGCGCTGTTCTTTGGCCTGCTGTACGACAAAAAGGGCGTGAAAGCGCTGGTATGGTCTACGCTGATCTCCGCGCCCTTCGCCGTATTCATCTTCGCGGGGCACTCCGTTACCCGGCTGCTCATCGGCGTGGCGCTGTGGGGTGTGGGTATGGGCGCCCAGGAATCCATCCTGAAGGCCGCCGTGACAAGTATGGTGCCCAAGGCCAGCCGCGCCACGGGCTACGGCATCTTCGAGTGCGCCTTCGGCGTGTTCTGGTTTTTGGGCAGCTGGCTGCTGGGCGTGCTGTACGATGCCAGCCTGCCCGCGATGATTGCCGTGTCCGTAGCGGCCCAGCTGGCGGCCATCCCGCTGTATCTCCG
>DAOPXW010000070.1:5085-9294 GCA_035352555.1 Oscillospiraceae bacterium
CGATGATTGCCGTGTCCGTAGCGGCCCAGCTGGCGGCCATCCCGCTGTATCTCCGCGCCGCCAAAGCCCGCGGCGGGGCGTGAGAGATCAAAAGAGAGAGCCACTCTGGAGGGTGGCTCTCTCTTTTGATACGTCGCAAGGGATTTGCCCCCCAACCTTCTGGCCCGCAGCTGACGCGGAGTCAGAGCAAAATCCTAAAGGTCTGCTTCCGGACTGTCGTTTTCGAGTCTGGACTCGGCGATCGGGTTATCGGAATGCAGTGTCCCGTGATAGACCTTCATGGATGGAGATTGGGTGCCGGCAATGATCGGACGCGCCTTTCCTTTTCCGTGTTTGGCTTTTCCCTGAATTTGGGGAACGGCCGGGACATCATTTCTCGGAAAGTTCGCCTTGTGATTGCTCTCAGTCCCATGCGGCTCTTCCGGATCCGGACGGCGCAACCCTGCTTTCGCCATGTTATCACCTCGTCGGTAGTGTTCCCGGAGCGGCGGAATGGATACCTAAATTATTATAGCCGTACAAAAATGTACGTGTGGATCGCCCTGGCCAGCAGGAGCGCGGGCCAGCACAGCACAAGCCACAGCCCCGCGTAGGTCAGGCAAACCTGCCCCAAAAGATTGAAGCGGTTGCAGGAGTAGTCCCACACGGCCCATCCCAGGGCCAGGTTTACTACGCAGCCAACCAGAAACTCCACGGTCGTTATGATCAGCGCCCCCAACACGCACTGGAAGAGCATGGGCAGCGAGGTGCGCGTGGTCAATACATAGAGCAAGGTAAAGCACAGCCCACCCGCGATGAACATGGTCCAGTGGGTGTATCCGCGCCAGAGGATCTCGATTCCCGCGTAGACCGCCCCGCCCAGTAAAAATGTAAAGTTCAATTCCAAATATTTCATGATCCCTAGTATGGGAGGAAAACGACTTTTCTATAAGCGCGATCAAGGGGAAAAAAGCAGAGAACCAACACCGAAGTGCAGCCGCAAGATGCTGCTGGGGCACTATGAAATGACGTAGACAGCAAAAAATGAGCAAAAAAATAACCGGGGCGTTTTCACCCTGGTTGCCTACGAGCAAATTATCTGTTGCTTGTGGTGCATTCTTCGTCTTGGAAGATCAAATCATCAATGTCTTCGCCGGAATAAATATAAATCATATTACCCCCTTCTTATTTGGTTACTTTTATAATACACCAAACATGGGCTGCAGACAAGTAAATAATGTAAACTTATTAAAAATATTCAGAGGGCAGATAAATAACACTGAGAATCGTGCTTTATAGAACTTCACTCTCTGCGAATACCGGATTTTGCCTTAAGAAAAAAGGGCAAGATCTTTCGAAAAGCCCGTGCTGTACTGATAACGCGAATATATACAAGGCGCTGCCGGGGTAATTCGGCGGCACTCTGAGTATTGAATATACCGGGACAATGTGGCAAAATACAAGAATCTCACAGAACACAGGAGGCAATGGTATGCTGCCGGTTGCAATAATTACGATTACTTGTGCGCTCGTATTCTACACGATCGGTGTATTTAGCGAGAAGAAAGAGGGGTCCTTGAAATCCTGGCACCTGGTCATGTTTTGGATTGGACTCGCTTTTGATACGACGGGAACAACCCTTATGGGCAAAATAGCAAATGAAGTGTTGACTGTAAGTGTGCACAGCATTACAGGAATCGTTGCCATTGTTCTCATGGCGATACATGCAATTTGGGCAACATTTACGTTGATTCGTGGCAATGAAAAAGAAAAGCGCTTTTTTCATAAATTCAGTATTACCGTTTGGGCAATCTGGTTAATCCCGTATTTGACCGGCATGATCTACGGGATGATGAGATAGCTTTTTCGTAGCGCCTGCCTTTTGCGGGCGCTTATGTTATGCTTATAGAGGACTATGCTTATGCCTACAAAGCTTTGCCCCTACCCGGGATGCAGTGGGATCATTCCGGCGAAATGGCACTGTCCAAAACACATGGCCGCTTATCCCAGGCAGCACCGCTTATCGTGCGGGCGTGTGTGCGCTTATCGCGGTAGCGCACGAGACCAAGAAGCAGAATATCCTTGCTCTCGCAAGAGACGCATCAAAAAGGCGGAGGACGGCGCCCAGCGTTTGAAATCTGAGAGAATTCGGATAATAAAAAGTCCTGATACCCTTGAAAATCAAGTGGTTTCAGGACTTTCCGTTCTTGGTACGCCGTAAGGGATTCGAACCCCCGGCCTTCTGGTCCGTAGCCAGACGCTCTATCCAGCTGAGCTAACGGCGCACATTGCGCTTTTACAGCGCTCAAACATAGTAGCATAGCTTTCCCGGAAATGCAAGTCCTTTTTCAAAAAAGATAGTTGACACGGCGGCAAATGCGCTATAAGATAGATCAAGTAAAAGGGAGTAGCCCACGCCCGCCCGGGCGTGATGCGGCGACGTCAGTACGGTCCCGGCCGGGGCCCGTTGCCGTGTTGAAAGAGTGCAAGACTTTTGCTGTGCATCGCACGGCAGAGGTCTTTTTCATTTTGGAGGAATGTTTATGATTGTCGCGCTTGTTATTTTTGCCGTCACCTATGCCCTGCTGCTGGCGCTGCCCCGCCGGCGCGCCTGGATCGCGCTGGCTTCCGGCGCGCTGTTCATCGCGCTGGGCATCCTGCCCGTGGGGGACGTTGCCTCCGCCATCGACTGGAACGTGCTGATGATGATCGCGGGTACCATGGGCATCGTGTCGCTGTTCATCGATTCCGGTATGCCGGCCCTGATGGCGGACGTGCTGCTGGACAGGATGCCCAACGTGAAGTGGACCATCGTCGCCATGGCCATGTTCGCCGGCATTGTGTCCGCTTTTGTGGACAATGTGGCCACCGTGCTGATGATCGCCCCGGTGGCCCTGGCCATCGCCAAGAAATTCAAAATATCCCCGGTGGCCATGGTCATCGCCATCTCCGTGTCCTCCAATCTGCAGGGCGCGGCCACGCTGGTGGGCGACACAACCTCCATTTTGCTGGGCGGCTACGCCCGGATGGACTTCATGGACTTCTTCGTGTTCCGCGGCAAGCCCGGTATGTTCTGGATCGTGGAGTGCGGCGCGCTGCTGACCATGCTGGTGCTGCTGTGGCTGTTCCGCAAGGAGACCCAGCCCACGTCGGCGGCAGAGCACACCAAGGTCACCGATTATCTGCCCACGGTGCTCCTCTGCGGCACCATCGTGCTGCTTATCGCCGCGTCCTTCATCCCGGGCAAGCCCGCCGTGACCAACGGCCTGATCTGCCTGAGCCTGTTCGCCGTCGGACTGGTCGTGAACTGCATCAAAACCCACAGCCTGTCCGAGCTGAAAAAGCCCCTGATGGACATTGACTTCACCACGCTGCTGCTGCTGATGGGCCTGTTCGTGGTCATCGGCGGCATCACCCAGGCCGGCGTGATCGACGCCATCGCCGCCCTGTTCACCAAGATCGGCGGGGGCAGCCTTTTCCTGATCTACACCCTCATCGTGTGGGCCAGTGTGCTGTTCTCCGCTTTTATCGACAACATTCCCTATGTGGCCACCATGCTGCCCGTGGTGCAGGGCATCGCCGCGTCCATGGGCGTAGAGCCGTATCTGCTGTATTTCGGGCTGCTCACCGGTGCTACGCTGGGCGGCAACCTGACCCCCATCGGCGCTTCCGCCAACATCACGGCCATCGGCATCCTGCGCCGGGATGGCTACGAGGTCAAGACTTCCGATTTCATGCGTATCGGCGTGCCCTTCTCCCTGACGGCGGTGGTCTCCGGCTATGTGCTGCTGTGGATTTTCTGGCATTGACGCAGGCGGGGCATGCGACTTTCCTACAGGATATTTCAGTGATTCTCCGCGAAAAAGCCGCCCTTTTCAGGACGGCTTTTTTGCCGTAACTGCTTATTCCGAAAATGAGCTTTCGGAGATGCGGGCCTTGTGGATCAGCAGGATGCCGCCCTTTTCGTTTTTTTTGATATGGTACAGGGCGCTGTCCGCCGCGAAGAGAAAATCCCAGAGCCGGTTTTCTGTGCTGGGCACGGAGTTTCGGATGCCCTGGGAGATGGTGACGTACGGCGCCACGGAGGAGCCCCGATGGGGGATCTTTAGCTCCGACACGGCCTGACGCAGCCCTTCGGCCCGGGCGGTAACGGCCTCGTCGTCGAGACCCTCGTACAGCACCACGAACTCGTCCCCGCCGTAACGGGCGCAGAAAGCGCCCTGCTCGGCC
>DAOPXW010000071.1:0-5121 GCA_035352555.1 Oscillospiraceae bacterium
ATCTTGGCGGCGTTCAGGGAACAGCCGGCAACGCCCTGCTGATAATTGCTGTTGATCGCCGTCAGATAGGTCGTCAGAGCGGTCTGCGCCGCGGTGGCCGCGGGGGTGGCCGAGGGAACTGCGGGGGTCTTGGCACCGCAGGCGCACAGCGCCAGCGTCATCATCACGGCCAAGAGAATCGAAAGCGTTTTTTTCATCATTTTTGTCCTTTCCTTCAGCGCGGCCACATCCCGCGCTGCGCCATGGTTGTTTTCTTCCTTGCCCGGCGGCGGACTTTCAGCCCGCTTCCTGCCGGGCGCATACGATTATATCGCGTTGGCCCGGGTTGTAAAGAGTTTGAGAGGATAATTTAATAATTCTTAACTTTTGCCCGCGCCGTTTTGCCGGCGGCGTTGACAGACCCTGGACAGGGGCGTATAATGCCCTTATAAACCTACTCGACAAATAGGGAAAATATGCGGAGATGCACCATGAATTCTTTCGACGTTTTGTTCAACAATATTATTGCCCAGACCCGCGCCGCTTTCGATGGGATGGAGGCCCGCGTCTGGGCCTATGACGCGGTCCGGCCCTGGCCCGCGGCGGAGGGGGCGCTCTCTTTCGGCGCGGCCGCGCCCGCGCTGGAGATCGGCGGCAGCGTGCGCCGGGGCGTGAATTATCTGTGCGCCACCGGGGACGAGACCGCCGCCGTCGGGGACGAGATCCTGCTTTACGGCCCCGATCTGGGCGAGCTGCGCGGCGAGGCCCCCTATGGCCGCATTACGCTGGTGAAGCTGGCGGGCAGCGAGCTGGAGGAACGGCAGCTGTTCAATGCCATGATGGAAACGGATGTGCTGAAGCACCGTGTGTCGCCGGACGGCTTTACCGTGGCCTATGCCGAGGCGGCCCGCTATGAGATCGCGAAGATCAGCCGGGCCGCGCTGGACCGCGGCGTAAGCTTTGCCAACATCGGCGCCAGCTACATCCAGCGCTACAAGTCCGCGCCCCACGTGGCCGCCGTGACAGAGATCTTCGTCACCGACCCGGCCTTTGACTACGCCGCCGCCGAGGCGCTGGGCGCCGGGGTGCAGAAGGCCATGATGGCGCTGCGCGCCCACAGCTCGCTGCCCCGCCGCCCGGAACCGAAAGCGTAAGAAAATCCAAAAGGCTCCTCCGCCAAAAGCGGAGGAGCCTTTTCAGCTTGTCAAAGAACTCCCGAAGAAAGGAAAGCACAGTGCTTTGCGGGGGGAGCGTGAGGGGGGCGAAACCCCACCTCAATTTGGATAAATAGCCCCAAACCCTTGCGGTACAAGGGTTTGGGGAGCGGAGCGACGTTTTTTGCGAAGACACGGTTTCGCAAAAAATTCGGCGTTTTGAGGCTGTCAAAAAGGCTTTTTTTGACAGCCTCAAGGCTCCTCCGCCAAAAGCGGAGGAGCCTCTTATTTGCCCACGCAGAAGCGGGAGAAGATGCGGTCGGTCACGTCCTCGCCTACGCTGCGCCCGGTGAGGGCGCCCAGCGCGGCCATGGCCTCCTCCGTCTCGGTGAGAACGATGTCCGGGGTGCAGCCCGCCGCCATGGCGTCCAGCCCGGTACGCAGGGAATCCAGCGCCCGGGCCACGGCGTCGGCCTGCCGGGCGTTGGTGAGAATCTCGCCCGCGGGCACGTCCGGCAGGGGAAAGAGGGCCGCGACAGCGGCGGCAAGCTCGTCCAGTCCCTCGCCGGTTACGGCGCTGACAGATACCACGGGCACGCCCGCCGGGGCGGTCACGTGAACTGCTCCGCCCAGATCGCGCTTGGTGACGGCCACCACGCATTTGGGGGCCCGGGCGGCCTGCGCGATGATGGCGGCGTCGCCCTCCCGCGCGGCCGCCCCGCCGTCCACCACGGCGATGGCCAGCTGGGCGTTTTTCAGCGCCTCCCGGCTGCGCTCCACGCCCAGCCGCTCGATGGCGTCGCCGGTATCGCGGATACCGGCGGTGTCCGTCAGACGCAAAGTCACGCCGCCGATGCGGACCTTTTCTTCGATGGTGTCCCGGGTGGTGCCGGGGATGTCGGTGACGATGGCCCGGTCATAACCCAGCAGGGCGTTCATCAGCGAGCTCTTGCCCGCGTTGGGCAGGCCCACGATGGCGGCGGGCACGCCGCTGCGCAGCACCTTGCCCCGGGAAAAGGTGGCCAGCAGGCGTTCCAGCGCGGCAATGCTGTGGGCGAAAAGGTCCCTGTACGCTGTCAGACGGAAATCCTCGATATCCTCGTCCGGGTAGTCCAGCACCGCGTGATAGTGGGCGCTGACGTCGGCCAGGTCGTCGTACACGGCCCCGATCTTCCCGCTCAGCGCGCCGCCCAGCTGTCCGGCGGCGTTTTTGGCGCATTCGGCGGTGTCGGCTTCGATGATGTCCGCCACGGCCTCCGCCTGGGTCAGATCCATGCGGCCGTTGAGAAAGGCCCGGCGGGTGAATTCGCCGGGGCCCGCCTGCCGCGCGCCCAGCGCGAACAGCGCGTCCAGCGCGGCGCGCAGCACGGCGGGGGAACCGTGACACTGGAATTCGGCGGTATCCTCGCCGGTATAGCTGTTGGGCGCGCGGCTGAGGGTGCAAAGGCACACGTCCAGTACCTGCCCGTCCGCATCCACAAGGTCGCCGTAGACCAGCGTGCGGTCGGGATAGACGGACAGGGCCCGGCCCGAGCGGGGCCGGAACAGGGCCTCCGCCAGCGGCACGGCCCGGCCGCCGGACAGACGCACGATGCCGATGGCGGACACGGCCCAGCCGGTGGCCACGGCGGCGATGGTATCTGACATGGACAGCACTTCCTTTCGGGAATGAAAAACGGCCAGTGCACACTGGCCGTTTGAGTGGTCTATTTGAGGGTCACGGACTGGCGCTGGCCCGGATCCAGCATATTGGCCATAATCACCGCCACCGCGCTGCGGGTGATGGTGCCGGAGGGGTCAAATTTGTTGCCTTCGCCGCCGGTGATGATGCCAGCCCGGTAGAAGGCGTAGATCTCGTCGGCATAGGCCTGGGAGGCGCGGACGTCCGGGATGGCGTCGTAGCCGATGGAGTTGATGACGGTATAGCTCTCCTCGGGCAGGGCGCCGTACAGGATATGAACGAACTCCGCGCGGGTGACGGGGGCGTTATATTCCGCGGTGGTTTTGCCGGCATAGCTGCCGTCTGCCACGCCCTGGGACACGGCGTATTCCACATAGCTCATATACCAGATATCCTTGTCGGCTTTCAGCGTGACCTTGCCGTCCTGACTGTATTGATGCAGCGAGGCGGCCAGCGTCAGCGCCTGAGCCAGCGTCAGCGTGCCGTTGGGGGCGAAGGAGGTGGCGGATACGCCGCCAAGGAGCCCGATGCCCGCCAGATAGGAGACGGCATCGTAATACCAGCTGCCGGCCTTGACGTCGGTAAAGGCCACCGGGGCGATCTCGCCGGCGGTGACCGAGGCGCTGCCCGAGCAGACAAATACCGACCGCTGAGTGACGGTGACCGCCGCCGTGCCGCCGGTGCAGACGATATAGCGATGGTTGGCCGCCATGGCACCGTCCGCGGCGGTTTCGCCCGCCGTCACATCCGACACGGCGCCCGCGGTGACCGCCAGGGTCGCTTCGCCGGAGACCAGCGTAATGGACGCGCCCTCCGCCAGGGCGATGGCGCCGTCCTTGGAGAGGACGTGGCGGGCGGTGGTGTCCGCCGCGGGGGCGGCGGAGGCCGCCGCGGCCACAGCGGCATCGTAAATGGGCTGCAGCGCGGAATTCGCCGCGGTGTCGGCATTCTGCAGCAGGGTCTGGGAATATTCGCCGTTGGCATAACTCTGCCGAACCAGCGGATCGTCGCTCGACGTCCCGTCTGGCCTGGTGGCGATATAGAGGGTAACGCCCAGCGCCAGTGCCACAACCAGCGCCAGGACGGCGATCAAGACGGGCTTTCTCAAAAGGGCTCCTTATCGGTTCAGCCGATTCTGCCTTGCGGTCTCCTCGTTGATGTTGTCGGAGACATAGTAGCTCAGGGAGAGGAGACTGTCGGAGAAATGCATATTTTCCACCAGCACCGGGCTGTTGGGCTCGGTGAGCTCCACGTTGGTGAAGTTCCAGATGGCGTTGATGCCGCTGCCGGTGAGCACCTCGGTGGCGGACACGGCGACGTGCTTGGGCACGCACAGCACGGCCACGTCGATATGGTTCTTCGACAGAAACGCGGGGAGATCTTTTTCGTCGAGGATCACCACGCCGTTGACATTGGTGCCGATCAGACTGGGCTTGATATCAAAAGCCGCTTCCAGGGTGAAGCCCCACTCCGAGAAGGAGAAGTTCTCCATCAGCGCGCGGCCGATGTTGCCCACGCCCACCAGAATGGCCTTGAAGCCGCGATCCATACCCAGTATGGACGCGATCTCGTTGCGCAGCGCGACCACATTATAGCCGTAGCCCTGCTGGCCGAATTCACCGAAGCAGCTGAAATCCTGACGGATCTGGGAGGGGGTCAGACCCAACTGACGGCCAAGCTCACCGGAGGAGACACGGCCAACGCCCTCGGCGTTCAGTTCATCCAACCGCCGCAGATACCGGGGAAGCCGGCGGATAACATTATTTGAGACTTTGATGCGTTTCACTTGATTCGCTCCTAACGTACGGTCAAAAACCGTGATTATGATTATCAGACATACAATGTAACATAATTTTAACGATGTTTCAAGGAAAATATGCACACATCCCGCTAGAATTCAAATTTTTTCGCCTGAAACGGCAAAAAATCGCGCGAAAAGAGAGAGCGTTTCCACTCTCTCTTTCAGAGATGGATTTAATTCACGGAATCCAGTTCCTGCAGCAGGGACTGCAGATCGGCGGCGCTGCCCGCGGCCAGATACCAGCTGTCGGCCGAGTCGGACTGACACAGCAGCTTGTCGCCGTCGGGCACCACGGTGAGCGTGCCCCTGTCCGGCAGGGAAACGGTGTAAGCGCCGGCGGTGTCCGACGGGGCGGCGGCGTCGCCGGCGTAGGCCAACAGGTCGTCCAGCCGGGCCGTCGTGTCCGCGTCGGCGGTGCGGCAGCTGCCGTCCGGGCCGCTGATCACAGCCGGGGTGGCAGTGTCCGGGCCGCTGACCACAGCCGGGGCGGCGGTGTCCGGGCCGCT
>DAOPXW010000071.1:5221-9231 GCA_035352555.1 Oscillospiraceae bacterium
GCCGTTGGCGGATTCGGCGCCGCCCGTGGTCATCAGGTTGTTTCCCGCTGCGTCGGCGGCAGTTTCGGTATCGCCGCCCGAGGTGGACTTTCCATAGGCGGCGGAGGTGCTGGCGGCGGTCATGCCGCCGCTGCGGCTGAAAAGGCCCAGCCCGGCGGAGCCCAGTACCAGCAGGGCAAGACACGCGGCCAGCGCCGTCAGCCGGACCCGGCGGCGCCGGAGGCGGACAATATCGCCTTTTTTGGCGCGCACCGCGCCCATGACGTTTTCCCGCAGGGCGGACGGCGGTTCTTCGAGATCGCTCCGGAGGGTGTCCGAAACGGCGGAAAAGGCGGCGTACAGACGGGCGCAGTCCGGGCAGGAGGCGAGATGCGCCTGAAGCGCCTCGCGCTCGTCGGCGGTAAGTTCCCCGTCGAGGCGGCGGCTGATCAGTATTTGATATTGTTCGCATTCAAAATCGGCCATCTTCCGTCACACCTCCTTTGTCTGTGTGGACGAAAACACTTCGGAAATGTTCCCGTCCGCCAGAAGATAGGCGCAAAGTTTTTTTCGCGCCCGGAAGATACGGGACTTCACCGTACCGCCTTCCAGCGAAAGCGCGGCGGCGATCTCCTCGTAGCTAAGGCCCTGGATTTCCCGCAGAAGCAGGATCTCGCGCTGATCGTCCGGCAGGGCCTGAAGGCCGCGGCGCACCGCGTCCCTGGTGAGGGCGCGCTCCAGCTCCGCCTCCGGCAGGGCGCGCTCGTCCGGGATCTCCAGCGCCGTGTCCTCCCCGTCCGGGCCGGTCTGGCTGAGGGAGACGGCGGCCCGGCCTTTGCGGGCGCGCAGAAAATCCAGACAGACGTTGGATACGATGCGGTACAGCCACACGGAAAATTTGCTGTCACCCCGGAAGGAGGACAGCGAATTGTAGGCCCGGATAAAGGCCTCCTGCGCCATATCCAGCGCATCCTCGGGATTGCCCGTCATGCGCAGCGCCAGATTATAGACGTTTTTCTGGTACGCCTCCACCAGCGGAGAAAAGGCGTCGGCGTCACCGTCCAGTACCCGGCGGACGGCGTCGTTTTCTTCCTCGATCGTCATACAAGATCCCTTTTTATCCCTTCACAGATTTGGTGCAGCTCCGCCAGCGTCTCCACGCGGACCAACTGCTGTTTGTAGTAATTGGCGTAGCTAACGCCCCGGAGATACCAGGGAAGATGGTGCCGGGCCTGCAGACAGGCCGCCCGCTCGCCGGCCCGCTGCGCCAGACGCACGATCTGGCCCTCGGCCGCGCCGATACGCTCCCGCAGGGGCGGACGGTCGGGGACAGGTTCGCCGCGCACGGCGGCGGCGCCCCGGGCAAACAGCCAGGGATCGCCGAAGGCGCCCCGGCCCACCATGGCCAGATCGCAGCCCGTGTAGCGCAGAATGCGGGCCGCATCCTCCGGCTCAAAAATATTGCCGTTGGCGATGACGGGGATGGACACCGCGGCCTTCACGCCGCGGAGAATATCCCAGTCCGCCTTTCCCGCGTACATCTGCACCCGGGTGCGCCCGTGGACGGCCACAGCCGCCGCCCCGGCGGCTTCGCAGACCCTGGCAAACTCCACCGCGTTAACGCTGCCGCCGTCGAAGCCCTTGCGGAACTTCACCGTCACGGGGACGTCTGCGGCTTTGACCACGGCTTCGATGATGCGCCCGGCCAGGACGGGATCGCGCATCAGCGCGCAGCCGTCCCCGGATTTGACGACCTTGCCCACGGGGCAGCCCATGTTGATATCCAATATATCGGCTCCGGAATACTCCAGCGCCAGCGCCGCGGCCGCGGCCATAACCGACGGCTCATGGCCGAAGATCTGGGCGCAGACGGGGTGCTCCTCCGGCGGGATATACAGCAGCGCCCTGGTCTTTTCGTCGCCGAAGACGAGGGCCTTGGCGCTGACCATCTCCGTGGTGGTCAAAGCCGCGCCCTGGGCGCGGCACAGGCCCCGGAAGGCGAAGTCCGTCACCCCGGCCATGGGGGCCAGCGTCAGCGGCCCGTTGATGAGAACGCCGCCGATGCTTACCATATCATATCCAGCCCTACGGGGCAGTGGTCGGAGCCCGTGATCTCTGGGAAGATGTAGGCGTCCCGGATGTTGCCGCGCAGCCGGTCGGACACCAGAAAATAGTCGATGCGCCAGCCCACGTTGTTGGCCCGGGCATTGGCCCGGTAGCTCCACCAGGAATAGGCGTCCCGCCGGCCGGGATAGAGAAAGCGGAAGGTATCCGTGAAGCCCGAGGCCAGCAGATCGGTAAATTTGCCCCTCTCCTCGTCCGAGAAGCCGGGGTGCCCCACGTTGGCCGCGGCGTTTTTGATATCGATCTCCTCGTGGGCCACGTTCATGTCGCCGCAGACGATCACAGGCTTGACCGCGTCCAGCCCGGCAAGGTAGTCGCGGAAGGCGTCCTCCCAGCTCATGCGGTAGTCGAGACGGCGCAGCTCATCCTGGGCGTTGGGGGTGTAGACGCAGACCAGATAGAAGTCCTCGTACTCCAGGGTCACAATCCGGCCCTCGGTGTCGTGCTCGCCGATGCCGATGCCGCTTGTCACATCCAGCGGGGGGCGCCGGGTGAGAATGGCCGTGCCGGAATAGCCCTTTTTCTCGGCATAAGACCAATAGGCCTCATACCCCGGCAGGTCCAATTCAAGCTGACCGGCCTGCAGCTTGGTCTCCTGCAGGCAGAAAAAGTCGGCGTCCAGATTCCAGAAGGCCTCGGTGAAGCCCTTATTCATTATGGCCCGCAGGCCGTTGACATTCCAGGAAATAAATCTCATCACGTTACCTCCGCGGGCGGAAATCTTGGTTGACCGGGCCTTGAATGCGCGCCCCGCCGCCGGCGACACGCCGGTTCCAGGAAATAAATCTCATGATTCCGTCTCCTTGCCGAACAAGTCCCTGGTACGGTAAGGCCGCTCGATGCCTGCGTTGTACATCCTCGGCGGCTCGCCGTCGGCGGTGGTCCTGGTGGCGGCGGCGCGGGCGGCCACCAGACGGTTGATAGTGACGCCCTCCGCATAGAAACGGGCCTCATAGTCGGTCATCACGCCGCAGGGGCCCCCGGCGTGCAGGTCGCTGGTGACCTCCGACAAGATCCAGCCCTCGGATTTGAACTGCTCCAGCGACCAGGCGAACAAGGGATTGTTGTCGGTCTTGAAGTGGATCTCGCCGCCGATCGGCAGCGTGTCGGCATATTTGCGCAGAAATCCGGGGGCCGAGAGGCGATGTTTGGCGTCGTGACTGCGGGGCCAGGGGTCGCAGAAATTGATGTAAATGCGGTCCACCTCGCCGGGGGCGAAGATATAGGGCAGCAGCAGGGCGTCCCGGTCGAAGAAACGGACGTTTTCCAGGCAGCGCCCGCACACGCGCTCCATGGCCATGACCATGGCGTCCGGCACCTTTTCCAGCGCCAGATACAGCGCGGTGGGATTCTGCGCGGCGGTCTCCACGGTAAAAGCGCCCTTGCCGCAGCCCAGCTCCAGCCAGAGCCTGTCATAGCCAGGAAAGGCGGCACGCCATTGGCCCGACAGGTCCTCAGGCTTTTCTATCAGCACGGCGGCGCACTTTTCCATGCGCGGACCGAGGTTGGTTTTTTTGCGGATTCTCATCAGATCACTCTCCCGCCCACAGAATAGCACAAGTCCGCGCCGCATTCAAGAAATCAGTTGCGCGGTGGCGTCATTTGTTGTATAATCATCGGGCATAACCGGGTGTAGCGCAGTTGGTAGCGCGGGTGGTTTGGGAGTGCCGTGCCGGTATCCAAGCCGAGTGAAACCGAAGCGCCGGGAGCCCTTGGAACACGGGCGTTTGCGTGGTTTGACCGCCCATTGAATAGTACCCCGAAATTGCATTTGACCACAGCTTTGACCACAGACAGCAAAATTTTCAGAAACCGAAAAAGTAAATATCCGGGTGTAGCGCAGTTGGTAGCGCGGGTGGTTTGGGACCATCAGGCCGCAGGTTCGAACCCTGTCACTCGGACCAAAA
>DAOPXW010000072.1:0-9072 GCA_035352555.1 Oscillospiraceae bacterium
ACAGGTCTGGCCTATGTAGTCCTGCACATGGCGGGAGTGTATTGATCCGAAAAAAAACTGCCGGTCCGAAAAATCGGACCGGCAGTTTGCCGTCAGAAATAAATAATGATCATTCCCGGCGCGATACCCACCATGGCGGCCAGCGCCGGCGACTGTTTTCAGCGCTCTGGGAGTGGTTCACTTTTTGACCAGATCCTCGCCGATCCTGTAGACGTCCCCGGCGCCCACGGTCAGGAGGATGTCTCCCGGCTGAGCGGCTGCGCGCAGCGCGGTCCCGATCTCGCTGAAGCTGGGGAAAAACGTGGCGTTGGGCAGCTTTTCCGCCAGCATGGCGGAGGACACGCCCTGGGTATTCTTTTCCCGCGCGGCATAGATCTCCGCCAGATACACCACGTCCGGGCGGGAGAGCTGCCTGAGAAAATCGTCGAACAGCGCGATGGTGCGGGAATAGGTATGGGGCTGGAATACCACGATGGTGCGCTTGTAGCCCAGCGGCTCCACCGCGTCCAGCAGGGCCTTCAGCTCGCCGGGATGGTGGGCGTAATCGTCGTAAACATCCGCGCCGTTAAATTTGCCCTTAAACTCGAGACGGCGGCCGGCGCCGTTGAAGCCCGCCAGGCCGTAAGTCACCGCGGTGGGCTTAATGCCCAGGCAGATGGCGGCGGCGGTGGCGGCCAGCGCGTTATAGATGTTATGGCGGCCCGGCACATGGATGGTGACGTTGGCAAACAGGTTGCCGCGATACATCACGTCAAAAGTGGACTGGAAGCCGATGCTGCTAATGTTTTCGGGATAGACGTCGGCTTCGGCGCCCATGCCGTAGGTCACGATATGGCGCTGCAGTCCCCGGATGGCGTCCATGGAGTTCTTATCGTCCAGATTGACGATCACATGGCCGGTCTCCTGCGGGACGTGGGAGGCAAATTCCCGGAAGGAATGCTTGATATCCTCGATATCCCTGAAGAAGTCCAGATGGTCGGCCTCGATGTTGGTGATAATGGCCACGGTGGGGAAAAACTGCAAAAAGGAATTGTAATATTCGCAGGATTCCAAAATGATGGTGTTGCCCCGGCCTACGCGGTAGCCCGCGGACTCCAGCAGCGGCAGCGTGCCGCCGATCATCACGGTGGGGTCCTTTTCGGCCGCCATGAGGATATGCGTGCACATGGACGTGGTGGTGGTCTTGCCGTGGGTGCCCGCGATGCACAGGGCGTTGTCGTAATCCTGCATGATGGCGCCCCAGGCCTGCGCGCGCTCAAACACGGGAATGCCCCGGCGGTGGGCCTCCACGACCTCTGGATTGTCGTCATGCGCGGCGGCGGTGCGGACGACAAATTCCGTGTCCCGGGCCAGATTCTCCGCCCGGTGGCCGATGTGGATTTCAATCCCCAGCGTCCGCAGATGCTGCACCTTGTCGCTGTCCGAGATGTCCGAACCGGTTATGATGAGGCCCATGCCCCGGAGCACCTCGGCCAGCGGGGACATGGACACGCCCCCGATCCCGATGAGATGGCCCTTGCGGCAGGGCGTCATAAAATTACGAAATTCATTCATATTAAAACCTCGTATGAAGTATTGATGTTATTTTCTCAGAGTGTTATTATAATACCGGAAACGGGATATTACAAGTATATATCCGCACTGCGGAATACTATACTTCTTTTCAAAGAAAAGAAACGCAGAGGTATGGCATGGCAAAAATCACCCCCCCAAAATACGTCAAGCAAGTGCTTCTGGGCCTGCAGGCGCGGGAACACCGGGCCTATCTTGTGGGCGGCTGCGTCCGGGATATGATCCTCGGCATCGCCCCCAACGACTGGGATATCTGCACCAGCGCCCTGCCCGAGGAGGTCATGGAGGTCTTTCCCTCCTCCCGGCCCACCGGGCTGCGCCACGGTACGGTCACCGTCGTGGTCGGCAGCCACAGCGTGGAGGTCACCACCTTCCGGACCGACGGCGAATATTCCGACCATCGCCGCCCGGACAATATCAGCTTCGTCACCGACCTCACCGCCGACCTCAGCCGTCGGGATTTCACCATGAACGCCGTGGCCCTCTCGCCGGACGGGCTTACGGTGGACCCCTTCGACGGGATCGAGGATATCCGTCTGGGCATCGTGCGCTGCGTGGGCGAACCCGCCGTGCGCTTTCAGGAGGACGCGCTGCGGATGTTCCGGGCGCTGCGTTTCGCGGCGCGGCTGGGCTTTACCATTGATATCGGCACCTACTCCGGCATCGCGGCCTGCGCGCCCCTGGCCGCCACGCTGGCGGCGGAGCGGGTGCGGGACGAGCTGGAAAAAACGCTGCTGACAAATCACACCGAGCGCATCGGCGAAATGATCGGGCTGGGGCTGCTCAACCGATACATAAGCCCCTCCGGAAAAAACGACGCCCTCAATTTTTCCGCGCTGGCGCATTTGCAGAAAAAGGCACTCCTCCGCTGGACCGCATTTTCCGTTTTGCTGCAAGAGCGCGGCATGATCCGCGACGTGAGGAAATTTCTTCTGTCCCTGCGGCTGGACGGCCGCACCGTGCGCTGCTGCGCGGCCGCCGCCGAGATCATCAGGCTGCCGCCGGCGGAGGACAAGCTGGGCTGGAAAAAGCTGCTGAACCGCTACGGCGTGGATTCCGTCGCCTGTGCCGCCGCGGCATACGGCGTGCTCACCGGGGACGGGGAATACGAAAAGCAATTCGTCTCCGTGCTCAAATCCGGGGAGTGCTTTTCCATGCGGCGTCTCGCCGTCTCGGGGGACGATCTGCTGGAGCTGGGCCTGCGGGGTCCGTAGCTTGGCGAGATGATGCGGTTCCTGCTGGAATACGTGATGGAACACCCTGAGTTCAACAAGCGGGAGCTGCTGCTTTCGCTGGCCCGCGGTACGGAGGAAAACTGATGGATTGGGACGAGCTGGAGCGGGCCTGTAAAGGCTGCCGCGGCTGCGGACTTTGTGAAGGGCGGCACAACGTGGTTTTCGGCGTGGGCCGGCGCGACGCGGAAGTGCTGTTTGTCGGCGAGGGCCCCGGCGAGCAGGAAGACCTGAAGGGCGAGCCCTTTGTGGGCCGGGCCGGAGAGCTGCTGGATACGGAGCTGGCCATCATCGGCCTGGACCGCGCGAAGGTCTACATCGCCAATATGGTCAAGTGCCGCCCGCCTCACAACCGCGACCCGCTGAATACCGAGCAGGACGCCTGCGCACACTGGCTGCGAAGCCAGCGCGCGCTGATCGCGCCCAAGATCATCGTCTGTCTGGGGCGCATCGCGGCCACCGCGCTGATCAGCCCCGACTTCCGCATCACCCGCGATCACGGCAAGTGGTACGACAGGGACGGCGTGCGCATGATGGCCGTCTATCACCCCGCCGCGCTGCTGCGGGACGAGGGCAAGCGCCCGGAAACCTTTGTGGACCTGAAGGCCCTGCAAAAAGAGATCAAGACTATCTGTACAAAGACATATTGAGGTATTTATGCTGGAATTTCACCCATTGACCCTGGAAGACCGCGCCTGGTGCGAAGACATTCTCCGTGCCGAAAACTCCCGCAGCGCCGATTTCAGCTTCGGCAACATTTATATGTGGGACAAGCGGTACAAGCAGCTGGTAACCCGCTTCGGCGACCGGATGCTGGTCAAGCTAAAGTACGAGGACCTGCCCTTCTTCGCGTTCCCCGTGGGCACGGGCCCGCTGGCTCCCGCCATCCGGGAGCTGCACGCCTTTGCGGAGATGCGGGGCTATCCCCTGCGCATCAGCGGCATCACCGAGGAACATAAGGCGGAGCTGGAGGCGGCCTTCCTCAACCGCTTTATCTACTGCGAGGACGACGCTTACTTCGACTACATCTACCGCGCGGAGTCGCTGGCTTCGCTGGCGGGTAAAAAGCTCCACGGCAAGAAAAACCACTGTAACCGCTTCGAGGCCGAAAACGCGGGCTGGGACTTCGTCCCGCTGACCCGGGAGCTGGTGCCGGGCTGCGTGGATATGCTGCGGCAGTGGACGGAGGAAAACGCCGACCGCCTGCACGAAGGCATTGCCGATGAGCACGAGGCCATTGTCCGCGGCTTCGAGGCCTTTGACCGATTGGCTCTGGACGGCGGCGTCCTGCGCGCCGGCGGAAGAATACTTGGCTTCACCGTGGGCGAGCAGATCTCCGACGACACGGTGGACGTCCACTTTGAAAAGGCCTTTACCGGGATCAACGGCGCCTATCCCATGGTGACCAGAGAATATGCCAGGATGGTGCTGGCCACCCGGCCGGGCGTGATCTATCTCAACCGGGAGGACGACATGGGCCAGGAATCCATGCGCAAAGCCAAGGAATCCTTCCAGCCGGAATACCGGCTGAAAAAATACACGGCGAGGTACAGCGGATGAGCGGGCTTCAGATCGGCGCTTCCTGCGAAAAGGACATACCGGCGCTGAAAGCGCTGTGGGAAAGGACCTTCGGTGACCCGGATGCGCTGGTGGACGCTTTCTTCACGCTGCTGCCCCGGGTCGGGGCGGGGCTGGTCTGCCGGGACGGCGGGACACCCGTGGCGATGGCCTATCTGCTGGGCGGCCTGTCGGCGGGCGGCCGGAAATGCGCCTATATTTACGCCGTGGCCACAGACGAGCGCTGCCGCGGGCGGGGTATCGGCGACGCGCTGATGAAGGCCTGCGCCGAGCTGGCGGGCCGCTGGGGCTGCGATACGCTTTGTACCTCCCCCGCCGAGCCGTCGCTCTATGACTGGTACGCCAAGACGCTGGCCATGGGCCCCGCCGCCTTTGCGGCCGACCGTTTTCATACGCCCGGAGCCAACGCCCTGCGGCTCAGGCCCCGGCCGACCGACGCCGAAACCTATTGCCGCCGGCGGGAGGAACTGCTTGCCGGCAGCCCGCACATGACTTTTTCTGCGGCGTATCTCGAGCTGGCGGAGCAGGTCTGCCGCGCCTGCGGCGGCGGGCTGTACGCGGTGGGCGGCGGGCTCGCCTGCTGTTATCCCGAGGACGGCGTGCTCCAGCTGCGGGAACTGCTTTGCCCGCCGGCGGAGCGGGATTCCGCCATCGCCGCGCTGGCCGGATTCCATGAGACGGCCGGCGTGCTGCTGCGCGGTCCCGGCGGAGAAAAACCCTGTGCCGCCGCCGCGCCCCCGTCCGCGTTTCCAAGGGGCTTCTGGTGGGGGCTGCTGCTGGATTAAGCAAATAAAATTGCGGCTTTTTTGAAAAAAGCCGCAATTTTCTCTACATTTAATACTCTTGTAATAATTACACTGTTTTTTACGAAACAATTCGCTGGTACCATAAGAATTGCAAGAAAGCTTTTCATCTTTTTCATTTTGTCCTCACCACATAAAAAACCGGAACAGTAATGTTTCGGTTTTTTATGTTATTCGGCGGAAAAGCGATAGACGGTATGCCGGCGGTATTCCTCCCAGGCTTTCAGCTCGGCGGACGGGAACTGCGGCACATTGGGCGAATCCGGGAAAAACTGCGTCTCCAGGCATAAGCCGCTGTAGCGGCCGTAACGCGCGCCGTGCTTGCCCAGCCGGTCGGTGAGCATCCCGGAGCAGTAAATCTGCACGCCGGGCATATCCGTCTCCACTTCCATTTTGCGGCCCGAGCCGGAATCGTAGACCACCACCCCGGGGTTCTCGTCCCGCAGGACATAGTTGTGGTCGTAAAAGCCGTTTCCGATGCGGCGCAGCGTGCGGAAATCGAAATCCGTACCCTCCACGGGCAGGATCTCGCCGGTGGGGATCAGCTCGCTGTCCACGGGGGTGTAATAGTCCGCCGCCACCCGCAGCTGGTGGTTCAGCACATCGCCGCCGCAGGCCAGATTATAGTAGCCGTGGTTGGTGATGCTCAGCACGGTGTCGCTGTCGGATACCGCCAGATAATCGATCTCCACGGAATTGTTGTCGCCAAGGGTGTATTTCACCCGCACGGTAAGATTCCCGGGGAAACCGTCCGCCCCCTCCCGATCCGTCAGGCAAAATTCCACGCTGTCCGCGCCGGGATGGCACTCAAACACGCGCTTGCTCCAGCCGCGCCCGCCATGGAGCGTATTGCGCCCCTCGTTCGCGGTGGTGTGGTATTCCCTGCCGCCCAGCTCGAAGCCGGCGCCGCCGATGCGGTTGGCGTAGCGGCCCACGCAGGCCCCCAGATAGCCGTCGTTGGCGAGATAGCCGTCCAGATCGTCGTAACCCAGCAGCACGTCGCCAAAATTGCCGTTTCGATCCGGCGCGGTCAGGCCCGTCATGGCGGCGCCCAGGCTGATCAGGGACAGCACCATGCCGTTTTTGTTTCTGATGCGGAATTTCAGGACGGGCGTACCGTCCGCTGTACCGAAGCGCTTCTTTTCAATAATCATTGGCGGCCTCCTAATATTCAGTGCTGCAGCTTATAATGCGCCGCCGCGCGGCGCGTGTTGATGTGTGTGATAGGAACCGTACCGCGGTTATTATAACACATGCAGGTATCTTTTGTATACTTGCGTATTTTTGCGTGATTGTCAGAATGTTGGCAGAAATATTGCTCCCGTTTTCGTTGACAATTCACCACAAAATGAGTATGATTATCTTATTATTTTCGGCACGGGCTGCGTGTCAGATAAAGAAGGATAAGAGGTAGTCAGATGTTCAAGATCGTCAAGAAAAGATTTCTGAACGAGGCGAAAACGATTTGCCTGTTTGAGATCGAAGCTCCGCTGGTGGCGAAGCATGCCGCCGCCGGCCAGTTCGTCATCTTCCGTCTGGATGAACAGGGTGAGCGTATTCCCGTTTCCGTGGCCGGTTATGACCGCGAAAAGGGCACCGTCACCGTGATGGTGCAGGCCGCCGGCCACACCACCAGGATGCTCCACACCGTTGAAGAGGGCGATTACATCACAGACTTTGTCGGTCCCCTCGGCCATCCCACCGAGATGGACGGCCTTGAGAGCGTCGCCGTCGTCGGCGGCGGCGTGGGCTGCGCCATTGCTTACCCCATCGCCAAAGAGATGCACGACAGGGGCATCAAGGTGGATATGATCGCCGGTTTCCGCAGCAAGGATATCGTCATACTTGAGGACGAGATGAAGGCCGCCAGCACCAATCTGTATCTGGCTACCGACGACGGCAGCTACGGCCGCAAGGCTTTCACTACCACCATTCTCAAGGAGCTTATCGAATCCGGCAAAAAGTACGACCGCGTCATCGCCATCGGCCCCGGCCTGATGATGAAGCTGGTAGCGGACGTCACCCGCCCCTACGGCATCAAGACCATCGTTTCGCTCAATCCCATCATGGTTGACGGTACCGGCATGTGCGGCGGCTGCCGCGTCATGGTCGGCGGCGAGACGAAGTTTGCCTGCGTGGACGGCCCCGATTTCGATGCTCATGAGGTCGATTTTGATCTTCTGCTCAAGCGCGGCGCTTTCTATCTGGACGAGGAAGCAGAAGAAAACCAGCATATCTGCAAAATGACCGGAGGTAAGCGCAATGGTTAATATGAGAAAAGATAAGAACCCCATGCCCGAGCAGGACCCGAAGATCCGCAACAAGAACTTCGACGAGGTCGCTCTGGGCTACACCGCCGAGATGGCCGTCGACGAGGCCAAGCGCTGCCTCGCCTGCGCCGACCCCGCCTGCCGCACCGGCTGCCCCGTGCAGGTGCGCATCCCCGAGTTCATCGCCAAGGTCGCCGCAGGCGACTTCGACACCGCCTACGAGATCATTGCCTCCACCAACTCCCTGCCCGCCGTCTGCGGCCGTGTGTGCCCGCAGGAGAAGCAGTGCGAGGGCAAATGCGTCCGCGGCAAGAACGGCGAGGGCGTCGGCATCGGCCGTCTGGAGCGCTTTGTGGCGGATTACCATATGAGCAAGAAGGACCTGGCCGCACCCGCCATCCCCGAATCCAATGGCCACAAGGTAGCCATCATCGGCTCCGGCCCCTCCTCCCTGACCTGCGCGGGCGACTTGCGCAAGATGGGCTACGACGTCACTATCTACGAGGCCTTCCATAAGCCGGGCGGGGTTCTGGTCTACGGCATCCCTCAGTTCCGTCTGCCAAAGGAGATTGTCGCCAAGGAAATCGATAACCTCAAGGCCATGGGTGTGAAGATCGTCACCGACGCCGTCATCGGCAAGGCCATGACCGTGGATGAGCTGTTCGAGGATTTCGGCTACGAGGCCGTGTATATCGGCTCCGGCGCGGGCCTCCCGCAGTTTTTACATATCCCCGGCGAGAACCTGCTGGGCGTCTATTCCGCCAACGAGTTTCTGACCCGCGTCAACCTGATGAAGGCCTATCGCGAGGATTACGACACGCCCATCAAGCACCCCAGGCGCGTGGTCGTGGTGGGCGGCGGCAACGTGGCCATGGACGCTTCCCGTGTGGCCAAGCGTCTGGGCGCGGAGCACGTGTACATTGTCTACCGCCGCGGCATCGACGAGCTGCCCGCCCGGAAGGAAGAGGTCGATCACGCCATTCCCGAGGAGATCGAGTTCCAGCTGCTGAACAACCCCGTGCGCATTCTCGGTGACGAGAACGACCGCGTGATCGGCATGGAGGTTCAGAAGATGGCGCTGGGCGAGCCGGACGAGAGGGGCCGCCGTAAGCCCGTGGCCGTGCCCGGCTCCAACTGGGTCATCGACTGCGACGCCGTTATTATTGCCATTGGCACCAGCCCCAACCCGCTGATCCGTTCCACCACCAAGGGGCTCGACGTGACGCCTAAGGGCGGTATTCAGGCGGATGAAAACGGTCAGACCAGCCGCGAAGGCGTGTTTGCCGGCGGCGACGCCGTTACCGGCGCGGCCACCGTTATTCTGGCCATGGGTGCCGGCAAGACAGGCGCCAAAAGCATTGACGAATACATCAAGGGGAAAAAATAAATATTCACTATTTTTGTTAATTCTTACAGCCGGAGGCAGAATTTTCTGCCTCCGGCTGCTTTTTTTCTGCTGTCTCAATATCTTCGCTTTGTATCGGCATAAATGCAATAATTCGCGAATACTATTCTTTATGTTTTTGTTATGTTAGTGAATTTTGACAAATATACTAGCGCTTTAAATTGCAATTGTGACAATTTTAAAAAAAAACTTGACAACATTTGTAAAAGATT
>DAOPXW010000073.1:0-8728 GCA_035352555.1 Oscillospiraceae bacterium
TTGGCGGCTATTTATCCAAATTGAGGCGGGGCTCCGCCCCCCTCACACTCCCCCCGCATCATCTCCCAAATCCGTTCCTCTTTTAGTTCTTTGACAGGCTGACGAGGCAAGCCCCCGGCTTACTTTTCGGCGTTTTGGGTGAGATAGGCGTTGATAAAGCCGTCCAGATCGCCGTTCATCACGTTGTCGATGTTGCCGTCCTCATAGTCGGTGCGGTGATCCTTCACCAGCTGATAAGGCATGAACACATAAGAGCGGATCTGGCTGCCCCATTCGATCTTCATCTGCACGCCCTTGATGTCGCTGATCTTTTCCAGATGCTCCCGCTCCTTGATCTCGGCCAGACGGGCGCGGAGCATATTTTTGCAGTTTTCCAGGTTCTGGAAGTGGCTGCGCTCCACCTGGGACGATACCACGATGCCGGTGGGGATATGGGTCAGGCGCACGGCGGAGGAGGTCTTGTTGACCTTCTGGCCGCCCGCGCCGGAGGAGCGGAACACATCCATCTTGATATCCTCGTCCCGCAGCTCGATGTCGCTGTCCCCGGTGATCTCGGGCATGACCTCCACCGCGGCGAAGGAGGTGTGGCGGCGGCCCGCGGCGTCAAAGGGGGACACGCGCACCAGTCGGTGGATGCCGTTTTCGCTCTTGAGATAGCCGTAGGCGTTTTCGCCCTCGATCATGATGGTGGCGCTTTTGATGCCCGCCTCGTCGCCGTCCAGGAAGTCCAGCAGCTTGACGGTATAGCCGTGGCGGTCGGCCCACATATTGTACATCCGGTAGAGCATCTGGGTCCAGTCCTGGGCCTCGGTGCCGCCGGCGCCGGCGTGGAAGGTGAGGATGGCGTTGTTGGCGTCGTAATCGCCGGTGAGCAGCGTGGACAGGCGTATGGTCTCCAGCGCCCCGGAGAAGGCGGCGAAATCGCGCTCCAGCTCCGGCAGCAGGCTGTCGTCATTTTCCTCGACGGCCATGTCGCACAGGGTCATCATATCGTCCCATCCGGCGCGCAGGCGGGAAAATTTTTCCGTCTTGTCCTTGAGGGTCTTCAGACGCTTCTGGACGCGCTGGGAATTCTCCACGTCGTTCCAGAAATCGGGGCGGGCGCCGGCGGTCTCCAGCTCCTCGATCTCCCGGGACGCGCCGTCCAGATTCAGCGCCTTTTCCACCACGTCCAGCGTGGGCAGGAGATTATTCAGCTTAATCTTATATTCTTCGAATTGAATGGCAGGCATGATTTCAACAACTTTCTTCATCTAAAAATGGATAGCTGGATTATTATATACAAAAAAAACTAAATTGTAAATAATGGGCTTTTATTTTCTGGGAGGCTTTGTTATAATCGACTTGAAAAGAACTGCCGGCCCTGTGCGCCCGGACAAAAAGAGAGGAAATTTGAAATGATTTCACACGGTAAAGAAATCAAGGTCTTCACCGGAAATTCCAACCCCGTTCTTGCCGAGGAGATCTGCGCCCACCTGAACAAAACCCTTGGAAACGCCACCGTGACCCAGTTTGCCGACGGTGAGTGCTCCATTTCCGTCCATGAACCCGTCCGCGGCTGCGACGTGTTCATCGTCCAGTCCACCTGCAAATCCGTCAATGACAATCTGATGGAGCTGCTCATTATGATCGACGCCATGCGCCGCGCCTCCGCCGGCCGCATCACCGCCGTCATCCCCTACTTCGGCTACGCCCGGCAGGACCGCAAGGCCAAAAGCCGCGACCCCATCTCCGCCAAACTCGTGGCCAACCTCATCACCGCCGCCGGCGCGGATAGGGTCCTGACCATGGACCTCCACGCCGCCCAAATCCAGGGCTTCTTCGACATCCCCGTGGACAACCTCATGGGCGCGCCGCTGTTCGCCAAATATTACATGCGCGAGTTCGGCAAGGGCAACGACGACGTGATGGTCGTCTCCCCGGACGTGGGCAGCACCGCCCGCGCCCGCGCTTTCTCCATGAAGCTGGGCGTGAACATGGCCATCGTGGATAAGCGCCGGGAAAAGGCCAACCACTCCGAGGTCATGAACATCATCGGCAGCGTGGAGGGCAAGACCTGCATCCTGCTGGACGATATGGTGGACACCGCCGGGTCCCTGTGCGGCGCGGCCAAGGCCATCAAGGAGATCGGCGGCTGCGGCGATATCTACGCCTGCGCCAGCCATGGCCTTCTCTCCGGCTCCGCCGTGGAAAAGCTCCAGGAGAGCTGCATCAAGGAGCTTCTGCTGCTCGATACCGTCCCTTATCCCGCCGACAAGCCCAAGTGCGACCTCATCAAATACCTCTCCGTCGCCCCCGTGTTTGCCGACGCCATCGACAGAATCTACGAGGAGATCTCCATCTCCAACCTGTTCGAATAGGCCCCATGTTGAACCCATTCCGCAAGACCGCCGGCGTAAGCTGGCTGGTGGTATTTCTGGGCAACCCGGGCGTGAAATATGCCAACACCCGCCACAACGCCGGGTTCATGACCGGCGACGCCTGCGCCGAAAAATTCGACGCGGCCATCGACCGGCTCCGCTTCGACGCCCTCACCGGCATCTGCCGGGTGGGCGGGGAGCAGGTGCTTTTGATGAAGCCCCAGACCTATATGAACCTCTCCGGCGACGCCGTCGCTCCGGCGGCGAAGTATTATAAGATCCAGCCCGGGCACATCCTCGTGGTATCGGATGAAATCGCCCTGCCCATCGGGAAGCTCCGTGTGCGCCCCTCCGGCTCCGCCGGCGGGCACAACGGGCTGAAGAGCATCATCGCCCGCCTGGGCACGGAGGAATTCCCCCGCATCCGTCTGGGCGTGGGCGCGCCGCCCACCCGGGAATACGATATGGCGGACTGGGTGCTGGCCGGTTTTCACGGACAGGACGCCGCCGACATGGCCGCCGCCGTGAAGCGCGCCGCCGACGCGGTGGAGTGCTATATCGAAAACGGTCCCGACAGGACCATGAACCTCTATAACTGACCCCTTGACGGCGGCGACAGCCGCCGTCAATTCCATATTAACGCCGCAGGAGGTACACACCATGAAAAAAAGCTGCGTCGCCATGCTGCTGGCCGGCGGGCAGGGTTCCCGGCTGTACGCGCTGACCCAGAACGTGGCCAAGCCCAGTATGCCCTTCGGGGGGAAGTACCGCATCATCGACTTTCCGCTGTCCAACTGCGCCAATTCCGGCATCGACACGGTGGGCGTGCTGACCCAGTACCGCCCGCTGCAGCTCAATTCCCACATCGGCAGCGGTCAGGCCTGGGATATGGACACCTCCGACGGGGGCGTGTTCATCCTGCCGCCCTACCTCTCCGCCGGGGAAAAGGGTTCCTGGTTTTCCGGCACCGCCAACGCCATTTACCAGAATATCAGCTTCATTGAAATGTACGACCCGGACAATGTCCTCATCCTCTCCGGCGACCACGTGTACAAGATGGACTATTCCCTGATGCTGCGGGAGCACGTGGAAAAGGACGCCGCCTGCACCATCTCCGTGCTGCAGGTCTCCATGGAGGAGGCCACCCGCTTCGGCATTATGAACGTGGGGGACGACGGCTATATCTCCGAATTCGAGGAAAAGCCCAGGCAGCCCAGGAGCGATCTCGCCTCCATGGGCATTTATATCTTTAACTGGAAAAAGCTGCGGAAATACCTCATCGAGGACGAGGCCGACCCCGGCTCCGACAAGGATTTCGGCAAGAACATCATCCCAAAAATGCTGTCGGACGGCGAAAAGCTGTGGCCCTACCGCTTCTCCGGCTACTGGCGGGACGTGGGCACCATCACCAGCCTGTGGGACGCCAACATGGATATGCTCTCCACCACGCTCATCAACCTCTACGACCCCAACTGGCCCATCATGTCCAAGTCCTCCCCCCTGCCTCCCCATTATGTGGGGCCGGACGGGTCCGTTGTCCACTCCATCGTCACGGAGGGCTGCGTCATCGACGGACGGGTGAAAAATTCCGTGCTGTCCAGCGCCGCCACCGTGAAAGCGGGGGCCCGCGTGCTGTACAGCGTGCTGATGCCCGGGGCGAAGGTCGAGGAGGGCGCCACCGTGGAGTACGCCATCATCGGCGAGAACACCGTGGTTGGCGCGAACGCCCATATCGGCGCGCCGCCGGACGGCAGCGAGCGCTGGGGCGTGGCCACCTGCGGGCCGGGCATCCGGCTCCGGGCGGGGGCCGCGGTGCCCGCCGGGGCCATGATCTACACCGGCGAGGAGGTTTAAAGTTTAAACGAGTTCAAACTTTAAACCTTTCAATTGCGTTTTTCTCGCCGCTTGCGCGGCAACCGAAAAACATGCGCAGGATGACCATTCCTTCTTTGGTTTTCCTGTCGTAAGGCCTGGAGAAAGGAATGGTCATCCGATATGAACGACTTTCACGGAATTATCTTCGCCTACGCCGCCGCGCCCGAGCTGGGCGCTTTGGTGCGCACCCGCACCAGCGCCTCGCTGCCCTTCTGCGGCCGCTACAGGCTCATCGACTTCGCCCTGTCGTCCCTGGCCAACGCCGGGATCTACAATGTGGGCGTCATCATGCAGCGGGACTATCAGTCCCTGCTGGATCATCTGGGCAGCGGCAAGGACTGGGACATGAGCCGCCGCCGGGGCGGGCTGCGGATGCTGCCTCCCTTCGGCCTGCCGGAATATCACACCGGCGCCTATACCGGCACCATCGAGGCGCTGAACGCCGTGGCCACCTACATCCGGGACATCCCCGAAAAGAATGTCGTCATGCTGCTGGGCAATACCGCCGCCAACCTCGATCTGGCCGCCGCGGCCAAATGCCATCTGGATTCCGGCGCGGCCCTGACGGCCATCTGCTGCCGGGGGCTGGAGAATGCCCGGCTGAACTACATTGACCGGGGCGACGGGTTTTCCGAGCACATGACCCTCGGCGGCGGCGGCGACGGCCTGCCCGCCATGGAGGCCTATATCATCCAGAAGGACCTGCTGCTGTCCATGATGGACGAGTGCGCCCGGGAAAACCGGCTGCACTTCCACCGCAACGCCATCGCCGGCTACCTTGCCGGCGGCGGTAAAATGAACCTGTACGTCCACCCCGGCTACGCCGCCATGATTACCGATGTGGCGGGCTATTACCGGGCCAGTATGGATATGCTGGACGGCGGCAGGCGCACCCAGCTGTTCCCCGACGGCCGCCCCGTGCGCACCAAGATTCACGAGGAGGTCAGCGCCTACTACGGCGAGGGCGCCGCGGTGCGCAACAGCCTGGTGGCGGACGGCTGCATCGTGGAGGGCAGGGTGGACGGCTGCATCCTGTTTTCCGGCGCCCGGGTGGAGCGAGGCGCCCAGCTGAGCAACTGCATTATCATGCGGGGCGCCGTGGTGCGGGAAAACGCCCAGCTGCGCTACGTCATCGCCGATAAATATGCCGAGCTCACGCCCTACATCACGCTCTCCGGCAGCGAACGGCTGCCCATCGCCATTCCCAAAAGCAGCATTATCTGACTTCAGCGAAAGGACAGCATTTATGACAAGCGAAATTTCACGCGACGAGGTGCGCAGCGCCATTGAGGACAAGCTGTGCGCCCATTTCGGCATCACCGCCGCCGACGCCACCGACGACCAGGTATTTCAGGCCGCGGCCATGGTCCTCCGGGAGATCCTATCCAGGATATTGGCCGTGGAGGGGACGCGGACGCCGGAAAAAGAGGTCCACTATCTGTCCATGGAATTTCTCATGGGCAGGAGCCTGATGAAAAACGCCTTCAATCTGGGTCTGGGCGACGCCGTGAAGGGCGCGCTCACCGATCTGGGTCGGGACGCGGCGGATATCTTCGAGGCCGAACCCGACGCGGGTCTGGGCAACGGCGGCCTGGGCCGCCTCGCCGCCTGCTATATGGACTCCATGGCCACGCTGGGCATCCCGGCCACCGGCTATTCCATCTGCTACGAGCTGGGGATGTTCCGCCAGAAGATCGTGGACGGCCGGCAGACCGAGGTGGCCGACGACTGGCGCACCGCGGCGGAGAGCTGGCTGGTGCCCCGCTCCGACGAATCCGTGGAGGTCCGCTTCGGCGGGCAGGTGTCCCCCCACTGGGACAGCTTCGGCCATTACACCGCCGAATACACCGGCTATACCGCCGTCACCGCCGTGCCGCGGGATATGCTCATCGCGGGCTACGGCGGCAGGACCGTGAACACCCTGCGCCTGTGGGACGCCCGCAGCACCGACGCGCTGGATATGTACCTGTTCGCCGAGGGCGAATACGTGAAGAGCCTGGAAAACCGCACCATGGCCGAGGTCATCACCAAGGTGCTCTACCCGGCGGACGACCATATCGAGGGCAAGACCCTGCGCCTGAAGCAGCAGTATTTCTTCGTCTCCGCCACGGCCCAGACCATCGTGCGCGACCACGTCCGCCGAAGCGGCACGGTGAAGGATTTCGCCGCCCGCCACGCCATCCAGATCAACGACACCCACCCCGCCCTGGTCATCCCCGAGCTGATGCGGCTTTTCATGGACGAGCATGGTCTGGGCTGGGACGAGTCCTGGGCCATCGTGAAGGACTGCGTGGCCTACACCAACCACACCGTGATGAGCGAGGCACTGGAGTGCTGGCCCCAGAACCTGATCCAGACCCTGCTGCCCCGCATCTGGGAAATCCTCTGCGAGATCAGCCGCCGCTGGTGCGGGTATCTGGCCAAAAATTTCGGCGCCGACCAGCGGGTGGGCCGCAATCTCATCATCCGGGACGGGCAGGTCCACATGGCGAACCTCTGTCTCGCCGCCTGCTTCAAGGTCAACGGCGTGTCGGAGCTCCATGGAGACCTTTTGAAAAACGAGCTGTTCCATGACATCTATACCCTCCGGCCGGAACGCTTTACCTTTATTACCAACGGCATCGACCACCGCCGGTGGCTGGCGCAGATCAATCCCCGGCTCCACGGTCTCGTCTGCGACCTTCTGGGCGGGGGCGGGTATCTTACCGCGCCGGAGGAGCTGCTGCGGCTGAAGGATTTCGCCGAAAACGGCGGCGTGCAGGCGAGGATGGCCGAGATCAAGGAACTGAACAAGCGGGATTTCGCAGCCTTCGCCCTGAAAAACGACGGCTTCGCGCTGAACACCGGCGCCGTGCTGGACGTGCAGGTCAAGCGCCTGCACGAGTACAAGCGCCAGCTGCTGTGCGCCATGCTCATCACCCACCTGCAGCAGACCCTGCACGACGATCCCAATCGGGATTTTCTGCCCTGCGCCTTCGTGTTCGGCGCCAAGGCCGCCGCGGGCTACAAGACCGCGAAGCGCATCATCGAGCTTCTGTGCTCCCTGCAGAAGGACATCGCCGCGGACCCCCTGTGCAAGGACAGGCTGCAGGTCTATTTCATGCAGAATTACCGCGTCTCCGCCGCGGAGGCGCTGATGCCCGCCGCGCAGATCTCCGAACAGATCTCCACCGCCGGCAAGGAGGCTTCCGGCACCGGCAACATGAAGCTGATGATGAACGGCGCCGTGACCATCGGCACGCTGGACGGGGCCAATGTGGAGATGTACCGGCGGCTGGGCGACGACAATATGTTTTTGTTCGGCCTGCACGCCGACGAGGCGGAATCCCTGAAGACCCGGGGCTACGACCCCAAGGCCGTGTATGATTCCGACCCCGTGGTCCGGCGGATTCTGGACCGCTGGAACATCGGTCTGGGCGACGGAAAGCGCTACTCCGACCTGACCTCGGGACTGCTGTTCGGCGGCGACCCCTATCTGCTGCTGGCCGATTTCGAGAGCTATCTCCACTGCCATGAGGCGCTGTACGGCGCCATTTCCGACCCGGCGGCGCTGGGGCGGATGTCTCTTGTGAACGTCGCAGAAAGCGGCATTTTCGCCGCGGACCGCGCCGTGAAGGAATACGCGGACAGCATCTGGGGGATTGGAAAATGAATCATGCCGCCGTTGTGGGCGCCGTGAATATGGACATCTGCGGCAAGCCCTTCTCGCCCCTCATCATGCGGGATTCCAACCCCGGCTCCGTCACCCTCGCCCCCGGCGGCGTGGGCCGCAACATCGCCCACGATCTGCGCCTGCTGGACGTGGACGTGACCTTCGTCACCGCCCTGGGCGGGGACGGCTATGCCGCCGAAATCCTCAAGAGCTGCGCGGCGCTGGGCTTTGACATGAGCCTGGCCCGGCGTATTCCCGGCGGGCGCACCTCCTCTTACCTGTACATCACCGATCCCTCCGGGGACATGGCGCTGGCCGTGTGCGACACGGACGTGTCCGCCTCCCTCTCGCCGGAATATCTGGAGCGCTGCATCGGCGCGCTCAATGCCGCCGACGCCGTGGTGCTGGACGGCAATCTCACGGCGGAGGCCATCCGCTACGCGGCGGAGCACTGCGCCGCGCCCCTCTATGCCGACCCGGTGTCCGTGACCAAGGCGGGGCGGCTGAAGCCGGTGCTGTCCCATCTCACGGCCTTCAAGCCCAACGAGATCGAGGCCGCCGCCCTCACCGGCCGGCAGGACCCCGCCGACGCGGCCAAGGCGCTGGTGGACGCGGGCGTCGGGCGCGTGTTCGTCAGTCTGGGCGCGGGCGGCGTCATCGCCGCCGACGCGCGCGAGCTGCTGCGCGTCCCCTGTGAGCCGGCGGAGATCGTGAACACCACCGGCGCGGGCGACGCCGCCACCGCCGCCGTCATCTGGGCGGGGATGCGGGGCCTGTCGCTGGAGGCGTCGGCCCGGGCCGCCATGAAGGCGGGCGCGCTGGCCGTCTCCTGCGCCGCCAC
>DAOPXW010000074.1:0-1427 GCA_035352555.1 Oscillospiraceae bacterium
AAGCACGGAAACGACCTCGTTTTTCTTGACACCGCCGGCCGCCTCCACATCGACGAGGCGCTGATGGACGAGCTGAAAAATATCAAGGCCGCCGTGGAGCCCGCCGAGATCCTGCTGGTGGTGGACGCCATGACCGGACAGGACGCCGTGAACGCCGCCGCCGCTTTCGACCAGGCGCTGGACATCACCGGCGTGATGCTGACCAAACTGGACGGCGACGCCAGGGGCGGCGCGGCCCTCTCCATCCGGGCGGTCACGGGAAAACCAATCAAATTTGCCGGCGTCGGGGAAAAGCTCGACCAGATCGAACCCTTCCATCCCGACCGCATGGCCTCCCGCATTCTGGGCATGGGCGATATGCTGACCCTCATCGAGAAGGCCGAGCAGAGCTTCGATGAAAAGAAAGCGCTGGAGATGGCGGACAAGCTCCGCGCCAACCGTTTTACTTTGCAGGACTATCTGGACCAGATGGGCCAGCTGAAAAATATGGGTGATCTGGGCGACGTGGCCGCCATGATCCCCGGGGTGGACGCCAAGGCCCTGAAGGGGGCTACCGTGGACCCCAAGGCGATGGCTCATATGGAGGCCATCATCCTGTCCATGACCCACGCCGAGCGGGACAATCCCGAACTGCTCAATTCCAGCCGCAAAAAGCGCGTCGCCGCCGGCTGCGGGCTGCAGGTGGTGGATATCAACCGCCTGCTGAAACAGTACGGCGCCATGCAGCAGATGATGAAGCAGATGTCCGGCCGCAATATGAAGAAACTGCAGAAGAAGATGGGCGGCATGGGCGGTCTTGGAGGCCTGCCCGGCGGCTTCGGCCTGTAAGGATCGGTTACACGCACGTTAATAAGTGCCTGTATATACAGAAATCATAATTGGAGGTGACAACCATGGTCAAAATCAGACTTCGCAGAGTCGGCGTCAAAAAGGCACCGTTCTATCGCGTCGTTGTGGCGGACTCCCGCTTCCCCCGTGACGGACGCTTTATCGAGGAGGTCGGCGTCTACGATCCCGCGGCTGAGAGCGACAAGCTCAAGGTCGATATGGAGCGTATCAACTACTGGATCGCCAGCGGCGCCCAGCCCACTGAAACCGTACGCGGCCTTTTGAAAAAGGTCCGGGGCTAAGAAGGAGATTCTACCGGCATGAAAGAACTATTGACCTATATCATACAGAGCCTTGTGGATCATCCCGACGAGGTTTCTGTGACCGAGCGCGTTGCCGACGGCGAGACCGTATTTGAAGTGCGCGTCGCCGACGGGGACATGGGCAAGGTCATTGGCCGGCAGGGCAGGATCGTCAAGGAGATCCGTATACTCATGCGGGCCGTCGCCCAGAGACAGGGCAAAAAGGTGTCCGTGGATATTATGGACTGATACCGAAAAAAGAACTGCTGAAAAGCGGTTCTTTTTTTAACACTTTTT
>DAOPXW010000074.1:1527-8677 GCA_035352555.1 Oscillospiraceae bacterium
AAACTTTCAAAACGCTCTATCTGGGCGACAGACCCTATGAAGTGCGCGAATCCTCCGTCCACAAGGGCTGCCTGCTGGCGTCGCTTTCCGGGGTGGAGGACGTCAACGCCGCCATGGCCCTGAAGGGCCGCACCGTGTTCATCGACCGGCAGGACGCCGCCCTGCCCCCGGGCGGCTGCTTCATCGCCGACATCATCGGCGCCAGAGTGCTGGACGAGGACGGCGGGGAAGTGGGCGTGCTGGCGGAGGTCTTCGAATCCCCCGCGTCCATGATCTATGTGGTGCGGGGACAAAGCGAGCATCTCATCCCGGCGGTGCCGGAATTCATCCGCGCGGTGGACGCCGAAAACGGCGTCATCACCGTCCATCTCATCGAAGGAATGTAAAACAATGCGCATCGACATCATGACCCTTTTTCCCGACACGGTGAACGCCGTGCTGCACGAGAGCATTCTCGGGCGGGCCTGCAAAAAAGGCATCCTCGACATCAACTGCGTGCAGATCCGGGATTTCACCGAAAACAAGCAGATGCAGGTGGACGACTATCCCTACGGCGGGGGCTGGGGCTGCATCCTCATGGCCCAGCCGCTGAAATCCTGCCTGGAACACGTTATGTCAACCACAAACGGCCTGCGCAGCCGGGTGATCTGCCTCTCGCCCCAGGGACAGCCTTATAATCAGGAGACCGCCAAGCGGCTGGCCCGGGATTACGACCACCTGGTGCTGGTGTGCGGCCACTACGAGGGCATTGACGAGCGCTTTATCGAAGAATGTGTGGACGAGGAAATCTCCATGGGCGATTTCGTCCTCACCGGCGGCGAGATCGCGGCCATGGCCGTGGCCGATTCCGTGTGCCGCCTCATCCCCGGCGTTTTGAGCGACGAGGAGTGCTATACCGGCGAGAGCCACTGGAACGGGCTGCTGGAATATCCTCAGTACACCCGGCCCGAGGTGTGGGAGGGCCGCCGCGTGCCGGAGCAGCTGCTCACCGGCGACCACGCCGCCGTGGAGGAATGGCGGCGGATGATGAGCTTCACGCGCACCCGGGAAAGGCGCCCGGATCTGTTTGAAAAGCTGATCTTTGACGATCAAAACGACCGGAGGCTGCTGGAGAAGCTCCAAAAGGAGGCTTCCCGCCCGCGCCTGACACAGCCGGTGACGTGCCGCGCCGCCACGGCGGCGGATATGGACGATATCCTGCGTATCGTGGGCGACGCCCGCGCCACGCTGAAAAAACTGGGCGCCGATCAGTGGCAGGGGCCGTACCCCGAGGCGATTGATTTTAGCGCAGACATGGAAAACGGCGTCTGCCATGTGGTGCTCCACGGGGACGAGATCGGGGCGTTTTTCACTCTCTCGCCCGAGCCGGAGGACGATTACGACAATATCACCGACGGCAAGTGGCACTATCCCGGCGCCTACTGCACCCTGCACCGGGCGGCGGTGGCCGCGGCCTACCGCGGCAGCGGTATGGCGGACCGGGTGATGGAATTCGTGGACGCCGAGAGCGAAAAGCTTGGCTTTCGCGCCGTCCGCACGGATACCCACCGCAGGAATACCGCCATGAAAAAGCTTCTGGAACGGCACGGCTACCGCTACCGCGGCAACGTGCTCATCCTGTGCGAGCCGGGACACGACCCGCGCCGTCAGGCCTTTGAGAAGGTGCGCAAATGATGGAGCTGACCGATTACGATACCATACGGGACGTGCTGGCCAGGCACGGTTTTCATTTTTCAAAATCGCTGGGACAGAATTTTCTCACCGCCGCCTGGGTGCCGGAGCGCATCGCGGAGGAAGCCGGGCTGGACGAGGATACCGGCGTGCTGGAGATCGGCCCCGGCATCGGCTGCCTGACCGCGGAGCTGTCCAGACGGGCGGGAAAGGTGCTGGCCGTGGAGCTGGACCGGAAGCTGATGCCCGTGCTGGAGGAGACCCTGTCGGGCTGCGGGAATACCGAGGTGCTGTTCGGCGACGTGCTGAAGCAGGACCTGCCCGCGCTGGCGCGGGAATATTTCCCGGGAATGCGCGCCGTGGTGTGCGCCAACCTGCCCTATAATGTCACCGGACCCGTGCTGACCAGGCTGCTGGAGGCGGAGTGCTTTGAGACCGTTACCGTGATGGTCCAGCGGGAGGTGGCCAGAAGGATCTGCGCCGACCCGGGCACCCCGGAGTACAGCGCGTTCACCGTGCTGTGCGCGTGGCACTGCCGCAGAGAGATCCTGTTCGACGTGGGACCCGAGTGCTTCGTCCCCCGGCCCAGGGTCACGTCCAGCGTCATCCGCCTGACCCGGCTGGCGGAACGCCCCGCGAGGGTAACGGATGAGGCGCTTTTCTTCCGCGTGGTGCGCGCCGCCTTCGGCCAGCGCCGAAAGACCTTGGAAAATGCGCTGGCGGCGGGCTTTCCGGAGCTGCCGAAGGCCGCGCTGGCCGACGCCGTGCGGCAGAGCGGGACGTGCCCCGGCATTCGGGGCGAAATGCTTGGAATTAATGATTTTGCACAAATTTCCGACTGCATCCGGGGCGTTCTGCACCGCTGATTTGTAGGGAAAAACTATTGAGAAAAAGGGCATAATGTGATAACCTTTTTATAAGGTTATTGGAAAATATTTCATACGAAGGAGCGCGCAATGGAAGTGACCAATAACTCCAGCATCCTGGGGTGGATTGCTGATGTCTCCGCCGTGACCAGACCGGACAAAACGGTATGGATCGACGGGACTGAGGAACAGCTGTCCGACCTGCGCAGGCAGGCTGTCGCCCAGGGGACCCTGCGGAAGCTGAACGGGGAGGAACTACCCGGCTGCTACCTGCACCGCACCGATCCCGGCGACGTGGCCCGGGTAGAGGACCGTACTCTGATCTGCTGCGAACGGGAAGGGGACGCCGGCCCCACCAACCACTGGATGGCTCCCGCCGAAATGAAACGGAAGCTTTTCGGCAAGGGCGGCATCTGCGACGGCGCCATGACCGGGCGCACCATGTACGTCATCCCTTACTCTATGAGCGTCGTGGGTTCGCCTTTCGCCAAATACGGACTGGAGCTTTCCGACTCCATCTATGTTGTGCTGAACATGGCCATCATGACCCGCGTCGGCCAGGCGGTTCTCAATTCCATCGGCGACGGGGACGATTTCATCCGGGGCATCCACTGCCAGTGCAATCTGGATCCGGAGGACAAGTACATAGTCCAGTTTCCGGAGACGAATGAAATCGTTTCGGTGAACTCGAACTACGGGGGCAATGTTCTGCAGGGCAAAAAATGCTTCGCTCTGCGAATCGCCTCGAACCTCGGCCGAAAAGAGGGCTGGATGGCGGAGCATATGCTGATCCTGGGCCTGGAAAATCCCCGGGGCGAGACCCGCTACGTCTGCGCCGCGTTCCCCTCAGCCTGCGGCAAGACAAACCTCGCTATGCTCATCCCGCCGGAAAAGTACAGAGAGCTCGGATGGAAGGTCTGGACCGTGGGTGACGATATCGCCTGGCTGCGCGTGGGCAGGGACGGCCGCCTGTGGGCCGTGAACCCCGAGAACGGCTTCTTTGGCGTGGCCCCCGGCACCAACGAACATTCCAATTACAATGCATTGGCTTCCACAAAGAAGGGTACCATATTCACAAATGTTGCGCTCAATCCTGACAAGAACACCGTCTGGTGGGAAGGCCTGACCAAAACCCCGCCGGCGCATCTTGTCGATTGGCAGGGAAATCCCTGGACACCCGGATGCGGCAGACCCGCCGCGCATCCGAACTCGCGCTTCACCGCCCCGGCGGAAAACTGCCCCTGCGTGTCCCCGGAATTCAATCATCCCGAGGGCGTGCCCATCGACGCCATCATCTTCGGCGGCCGCCGCGCGAAGACCGCGCCGCTGGTGTATCAGTCCCGCAGCTGGAATCACGGCGTGTTCGTGGGCTCCGCCATGGCCAGTGAAAAGACCGCCGCCGCAGCGGGCACCGTGGGCGAGCTTCGCCGCGATCCCATGGCCATGCTTCCCTTCTGCGGCTACAATATGGCCGACTACTGGCAGCATTGGCTGGATATGGGCAGGCTCATTCCCCACCCTCCGAAAATCTTCAACGTCAACTGGTTCCGTACCGACGGGGACGGACATTTCATCTGGCCCGGTTTTGGCGACAATATGCGCGTCCTGCTGTGGATTCTGGCCCGCTGCGCCGGAACAGCCGCCGCCGTGGAGACCCCCATCGGCTACGAGCCGAGACCGGAGGACATCGATGTGGAGGGGCTCGAAGGCATCACGACCGATACCGTAAGAGACCTGCTGTACGTGGACAAGGCCCTGTGGCGGGACGACTGCGAGAGCATCCGCGGCTTTTACGCCAGATTCGGCGGCCGCGTGCCGCAAAAACTCCGCGACGAGCTTGAGAAGCTCGAAAACAACGTAAAGTAATCTGGCCCGGGAGAAACGGGCCGATGCTGAATATTTTGGAAAGGATAAATACTGTATGAGCAAGAAATATGTTTATCTGTTCTCGGAAGGCAACGCCGATATGCGTGAGCTTCTGGGCGGCAAGGGTGCCAACCTCGCCGAAATGACCAATATCGGCCTGCCTGTTCCTCAGGGATTTACCATCACCACCGAAGCCTGCACCCGTTATTACGAGGATGGCAAGCAGCTCGCTCCCGACATTCTGGATGAGATCATGAAGTATGTGGCCAAGCTGGAGAAGATGACCGGCAAAAAATTCGGCGACGTGACCAACCCGCTGCTGGTTTCCGTCCGCTCCGGCGCCAGAGCGTCCATGCCCGGCATGATGGACACCATCCTGAATCTGGGCCTGAACGACGCCGTGGCCGAGAGCCTGGTCAAGGCCACCAACAACCCCCGCTTCGTCTACGATGCGTACCGCCGCTTTATCCAGATGTTCTCCGACGTGGTCATGGAGCTGCCCCGCGACAAGTTTGAGGAGTATCTCACCATGATGAAGGAGGACCGCGGCGTGCAGCTGGATTCCCAGCTGGGCGCGGAGGACCTCAAGGAACTGGTGGGCACCTTCAAGGGCTACTATAAGGACCGCATGGGCGTGGAATTCCCCACCGACCCCGTGGAGCAGATGGTCGCCTCCATCAAGGCCGTGTTCCGCTCCTGGGACAATCCCCGCGCCAACGTCTACCGCCGCATGAACGACATCCCCTATTCCTGGGGCACCGCCGTCAACGTGCAGTGCATGGTGTTCGGCAACATGGGCGACGATTCCGGCACCGGCGTCGCGTTCACCCGCGATCCCGCCACCGGCGAGAAGAAGCTCTACGGTGAGTTTTTGATGAACGCCCAGGGCGAGGACGTGGTGGCCGGCATCCGCACGCCCCAGACCATCGACCAGCTCAAGGACACCAACAAAGAGGCTTACGAGGAGTTCGTGAAGATCTCCACCGCCCTTGAAAATCATTACAAAGATATGCAGGATATGGAGTTCACCATCGAGCGCGGCAAGCTCTATATGCTGCAGACGCGCAACGGTAAGCGCACCCCCCAGGCCGGCATCAAGATCGCCGTGGCGCTGGTGAAGGAAGGCCTGTGCACGAAAGAGGAGGCTCTGCTGAAGATCGAGCCCCGCTCTCTTGACGCGCTGCTGCACCCCGGCTTCGATAAGAAGGCGCTGGCCGCGGCAAAGCCCGTGGCCTCCGGTCTGCCCGCCTCTCCCGGCGCGGCCTGCGGCGCCGTGTATTTCACTGCCGAGGATGCCGCCGCACATGCCAAGGACGGCCCTGTGCTGCTGGTCCGCGCCGAGACCTCCCCGGAGGATATCAACGGCATGCGCGTGTCCCAGGGCATCCTCACCGCCCGCGGCGGACGGACCTCCCACGCGGCTGTTGTGGCGCGCGGCATGGGCACCTGCTGCGTCGCCGGCTGCGGCGCGCTGTATATCGACGAGGCTAAAAAGCAGATGACCGTCAACGGAAACATCGTCAAGGAAGGCGACTTTATCTCCATCGACGGTGTCACCGGCAATGTGTACCTGGGCCGCATCCCCACCGTGGAGGCCGAGGTCGGCGGCGAGTTTGCCACCGTCATGAAGTGGGCGGACGAGTTCCGCGCTTTGGGCGTGCGCACCAACGCCGACACTCCGCACGATGCCGCCACCGCCGTCAAATTCGGCGCGGAGGGCATCGGCCTGACCCGCACCGAGCATATGTTCTTCAACGCCGACCGTATCCCCGCCATGCGTGAGATGATCGTGGCCACCACCACCGAGCAGCGCAGGAAGGCGCTGGCCAAGCTGCTGCCCATGCAGCGCGGCGACTTTGAGGGTATCTTCCGCGCAATGAAGGGGAAGCCCGTCACCATCCGCCTGCTGGATCCCCCCCTGCACGAGTTCCTCCCCAAGGAGGACGACGATATCCGCGCGCTTGCCGAGGATATGGGCCTGACCTTCGACAATCTCAAGGCCACCATCCAGCAGCTTTCCGAGGTCAACCCCATGATGGGTATGCGCGGCTGCCGCCTGCCCATCGTCTATCCCGAGATCGGCGAGATGCAGACCCAGGCCATCATCGAGGCCGCCATCAACGTCTCCAAGGAGACGGGCGAACTTATCACCCCGGAGATCATGGTTCCGCTGGTGGGTTCCGGCGGCGAGATCCGATTTGTCAAGAAGCTCATCACCACCGTGGCCGACGGGCTTATCGCCAAGAGCGGCCTGCCGATGAAGTATCTGGTGGGCACGATGATCGAACTGCCCCGCGCGGCCGTCTCCGCCGACCGCATCGCCGTGGAAGCCGAGTTCTTCTCTTTCGGCACCAACGACCTGACCCAGATGAGCTACGGTCTTTCCCGCGACGACGCGGGCAAGTTCCTGCCCACTTACCTCGACAAGAAGATTTTTGAGTCCGACCCCTTCGAAAAGTTCGATGTCCTGGGCACCGGCCGCCTCGTGGAGATGGCCGTCAAGCTCGGCCGGGAGACCCGGCCCGACCTGCACCTGGGCATCTGCGGCGAACACGGCGGCGACCCCTCCTCCGTGGAATTCTTCCACAAGGCGGGTCTCGACTACGTTTCCTGCTCGCCCTACCGCGTACCCATTGCGCGCCTTGCCGCCGCGCAGGCCGCCATCAAGTTTCCCCGCACGAAGTAAATTGCACTGAAACACACGCCGTCCGCGGACGGCGTGTGTTTTTCCCCGGAAATTTAATTTT
>DAOPXW010000075.1:0-8188 GCA_035352555.1 Oscillospiraceae bacterium
AGGGCGTGCCGCGGTAGTTCTCGTTGGGGTCCAGCGCCTCCAGCGCCTGTTCAAAGCTCTTGCCCGCCTCGGAATAGAGCCCCTTCTCCAGTCTGACCTCGTTATACTTGTAAGCCATCGTCTCTCTCCTCCTCAACTTAAAGAATGAATCCCACGGTCTTGGCCGCGGTATCGACTTCCAGCACCAGATACTCCCGGCCCGCGGCGTTGACCCTCACGCCTCCGGCGGCGTCGGCGGAAAGCGCGGAGAAGCCCACGGCGGGCGCGGCGCCGGTATAGGGCACCGTGACGAAACCGTCCAGCTTCACCGTGGCCATGCAGAGATCCGCGTCCACGCACACGCCCGCGACCTTGTCGCCGTCCGCGCAGAGCTTCACCGTGCACGCCTCGGGAATCTTCACGACTTTTCCGGCCACGGCGGCGTTGTCCGGCGCGTTCCAGAAGGTGGCGACCTTCTCTCCCAGTCCCTCAAAACTGACTTTCATGCTGTTTCCTCCATATCAAAAATTTTAGGTCCTCAGATCTGATATTCGCTGCCGTCGAAGGCGGTGACCGCGTCCCGCCCCGGCAGCTGGGTGACGGGCGGGAACATTTCCCGGGACTTCCCCTCCAGCGCCGCCTTCAGCGCCAGCAGCGCCGTCTCGTCCAGCGCGGGGACGGCGGCCTTCAGCGCCGGATAGCAGCCCTCGTCGCACACCAGGCACAGCCGCAGCGTCTCGTCCCGCAGCGCTTTCAGGTATTTTTCGCCCAGCGCGGCGGCGCGCCTGAGCTTCGAAAGCTCGCCCGCCTCCGGCGTCTCCGGGGTGCCGAATCTCTTCATCACCCCGGCGTTTTTCTGGGCGGGCACCGCCACGAAGCTCCATTCGTAGGCGTCCACCGCGCCTGTCAGCTCGGCCCAGCACAGCTTGCCGCCGTATTCCTGGCCCTTCACGTGGCTGCATTCCGCGCTCCCCAGCTCCTGCCCGCAGATGCTGCAAATGCTCTTGGCCACGGACAGGCCCACGCTGGTCTCCTTTTTGATGCCGCCCTCGATCTGGGCGATCAGGGGCGCGGTCTCGTCGCAGCGCAGCATATAGGCGTGAGCCTTGAGATAGCGGTAGGGCGCGCCGGAGGCGGTGGCGCGGCCGGGGTCGGTCACCACCTCCGCCCGGTAGATGCGGGCCACCTGATTGCCGGTCTTCCACTCGTGGTCGCAAATGCCGGTCTTGCCCACGAAAAGCCCGGCCAGCTCCGACAGCGTTTCCTCGGTAAAGCGCTCAAAGTCCCGGTCGATGTCGTTGTCGCACAGCAGCACGGAAAAAATATACACGTCCCCGGCCCGCAGCGCGGTCTTGGCGAAGGCGTTCACCGCCTCCAGCTCCTCCGCCGCGGCCTGCTCCACACCGGCGCTGCCCTCTTTAATCACTTTCATCGCTGTTGTCCTCCCTGCTGATTTTTTGTGCCTGCGCGTCGTAGAGCCGGGCCTTGGCCTCCTCCACGTCGTCCTGCAGGTTGATCTGGTTCCATTCCACGCTGAAGGCGCAGGCAAAGCCGTGCATCCGCAGCCACAGCCTGCACACCCGCTCGATCACCGGGGTCAGCGTGCGGCGGATGGCGGTGAGTTCGCTGGTCATCATGTCCGCCTGCTGGGCGCTCATGCGCTCGGTCGTGCTCCAGTTCAGGCCCAGCAGGAAGGGCGGGATGCCCGTGCGGGCGATGAGCTGCTCCAGGATCTGCCGCACCGGCACCTCGCTGTCCAGGATCTGATTGTCCGCGCCGATCACGCGGATGTCCACGTCGCCCACGGCCACGAAATCGCGGACGCAGCCGTTTTTGCCGCTCTGCATGGCGGCGCTCCATTCTTTGGCGATCTCCGCCGCCCGCTCCTGGGCCCGGGCCTTGTCCACGATGTCGTCCCCGGGCTTATAGACCACGGCGAAGCGCACGTTGCCCGCCCGTTCCCAGTTGACGCCCACGGTCTCATAGATCTTTAACAGCACGTCGGTGAGGAAGGGCATGCTCCGCAGCAGGGACACGCCGTAGGGCGCGTCCGCCTCGGGGTTGAAGGGGGTGAACAGCAGCAGGTCCTGATAGGGCAGGGCCCGCAGCGTGCCCCGCTCGTCCGAGCAGCACAGGGTGAAATCCAGCGGCGTGGCCCCCTCCCTGATCTGCACGTCGGCCACGTTGCCGCACAGCACGGCGGCGATGTCCCCGTCGCCCCGGGTCACGATCTCGCCCACGGCCCGGCCGCAGGTAATCATGGAATCCAGGTACTGGTCGAGGAAGGCGTCGAAGCCCGCCTGACCCCGGCCCACGTTCACCGTGCGCAGGAATTCGTTCAGCGCCGTTTCCGCCGCCGGTTCGCCGCAGCGGACGGAGAAGCCCCCGGCCAGCCGGATGATCTTCAAAATGGCGGCGTCAAGCACAGGCACGGCCTCGCGGATGGTTCGGTACAGCCGGTCCTCGCCTCCGCCCAGCGGCACATAGCCGTCGAACACGCCGAAGGGATGCCGCTGTCCGGCCCTCAGCTGCACCGCCGTCCCCGGCCCGGATCTCCTTTTTGCGAATAATCTCACTTGCCGACCTCCTCAGTCATTTCTTGGTGATATTCGGTTTTCCCGTTCCCCCGTCACCGCTCCGCCCACGCCGCGGCGAAGCCGTCCCGCCCCCCGGCCACGGAGACGGCAAAGTAGCGGATGTCGTCCATGGCGTGGTCGTTCTGCTTCACCGGGGCGTCCCGGCCCACGGCGCCGCCGTCCCAGCAGTACAGGCCGAATTCCCGGATGGCGTCGCCGCAGCCGCGGCAGATGACCAGCGCGCCGCTGCGCAGCAGGTCGGCGGCGGTGCGGATGCCGGAGCACACGTCGTTGTCCGCCTTCACGGCGGGATAGCCGGCCCGGCGCAGCGCCTGGATGAAGCTGGCCGCCGAGGGGTCCACCACGATATAGCGCAGCGGCCGGCCCGCCGCCAGCCGCGCCACGGCCCGCACATATTCCGCGTCGGTCTTTTGCCGCCCCGCCCTGCGGGAATCGTAATAATACTCCGCCACGCGGTACCACACCCCGTCCCTCAGCCCCCACAGGCCCAGCGAGAAGGGATTGGCCGTGCCGTAATCGCAGGACATGGCATAGGCCGCGCAGTCCTCCGGCGCGTCCCGCAGCAGGGTCTCGTCGAAGAAGTCGTAGACGCGCCCTTCGGCGGCCACCCACTCGCCCAGGATGAACCGGCGGTAGAACACGCCGGAGAACATGGCCCGGTAGCGGGCGATGACGGCGCGGGACAGCGCGGGGTTGTCGTCCAGGTCAAAGTGCAGGTACAGCGCCCGCTTTTCCTCCGCCTTGGCGATCCACTCGGTATAAAACCAGTGCCACGGGCTCTCCGGGTTGCAGTTGAACCACAGCTTGCTGCCGGCCACGGAGCAGCGGGCGCAGGTCTGCTCCACGAAGGAGCGGGGCATCAGCGCCGTCTCGTCCAGCAGCGCCCCGGCCAGCGTCACGCCCTGGATCAGCGCCTGGGAGCTCTCGTCCTTGCCGCCGAACAGGTAAAAGGTATTGCTGTGGCCCCGGTAACCGATGGTGATCTGGTTTTTGGACACCCGATCCTCCACGGAAAAGCCGATGTCGCCCAGCACGGGCAGCAGCGCGGACAGCAGATTGCGCCGGATGGAGCCGATGGTGCGCCCGCACAGCGCGAAGCGCTGCCCATCGAAGCGGCGGGTGGCCCAGCAGACGAAGGACAGGCCCATGCACAGCGTCTTGCCGCTGCGCACCGCGCCGTCGCAGATCACGGCGTCCAGCCCGCGGTAAGGGGAAGAGTCGCTCCACCAGGTCAGGGCGGACAGCTGGGTGCGGGAAAAGGTCTCAAAGCGCATCCTGCGCCTCCTCCGGGGGCGGATTCAGCTGGGCGGCCGCCCGATCCAGCGCCTGATAGAAATCGGCCCCCTCCGCCGTCTCGGCTTCCTGGGCCCGCCGCAGCTCCGCCAGCTTCTGGATGAGCTCCGCCTTGTCCAGCAGCTTGATCTCCATGCCGCCCTGGGCGCCGCGCTTGATCTCGCTGAGCAGCTGCAGGTCCAGCCTGCCGATCTTGTCGGCTTCCTCCGGACTGAGAAACGCCAGTTTGGCGGCGTCGTTGGGCCTGGCGCGGATGAGGGCCTCCAGATACTTCCCGATAGGGTCTTTTTCGCTTTTGCTCATGGCCTCACTCCTCTCACCCGCAGGCTCCCCCGGCGCTTTGCTTGTACGTCCGCGTGCAAGAAAAAAACGCGGAACGAAAAAATTTTCGTTCCGCGTTTTGCAGCTTGTAATATATGCGCTTGACTATCGGCATCCTCAGAAGTTGATGTCCTGCAGCCGGATCAGCGCCAGAATGTAGATCTTCAGCGCCTCCATGAAATCGTCCACGCAGGCCGCCTCGTCCACGCTGTGGATGTCGCCCGCGAAGGCCGGGAAGGACCGGTCGTCGTGCTCGGGTCCGAAGGACACCGCGAAGGGGAAATCTCTGGCATAGGTGCCGCCGCCGATGGTGAAAGGCTTTTTGCCCTCGCCGGTGACATCGTTGTAGGCGTCCACGCAGGCCCGGATGGCCGGGGCCTGGGCGTCCACATAGAAGGGCTTGGCGTCGGAGACGGTCTCCACCCGGCACACGCCCGCCGCCAGCGTCCGGATGGCTCCGACGATGGTTTCGCCGTCGGTGGTGGTGGGATAGCGGCAGTCGAAGGACTGCCACAGGCGGCCGTTTTCGATGCCGGCCATGCCGCCGACGACGGTCAGCGGCGTGAATTTGTCGTCGGACGCGGCGATGCCCAGCCCCGAGCCGTCGGACGCGGACAGCAGCTTTTGGGTCAGGCGCAGATACCGCGCCTCCTCCGCCCCGGCGAGACCGTTTTCCAGCAGATAATCCACCAGCACGCCGATGGCGTTCACCGTACCCTCAGGCTGGGAGGCGTGACCCGCCACACCCTTTGCGGTGACGCGGGCCAGCCCGTTTTCCTCCGCGACGGCGATTCTTTTCGCCTGCGGCAGGGACGCCGCGTCGGCCTTCAGCAGGGCCGTGGCCTTGTCGGGCACGGCGTTGCGCACGAAGCCGCCGGAAAACTCCACGATCTTCTCAAGGGGTGTTTCGGCCCGCAGCATTCCCTGCAAAATGCCCTTCTCCCCATTCACCACGGGGAAATCGGCGTCGGGCGAGATGGCAAACAGCGGGGCGTCGAAGTTTTGAAGGAACCACGCCACATCGCCCATGCCGGTCTCCTCGGCGGTGCCCAGCAGCGCCTTGAGGGTATAGCGCAGCGGCACGTCCTTTTCCTTGAAATAGCGCAGCGCGTACAGGCACAGCACGCTGGGGCCCTTATCGTCCATCACGCCCCGGCCCAGAATATAGCCGTCCCGGCGGCGCATGGCGAAGGGGTCGTCGCTCCAGCCGTCCCCGGCGGGCACCACGTCCAGATGGGTGATGGTGGCGATATATTTGTCGCCGCTCTGCCCGGAAATTTTTGCGCAGCCCAGGCGGTCGCCCAGATTTTCTGTCTCAAGGCCCAGCCGTCCGGCGATCTCCAGGGCCTTGTCCATGGCCGCCCTGGGCCCCGGTCCGAAGGGCGCGCCCTCGGCGGGGGCGCCTTCCGCGCTGGGGACGGCCACCAGCTCGCCGATGTCGCTGAGGATTTTTTCCCGGTTTCCGGCGATAAAAGCGTTGATATCGCGTTCAAGAATTGTGTTCATTAAGATGTGTCCTCCCGGTGTTGATTTCAACGCCCAGTTTACCTTTTCGGGCCGTCGAATGCAAGCCCCGAAAAAAAGATGTACCGCGTTCCAAAAGTATGCTATAATCCTTCCATTGTCGAATTGGGGAAGCGGGGTTGGGCTTTGGATCTCTCGTCTGTCATCACGAAAATGGCTGTGCTGGTGCTGTTGATGCTCATCGGCTATCTCTGCGCCAAGGTGGGTGTCACCGGGCCGGAGGCCAACCGGCATCTGAGCAGGCTCGTTCTCAACGTGCTGTTTGTGGGAACCATCCTCAACTCCGTGGTCAACATCCAGCCATCCCTCTCCAACCGGGAGATTCTGGGCTTCTTCGGGCTCATTTTGCTGGAATTTCTGGTTATGGGCGTCATCGCCTGGTTTTTCCCCAATCTGCTGCGCATCAGGGGCGCGGACCGGGGCGTCTCCCGAAATCTGATCCTGTTCATGAACAACGGCTTTGTCGCTTTCCCCATCGTGGCGGTCGTGTTCGGCGCGGAGGCGGTTTTTTATGCCTCGCTGTCCAACATACCCTTTAATCTTCTGATGTATTCCATCGGCGCGGCCCAGCTGCGCAGCGACGGCAGCGAGTCCCATTTCAGCTTGCGGGATATGCTCAACGCCCCCATGATCGCCACCTTTGCGGCGGTGATCCTGTTCTTCTGGCGGCCCCATTTCCCCGCCGTTCTGGCGGACACCATCTCCACGCTGGCCGGGGCGACGATTCCCCTGTCCATGCTCATCATCGGCACCTCGCTGGGCGGCATCCCGCTGAAGGCCGCGCTGGGCGACTGGCGGGCCTACGCCCTGAGCTTTGCCCGGCTGATCCTTTGCCCCGTGGCGGTGTGGGCCGTGATGCGGCTGTTCACCGACAATGCCATGATGCTGGGCACGCTGGTCATTATCGCGGCCTGCCCCACGGCCATGATCCTCACGGTGCTGTGCCTGCAATACGACCGGGACGAATCTCTGGCCTCCAAGACCATCTTTTTGAGCACGGTGTTTTCCGCGGCCACCATCCCGCTGGTGCTGTGGCTGCTACTGTAGAAGCGCAAAAACGCGCCCCCTATGGGGCGCGTTTTTTCCTGTCTTCTATCCGTGGTGAATCTCGTTTTCCGGCAGGACGCTGCAGTTGTTGCCGCCAAGCCAGCCGACCAGCGCCCGGATATTTTTCGTGGCGGCGTCGCCGCACAAAATGCGGACATAATTTTCCCCCGCCTTGAGCTGGGACGTGACCAGTCCGGAATATTCCAGGCCCTTGCCGCCGCGCACGGCGTCGATGGTATAGCCGCAGTAGACCAGCCCGTTTTTCTCCGCCATGGCCTTGCAGGCCCGCTCGCCGCCCTCGGGCGCGGCGACCAGCACCGTCATCACATGGCCCGCCTCGTACAAAAGCGCCGCGGCTGCGGAATAGGTCTCGTAGTCCTGGCACAGGATGCCGACGGTATGGCCCTCCCCCGCCAGACGGCGCACCGTGGCGGGATCGGCGCGGATCTCGTCCGCGGTCAGGAAGAAGGCGGCGGAAAAGCTGCCGGTGTCCAGCGCGTCCAGCACCCCGGCGGAGGGCAGGCCCTGAAAGCTGAGATACACGGTCCTGGCGCCTGCGGGCTGCGCCGACGGCGTGGCGGCGGAGGTCACCGGGTTGACCACGCTCATGTAGGCGGCATATTTTTCCGCCATCTGGCTGGCGGCGGCGGAGAGGAACTGGTCGTCGGACAGCACGGCGGCGCTGTCCTTGATGCGGCAGATGCTGCCGCTGCCGTTGCCCACGATATAGGCCCAGGCCAGGCCGAACTGCGCGCACATGAAATTCACCGGCACATAAGCCACGCCGTTGACCAGCGCGCCGCTGGCGCTGTATCTGTTGTCGGAAGCGTCGTAGGTGACGCCGGTGCCCAGCTCGAAGAAGAACTGCTTCTGGGCGGTGAAGAGCATGGCGGTGGAGCTGCTGGAAAAATAGTTATAATTGATGCCGAATTCCGAAAAGGCGGTGCAGGGCACATACCACCCGCCGCCGATATTCTCGGCCTTGCTGGAGAGCTCCAGCAGCCGGTCGTTGACGGAGACGAAGCACACGTCGGTCACGGCGTGGGCCGTCTCTCCGGGCAAAAGGGCCGCCAGCAGGCACAAAGCTGTCAAAACGGCAGCCGCGCGTTTCTTCATCCGCACCGCTCCTTTCCTGAGGGTCTGGTGCTATTGTACCACAAAAAATAAATTCCGCAACGAGGGAAAAAACGGAATTGTGACTTGACATTCGGCGAAATTTTTGCTATATTAGCAAAGCGCCGTGGCCGAGTAGTTCAGTTGGTTAGAACGCTAGCCTGTCACGCTAGAGGTCGTGGGTTCAAGTCCCATCTCGGTCGCCACCCCGCGGGAACCCCGCGGGGATTCATATGCTGTTATAGCTCAGTCGGTAGAGCGCATCCTTGGTAAGGATGAGGTCCCCAGTTCGAATCTGGGTAACAGCTCCACAG
>DAOPXW010000076.1:0-7925 GCA_035352555.1 Oscillospiraceae bacterium
ACAGGAGGCCGGCATCTTAACTTGTACTGTCAAGATGCCGGCCTCTTAGCCTTTACCAGGCATATGGCTGCCGCGCCGCAATCATCTGGCGAGCCTTTTTGCACGTTGATAAGTAATAAATCGGGGTAAAGCAGCCTGCTGTAGGTTGCTGCCCAATAATCAGGGGCGCCGATCGCTTCTTTTGCCGCAAGGCGATTTATCGCGGCAGGAGCATCGGCTATTATTACAGGTCCGGTGTTTTCAGCTGACCACCCGCAAGCCCTTGGCTTTACCCGGTTTCTTCAGGCCCCATATTTTCACCCCCCTGCGGAACCTTCCTGCAGCGCGATTCCAGTATTTTTATGGTGACATCCGACTAGCTGTTATGTTATAATCGCTAACGATGAATGAATCTTTCCTTAATCAGCACCGTGTATTCTAATTGCGGATGTGATGACTATGAATAATAAAAGAATAACGGCTGTTTTGCTGGCCGCGGCCATGGCGCTGGGTCTGTGCGCCTGCGGCAGGCCAAAAGCGCCGGAGAGCTTTTCCGACGTGGACGCCGACGCCTGGTATGCCCCGTATGTGGAGGAAGCCCGCTCGTCCGGAATCGCCCTGGGCTATGAGGACGGCACCTTCCGCCCCGCGAATTATATCACCGCGGGCGAATTCGTCACCATGCTGGCCAAGGCCAACGGGGCCGACCCGAAAAAGTTCGAGGCCCGCCACTGGTCCTTTGTCTACTGGCAGTATCTGGATCAGTATAACGTTTTCGACAACTCCCGCGTCACCGACCTGCGTACCAGCCTGTGCGCCGCCATCACCCGGCAGGAAGCCGCGCTGGTGATCTATAACGCCATGGTGAATATGCTGGGCGAGGAGACCGTCCCCACCCACGACCCCGCCGCCAACATCCCCGGCTATATCGCGCTGGATACCCAGTACCTGCTGCCCGTGGCGGAGCTCTACGCCAAGGGCATCCTCTGCGGCTACGACGATCTGGAATTCGACGGCAGCTGCAAGCTCACCCGGGCCGAGGCCGCGGCGCTGATAATCAGTCTGTTCGACACGTCCAAGCGGCATGTGGCCGTTCCCACCCGGAACGTGACCTATGCCTCCCTGGGTACTTTCAGCGAATCCACGCTGTTTATCGGCGATTCGCTGACCTATCAGTTTATCGAAAATTATCTGCTGCCCAACAAGTTTATCGGCGGGGCCTCCTATATGGCCGCCCCCTGCACCACCGCGAAATATTTTCTTTCCAGTTACTGGGTGCTGACACCCTCCGAAGACAACCGCTACGGCGTGGCCTGCAATACGGAATTTCAGGATCTGAGCTTTGGCGACGCGCTGGCCGTGAACAAGGGCAAATACGACACCGTTTTCTTCCTGCTGGGCTCCAACAACAGCAGCTATGTCACCCGCAACCAGTATCTGGACGCCATCGACCTGATCCTGCGGTATAACCCCGACGCCACGATTTATCTGCAGACCGTGCCCAACAGCCCCACCGGCGCGGTAGAGACCGCGCGGGTCAACGGGCTGGTGCGCGAGGCCGTGAGCGCCATGAATGCCGACGGCAGCGACAATATCAAGCTGCTGGACACCAACAGCGTCTGGAACAGCGCCTGCATCGCGGATGACGGTGTGCATCTCACCGCGCTGGGTCTGGACGCCTGGTACCATTATATTCGCACGAATGTCACAAAATAGACTCTTTGCGCATTGAAAAACAGGGGAGGAACGCCTTCCCTGTTTTCCGCGCTATTTCGACGGCAGCCCCGTTTTTATTTGCAAATAACGCAAATAATGATATAATACTTTAGTTTATCCTGAGTCCCGAAAGGTTATCTTATGTTAACCCTTGTGCATTTAATGAATCGCTAATTATTAGCCTGTATTCTTTTGCAGATCACAGCATACCGACGGGAGAAGCAAGATGCGGAATATTCTCGCCATATTTAGAAGCGACTTGCGGCGATTGTCCAGAAGTTTCTGGGCAATGGTCATTCTTGCCGCGTGTATGCTGCTGCCCGCCATGTACGCCTGGGTCAATATCTACGCCAACTGGGACCCTTACGGCAACACCGGCGGCGTGAAGATCGCCGTGGTCTCCAACGACCAGGACTACGTCTCCACCGAGGACGGCGTGGTGCACAACGTGGGCAACGACGTGATCAAAAGCCTCAAGGCCAAGACCTCCATCGGCTGGCAGTTCATGGACGACGAGGTCGCCGCGCTGGACGGCGTTTATGACGGCTCCTATTACGCGGCTATCATCATCGACAAGGATTTTACCTACAATATGTATAATTTTCTCACCACCGACATGACCCAGCCCACCATCCGCTATTACGTGAACAGCAAGACCAACCCCATCGCCACCAAGATCACGGATACCGCCGCCAGCACGGTGAAAGCCTCCGTCAACGAAAACTACCTGAAGGTCATCATCGAGACACTGTTTAAAAAGGTCAACGGCGTGTACGCCAATATTGAGTCCGAGGACCCTGTCTCCGCGCTGGAGGATGTGCTGGTCAACGTCAACAACAATATCAAGAGCTACAGCAGCGCGCTGGGCGCGTTTACCCGGGCGGGAAATCAGCTGACCAACGAGCTGGCCAGTATGCGCAAGACTACGGATTACGCCATCTATACCATCAACCAGAGCCGAGACCACATCTCCAGCCGGGTAGGGGATCTGGATTCTGCCAAGCAGGAGCTGGCCGCCGTGAACCAGGAGGTGGATTCCTCGCTGAGCAACATCAGCAGCCTGCTGCAAAAGGCCATCGACCAGCTTTCCGGCAAGGACATCACCGCCACCACGACTCCCGCCGCCACCATGGAGCAGCTGGAAAAGCAATACAACGAGCTTATCACCTATCTGGAGACCCGGGGCGGCGAAAACGACCCCGCCACCGCCGATGTGCTCAGCGCGCTGAACAACAGCGTGGCACAGATGGAGGCTTTGCGCAAGTCGCTGGGATTGGATTCCTCCTTCTCCGACGATAAGGCCTACCTCAATATGCTTGAGCAGACCGACGCCATGAAGCAGATCCAGTCTGACTTCAACAACGTCGTGGTCCCCGGACTGTACAAAGAGTACGTCGATTCCAGCGCCGATTCCGTCTTGCAGGAGAATACCTCTTCCCTGGCGACGCTGCAGAGTATGTCTTATTTTATGGCGGACGACGCCGCGGCCAAGCTGGATTCCATCAAGGCCGATCTGAGCACGGCCTCCGCCGCCACCGACCCCGCCGTCGCGGCGCAGGCCGTTGACAGCGCCCGCTCCGACGCTGCCGACGCCGCAGGCGAGCTGCACACCCTGGGCGCCACCTATACGCAGCTGGGCGAGAGCGTCCCGGGCTTTGACGACGCCCAGCTGGCCGCCGCCACCGATACCGCCGCCAGCCAGCTCACCGACCTGGCCAATTCGCTGCCCACCGCCGGCTCCCTCGCCCTGCCCACCGTCGACATCAGGACCCTGCTGGAGGGCAACAAACTGGCGGTGGACGTAGTGCGCGAAACGATGACGCAGGACGTGTACCCCGCGCTGGACAGCGCGCTGAGCAATATGCAGTCCTCGCTGGGCGATATGTCCTCGGTGCTGATGAACACCGCCGACGCGCTGGAGGGCGGCAAGTCGGTGCTCAGTTCCCTTTCCAATACAGTCCAGACCCTCAACGGGGCTTTTTATCAGCTGCAAAACGTTCTCAATAACCTCTCCAAGCAGATTACCGACGTGCTGCAAAAAATCGACGATCTGAAAAACGACGAGGCGGTCCAGACCCTGCTGGACTTCTTCGGTCTGGACCCGGACGCCATCGGTTCCTTCCTGGCGCAGCCGGTGGATACCGTCACCGAAACCGTCTATCCCGTGGCGAACTACGGCTCCGGCATGACGCCGTTCTATTCCACCCTGGCCATCTGGGTCGGCTCCGTTATTCTGGGCGCCATTCTCCGCGCCGAGGCGGACGCCACCGTACTGGCCGACCCCAAGATGTGGCAGCTGTTTTTCGGACGGTATCTCACTTTCTTCTTTTTCGGCCAGCTGCAGGCCGTCGTCATCGTTTTGGGCGACCTGTTCATTCTGGGCTGTCAATGTCTGCACCCATGGCTGTTTCTGATGGCAGGCTCCGTTACCGCGTTTTCCTTTTCCCTTCTGATCTACGCCCTCACCGTCTCCTTCGGCGACGTGGGCAAGGCCATCGCCGTGGTGGTCATGATCCTGCAGATCGCCGGCTCCAGCGGCTCCTTCCCCATCGAGCTGCTGCCGGAATTTTTCCAGAAGGCCTATGTGTTCTTCCCCTTCCCCTACGCCATCAACGCCATGCGCGAATGCATCGCCGGCCTGTACCGCCTTGATCTTCTGAAATACTGTCTGGATCTGATGATCTTTGTGGCCGCGGGCCTGTTTATCGGCCTTGTCATCCGCAAGCCCTTTGTTGGCCTTACAAAGTACATTGAGGACAAAATGGAAGATACCGAGCTCCTCAAATAATCATTTTTGAAACGACGAAAGGAGGTGAGGCGGCTTGGACGAACACGCCGAAAGCAACAATCAGCTCCACTATGAAGAGCTGTACCGCAATCTGATCCAGGAAATGGAATTGATGCACAAGGACAATCTGGTAAAGCTGCGCGTCGGATTCCGCAGTCTGCTGATCGTCCCGACCATCTTCCTCATTCTCCTTTTCTTCACCGGCAGCTCCAAGACGATTTTCCTCATTCTCTGGATCGTCTCCATGTTCATCATTTCCTTCTATCTGGTGCGCATCGAATATTCCGACTATCAACTGCAGGGCCGCATCAACAAGGCCACCGACCGCGAGGGCGAGGAGGCCACCAGTCTGGTGCTGGAGAGCATCGAATCCAACCGCAACGCCATGCACGACCTGCTGATGCGCGAGGAGAGCCGTCTCCCGTTCCGCTTCGGCTTTGAAGCAAAAACGGCCGGCGACGAGTCCGAGTATCACGAGGATGTGCTGCCGCTATACACGGATAACGCGGATATCGAGGCCTTCGGCGACGAGGATGCCCTCGGCCACGACGACGAGGAATATGATTACGCCCCGGTTTCGGGTCTTTCGGAGGACGAGGACTTCCTCCCCGGCGCGGATTCCTACACCATGGAGGACTTTGACGCGGAATTCGGCGTTTCCACGCCCGCGAAGGATGAGATGCCCATCGCCGTGCTGGACGACGGCGTCGACGGCATCGACACGCTGGTATGGGATGAGGACACCGTTCTGACGGCAGCGGAACCCGCCGCGGGCGCTGCAAACCGTCTGCCGGAACCGCCGGCGGACCTGGAGGACGACGAAGCGGCGTTTCCGCCGGAATCGGAACCCGTCGCGGTACCTGCGCCCGTACCCGCCGCCCCCGTCCAAGCACCCCATCTGCAGTCCGATCCGGAACTGGACGGCGGCGCCGACGGCCAGGCAGTCCTTTTCTCCTGGGATGACGATTACTCCTCTCTCTCCCTTTCCTCGGAGGACGACAGCGCGCTGCCGGACGGCAATGACGACACTCTGCCCGCCGGCATCACGGTGGACGATATTCTTTCTGAATTCCACAAAAGTGAACAAGACGCCGATTATGAGGCAGATTTTTCCGATCTGGGCGATTATGACGGCGGCGCCGAGGGCCCAGACACGCTGGGCGACCTCTCAGACGACACTTATCAAGACGGGGAGCTTTGATCCCCCCGGGAAAACAGGCTGGAAAGCATGAGACGAATTCGCAAGACAATGTACAATATCGGCGCTGTGATCCGCTCCGACTCGAAGCGGATCGGGCGCAGCGTCGTCGGATTCATCTTTATCATGGGTCTGGCGCTGCTTCCCTGCCTGTATTCCTGGTTCAACATCATCTCCAACTGGGACCCCTACGGCTCCGCATCCACCAGCAATATCAAGATCGCCGTGGTCACCGAGGATGTCGGCGTGAATATGCTGGGTCTGAACCTCAACATAGGCGATTCCGTGGTGGAAGGCCTGCATTCCAACACCACAATCGGCTGGCAGTTCCCGGCGGATAAGGATACCGCGCTGGAGGGCGTCTACAGCGGCAAATACTACGCCGCGCTGGTGGTGCCGGAGAACTTTACCGAGGACTTGATGGGCTTCATGCACGGGGAATACAGCAAGCCCGCCATCATCTATTACGAAAACGACAAGAAAAATATCATCGCGCCCAAAATCACCGGAAAGGCCAAGACCGCCGTGCAGGAGACCGTAAACTCCACCTTCATCACCACGCTGGCGGAGAAGCTGGCCAACATCGGCAGCGTTATCAGCAATTCCGGCGTCACGGTGGACGATGTGCTGGACAATTTCACCGGCGGGCTGGACAATATCGAATCCAATCTCCGCTCCGCCATCGCCATCACCGATTCGCTGATCTCCGTGTCGCAGTCCGCCCAGTCCATGCTTAACGCCACCAACTCCGCGCTGCCCAAGGTCAGCAATATGCTGGATTCCGCGCAGACCTCCCTGTCCAACACGCAGGACAGGCTCAAGACCGGGAAAGAGGACGTCGTCTACATGGACGACGCCATCAAGAACGGCGAGGCCCAGCTGAAAAAGAATCTGGATCAGCTGGACAGCACCGTGGGCACCACCTTCTACGATCTGAATTCCATCAATTCGGCGCTGGGCATCACCAATCCCACACAGACGGTGAACAATCTCAACAACGCCATCAACGCGGTCAACGGCACCACGCCTACCAACACCCTGACTCAGCAGGAATACGACGCGCTCAACGCGCTCTACCGCGATACGCGCCTGCAGATCATCAGCAGCGTCGGTAACTACGACAAGCTCATTCAGAATTCCCAGATCGGCACCAATCTGGTCAGCGCTATTTCCGATCTGCAGGACACCGTCACCAATCTCCAGGCCCTGACCGGCATGGCCGACGGCAACCTGACCGGGATGCAGGGCGTGCTCAGCTCCTATTCCAACGCGCTGGGCCAGACCATCGGCAGCATGTACGGCACCCGGGAGAATCTCAATGATCTGCTGACCATTGCGAATAACCTCAGCAACGCCATCAATGATTTCCGCAACAGCCCCAACTATGAAATGCTGATGAACGCGCTGAAACTGGACAGCGGCGCGCTGGTGAAATATCTCTCCTCCCCCGTCAATCTGGAAACGGTGCAGCTGTTCGCCATCAAGGACTACGGCTCCGCCGCATCCCCGTTCTACACCATCCTGACCCTGTGGGTCGGCGGTCTGTTCAACGTGGTCATTATGAAAACGGAGATCAAGCCGTCCCGGGATCTCCCGGTACTCACCAAGTGGGAGGGCTTCTGGGGCCGCTATTTTCTGATCTTCGCCATCGGCCAGCTCACCGCCATGGTCACCGGTCTGGGCAACCTCTACTACCTGGGGGTGCAGTGTTACCATCCCCTGCTGTATCTGCTGGCGCTGTTCGTCGCGGACTTCTGCATCACCTTCATCAACTACTGCCTGGTCTATGCCTTCGGCGCGGCCGGTCTGGCCATCTCCGTCATCATGATGTGTATTCAGGTGGGCGGCTCCGGCGGCACCTACCCCGTGGAGGTACTGCCTCAGATCTTTCAGGACCTGTATCGCTATATGCCTTTCAAATACGGCATGAACGCGCTGCGCGAGGTCATCGGCGGTATGTACGACCACACCTACCGCAACTGTCTGCTGACGCTGCTGCTGTATATCCCCATCTTCCTGCCGATCGCTTTTGGCGGCAGGCTCTTGGCCAAGCCGCTGATCAATCTGCTGAACAAGGGCATGAAAAAAGCCAAGATCATGGCGGAATAATCTGCCTGCATTTCTTCGCAAACAGCATAAAAAGAGACCGCCCAAAGGGCGGCCTCTTTTTGGATTCCGTTATCTGCGAATTACTTCTTCGCCATGCCCTTCTGGCGGGCATACTCGGCGGCGCCCAGCGCGCCC
>DAOPXW010000077.1:0-7758 GCA_035352555.1 Oscillospiraceae bacterium
AGGACGCCCCGGAAAATCCGGGACGTCCTTTTGCGCGTTTATCCTTGAACTTTTATCCCCCGGTGTTATAATTATTTCATTCTGCTTTTTCAGGTGTTTTATGAAAAAACTCACCCCCATCAAACTGGCGCTGACCTTCGCGGGCTGCTTTCTGGGCGCGGGCTACGTCTCCGGGCAGGAGCTGTGGCAATTTTTCGGCGTGTTCGGCAAGGGCGGTTTTTTCGGCGTCGTCCTGGCCGCCGCGCTGCTGTTCGGCATGGCCGCGCTGCTGCTCAGGCTGGCCCAGGACACCGGCATCGACCAGGTGGACCGGCTGGTGGTGGGCTGGGATATCAAAGCGCTGCGGTGGCTGATGGCGGGGCTGGAGCTGGTGTTCCTGTTCGGTGTCGGCACCATCATGTCCGCGGGGGTAGGCGCGCTGCTCCGGCAGCTGTTCGCCGTCCCCGCCTGGATCGGCTGCGCGGTCTTCGCCCTCACCGTGTCGGTCATGGCCATGGCGGGCCTGCGGGGCATCGTGTCGGCCTTTTCCTTCACCGTGCCCGTGCTGGCGGCGGCCTCCGTGGCCTTCGGCGCGGTCAGTCTCTGCCAAAACGGCGTTTCCGCGCTGCCCGCTGCAACCCATGCGGGCGGCAATCCCATGATGCCGGTGTGGTTCGTGGGCGCGGTGACCTTCGCCTGCTACAATGTGTTCGGCAGCTTTGCCATTCTCACTCCCTTCGCCAGATTTATCCCGGACAAAAAGACCACGTTTCTCGGCACCGCGCTGGGCGCGCTGGTGCTGCTGCTTATCGCGCTGAGCGTGCTGGCCGCGCTGTGCGCCGCGCCGGAGGCCCTTTCGGCCCAGCTGCCCATGCTGGCGCTGGCCAGCGCCATTCACCCCGCGCTGGGTTACGGCTACGGGGCCCTGCTGCTGCTGGCCATGTTCGGCACGGCGCTCTCGTCCGCCGTGACCTTTGTCGACTTTGTGTGCGCGAAATCGGAAAAGCTGGCGGCGCGCCGCCCGGCCCTCCTCGGCGTCTACGGCGCGCTGATGTTCGCGGGCAGCCTCGCCGGCTTCGGCGGGCTCATCGGCACGGTGTACCCCGTGTTCGGCTATGCCAGCAGCGTGTTCGTCGTTTTGCTGATACTCCACGGCCTGCGCTTCCGCAAACAGCGCAAAAACGCCGAAAGCGGCGTAATTTCTTGACAGCAGGGCATAATAGTGCTACGATAACGGCGTTAAAGACGATGACGGAGAAGGGCTCCGCCGCCCCGGCACAGAGAGCGCGGTCACAGGCTGCAAGCCGCGCCGTGGGGAGGAGGATGCGCCACCGCTCCCGAGTTTGCGCGCAGAAAATTACAGTAAGCGCGCGCGTTTCATGCGCGTTAAGCATTTCAAGTGAAAGTTCAAGGTGGAACCGTGTTTTTGCAGCACCCTTGACGCCATATGCGGCGTCATGGGTGTTTTTTTATGAATAAGTAAAATTTAAGATAAGAGGTATGAAAGCATGGAAGAAGACGAAAAGTATACTTTTGAAAACCCCGAGTACAAAAAGACTTATTGGCATACCTGCTCCCACATCATGGCCCAGGCCATCAAGCGCCTTTGGCCGGAGGTGAAGCTCACCATCGGCCCCTCCATCGACGAAGGCTGGTATTACGACCTGTACGCCCCTTTCGCCTTCACCCCCGACCACATGGCGAAGATCGAGGAGGAGATGCGCAAAATCTGCAAGGAAAAGCTCAAGATTGAGCGCTTTGAGCTGCCAAGAGCCGAGGCGCTGGAGTTCATGAAGGACGAACCCTTCAAGATCGAGCTCATTAACGACCTGCCGGCGGATGCCGCCATCAGCTTCTATAAGCAGGGCGAGTTCACCGATCTCTGCGCCGGCCCGCATCTGGATTCCACCGGCCGGGTCAAGGGCAACGCCATCAAGCTTTTGACCTGCAACGCCGCCTACTGGCGGGGCGACTCCAACCGCGAGACCCTGCAGCGCATCTACGGCATCGCTTTCCCAAAGAAGGAGGAGCTGGACGAGTATCTGGCCCGCATCGAGGAAGCCAAGCGCCGCGACCACCGCAAGCTGGGCCGCGAGCTGGGCCTGTTCGCCTTCCGGGACGAGGCCCCCGGCTTCCCGTTCTACCTGCCCAAGGGCATGGTGCTGAAAAACACCCTTATCGACTACTGGCGCGAGGTCCATAAAAAATGGGACTATGTGGAAATTTCCACGCCCCAGATTATGAAACGCACCCTGTGGGAAACCTCCGGCCACTGGGAGCACTACAAGGAGAATATGTACACCACCGTCATCGACGGCGAGGATTTTGCCATCAAGCCCATGAACTGCCCCGGCAGCATCCTTGTGTACGAGCTGGAGCCCCACTCCTACCGCGACCTGCCGCTGCGCTACGGCGAGCTGGGTCTGGTGCACCGCCACGAGCTCTCCGGCGCGCTCCACGGGATGTTCCGCGTGCGCTGCTTCACCCAGGACGACGCCCATATCCTGCTGGCCAACGACCAGATCCAGAACGAGGTCGTGCGCATCGCGCAGCTTTTCGACGAAGTTTACAGCCTGTTCGGCCTGCCGTACAAGATCGAGCTTTCCACCATGCCGGAGGATCACATCGGCGAAAAGGCGGACTGGGACGTGGCCACCGCCGCGCTGGCGGACGCCATTACCAGCATCGGGCAGAGCTATGTGATCAACGAGGGCGACGGCGCCTTCTACGGCCCGAAGCTGGACTTCCACATTCAGGACTGCCTGGGCCGCACCTGGCAGTGCGGCACCATCCAGCTGGACTTCCAGCTGCCCGGCCGCTTCGATCTGGAATATGTGGGCGCGGACGGCGAAAAGCACTGCCCAGTGATGATCCACCGCGTGGTGTTCGGCTCCATCGAGCGGTTCATCGGCATCATCACCGAGCATTTCGCCGGCGCGTTCCCGGTGTGGCTCAGCCCGGTGCAGGTTAAAATCCTGCCCATCACCGACCGCTCCGCCGAGTATTCCAGGGAACTGCAGAAAAAACTTGAGGCCGCGGGCGTCCGGGCGGAGACCGATCTGCGCAACGAGAAGATCGGCTACAAGATCCGCGAGGCCCAGAGCCAGAAGATTCCCTATATGCTGGTCATCGGCGACAAGGAGGCCGAGGCGGGCAACGTGTCCGTCCGCACCCGCTCCGGCGGCGACATGGGCGCCATGTCCGTGGCCGATTTCCTCGCGCGCATTACCGGCGAAATCGCCTCCCGCACCCGGGAAGCCGTGTAAAAAAGGCATAACTTGCCCCGCTCCTTCACAGACTATCCATGATAATCTGTGAAGGAGCGTTTTGTTATGTCCGTGAAAAGACGCAAGCTGATTTTGGCGCTGGCCGTGGTCTTCGCCGTAAACATCCTCATCATTGCCCTGGCCCAGAACGCCGGGGCCGGGCTCTATAAAAAAGGCTCGTCCGGTGACATGGTCACCCAGATCCAGACCCGGCTGAAAAACTGGGGCTACTATTCCGGCGCGGTGGACGGCGTGTACGGCTCCGCCACGGAAAAGGCCGTGAAGTATTTTCAGTCCAAAAACGGTCTCACCGCGGATGGGCAGGCGGGAGAAAAAACGCTGGCGGCCCTGGGCCTGTACGACGCCTCCACGTCCGGCGCCGTGTCGGGGGACACGGAGCTGCTGGCCCGGCTCATCTCCGCGGAGGCCCGGGGCGAGCCCTATATCGGGCAGGTGGCGGTGGGCGCGGTGGTGCTGAACCGGGTGGCGCACCCCTCGTTTCCCAACACCATCGCCGGCGTGATCTACCAGTCCGGGGCCTTCTCCTGCATCGACGACGGCCAGTTCTGGGAGCCCATCTCCGACAGCGCCTACCGCGCCGCCAAGGAGGCGCTGGCCGGCTCCGATCCCTGCGGCGGGGCGATCTATTATTTCAATCCGGCCAAGGCCACCAGCAAATGGATCTGGTCGCGCCCGCTGATCGTGGTCATCGGCGACCACAGATTCTGCGCGTAAATTGTTGCAAACAGGCGACTCCTGGGGTATAATCGGTTCATCACAAAAGCCCGAGCCCCAGGAGGAAACCATGAATTATTGTCCAAACTGCGGGGCCTACATCCCGGACGGCGCCACCAAATGCGTCGCCTGCGGCTATGACCCCTCCGAAAAAAAAGAAAAGACCCAGAGCGGCTTTGGCGCCGCCGCGGCCCAGACCCAGGCCCGGCCCGAGCCGCCCCATCAGGAGGAGCGGCAGAGCTACACCGGCACCGTCGTCGACGACGATCCCGGCCCCCGGGGGCAGAGCTACGGCTACGATCCCATTGCGGAGGACGCCCTCCGCAATCGCGGCCTGGGCATCCTGTGCTATATCGGCCCGCTGTTTCTCTTTCCGCTGCTCACCCGCAAAAATTCGGCCTTCATCCGCTACCACGCCAACCAGGGCCTGTCCCTGTTCATCGCGGAGATCGTCATTAATCTGTGCTATTCCATCCCCGTCATCGGCTGGCTGGTGGGTTTGGTGGGCGGCATTCTGGCGCTGGCGGCCTTCCTGTCCGGCGTCCTCAACGCCGCCAACGGCAGGATGCGGCCCATCCCGTTCTTCGGCGGCCTCAACCTCATCAGATAGAAACGGAGAAAAGAACCATGCGTCTTGTTACATACGAATTTCAGGGCGAGACCCGGGTGGGCGTGCTGCTCCCCGCGGGAGAGACGATCTGTCCCGCCGCCGAGCTGGGCTTCAGGGCCCGGACCATGAACGACTTTATCCGTGAGCTGGACGGGGAGAAGCTGGCCGCTCTTCCGGCGCTTGCGGCGGGCAGGACCGGCGTGCCGCTGTCCGCGGCGCGTCTGCTGGCCCCCATCCCCGACCCCGAGCGGGATGTGATCTGCCTGGGCCTCAACTACCGCGAGCACGCGGCGGAGGCCGCCAAGGCCGACGAGAAGTACGACCAGCAGCGCGGCGAGGCCGTCTATTTCTCCAAGCGCGTGGATGCCGCCGTGGCCCCCGGCGCGCCGATCAACGGGCATTTTGACATCTGCGACAGGCTGGATTACGAGGCCGAGCTGGCCGTGGTCATCGGCAGGGACGCCAAAAATGTCGCCGCCGCCGACGCGGAGCGATATATTCTGGGCTACACCATCCTCAACGACGTCTCCGCCCGCAATCTTCAGACCAAGCATGGCCAGTGGTATTTCGGCAAAAGCCTGGACGGCTTTACCCCCATCGGCCCGTGGATCGTCACGGCGGACGAGCTGCCCGGACCGCCGAAGCTGGGCATCCGCTGCTACGTCAACGGTGAAAAGCGGCAGGACGGCAGCACCGGCAACATGATCTTCGACATCCCCTATATTATTGAGGAGCTCTCCCGGGGCATGACCCTGCAGGCGGGCACCATCATTTCCACCGGCACGCCCAGCGGCGTGGCATTGGGGATGCAGACCAGCGGCTATCTCCATGCCGGGGATGTGATTCGCTGTGAAATAGACGGCATTGGGGTGCTGGAGAACCCTGTCACCTGAACAACTTTCACAAAATTAAAACTCCATTCTTGACAATCTGTATAACCTGACATATAATTTTCCTATTACAGGGGCAAGGGTGTTCCGGTATTTTACCGAAACGCCCTGCTTTTTTATTTTATCAGCCGAAAGGAGAACGGGTATGAGCAAGTACAGTAAGGAAGACATTATCCGTCTGGTCAAGGAAGAGGACGTGGAATTTATCCGTATGCAGTTCACCGATATTTTCGGTCAGCTGAAAAACGTGGCAATCACGGCCTCCCAGCTGGAAAAGGCGCTGAACAACCAGATCATGATCGACGGCAGCTCCATCGAAGGCTTCACCCGCATCCACGAATCCGATCAGTATCTCAGACCTGATCTGGATTCCTTCACGCTCCTGCCCTGGCGGCCCCAGAGCGGCGGCGTGGCCCGCTTCATCTGCGATGTGTACAATCCCGACGGCACACCTTTCATCGGCGACCCGCGTCATGTGCTGAAAATCGCCCTTGACCGCGCGGCCAAAATGGGCTACACCTTTAATGTAGGCCCCGAGTGCGAATTCTTCTTCTTCGAGACCGACGAGGCCGGCCGCCCCACCACCAAGACGGGCGACGAGGCCGGCTATTTCGATCTCAGCCCCATCGACCACGGCGAGGCCACCCGCCGGGAGATCTGCCTGGCGCTGGAGGACATGGGCTTCGAGATCGAGGCCAGCCACCACGAGGTGGCCGCCGGCCAGCACGAGATCGACTTCAAGTATGCCGACGCCCTCACTACCGCCGACAACATCATGACCTTCAAGATGACCGTCAAGACCATCGCCCAGAAAAACGGCCTCCACGCCACCTTCATGCCCAAGCCCGTGTTCGGCATCAACGGCTCCGGTATGCACACCAATATGTCGCTGTTCAAGGACGGCAAGAACCTTTTTGCCGACCCCAGCGGCTCGCTGGGCCTGTCCGGGGAGGCCTACAGCTTCATCGCCGGCCTGCTTGCCCATGTCAAGGGCATGGCCGCCGTCACCAATCCGCTGGTGAACTCCTACAAGCGGCTGGTGCCCGGCTATGAGGCGCCCTGCTATCTGGCCTGGTCGGCCTCCAACCGCTCCGCGCTCATCCGCATCCCGGCCGCCCGCGGCCAGTCCACCCGGGTGGAGCTGCGCTGCCCCGATCCCACCTGCAACCCGTATCTGGCGCTGGCGCTGTGCCTGGCCGCCGGTCTCGACGGCATCGAAAAGGGCCTCACGCCGCCCGCGGAAATCACCGAGAACATCTTCGCCATGGACGAAGACGCCTGTGTTACCCACGGCATCGACAACCTGCCCGGCAATCTGGGCGAGGCGGTGGACGCTCTGTGCGCCGACAAGCTCATGTGCGATACCCTGGGCGAGCACGTTCTGCCCCGCTATGTCACCGGCAAGCTCGGGGAATGGAACGAGTATTCCCGCCAGGTCACCGATTGGGAGATCGGCAAATACATGACCCTGTTCTGAGCTTGAATCCACCGGGAAGGAGGCGGGCGCATGATACGCACGGTGGTAGCCATTGAAAACGAGCGTCTGGCGGCCGCCGTCTGCGCCGCGCTGGATCGCGGTGGCATCCCCATCCGTGACCGCTGCCGCACCGGGGCCGAGGCCATCCGCACGGTAAAGAGCATGGGCGGCGGCGTGATCGTCTGCCCGTTCCTGCTGCCGGACATGAGCGCCAACGAGCTGTACGATAATGTGCGGGACGTCGCCTCGCTGCTGGTGGCGGCCAAACCCCAGTACCTCGACTTGTGCCAGAGCGAGGAGATGCTCCGTCTGCCGCTGCCGGCCAGCGCGGTGGAGCTGGTGGAGAAAACAGAAAAACTCATTCGGCTGGATGAAAAGCGCGTCCTGAACGCCTTGCCCAAACGCAGCGCCGAGGAACAGACGCTGGTGGACCGGGCCAAGGTGCTGCTCATGGAAAAGCGGGGCTTCAATGAGCCCGCCGCCCACCGGTACCTCCAGCGCCGCAGCATGGACAACGGTCTCACCATGACGGAGACGGCCCGGCTGATCCTGGAGTCCTACGATCGCCCGCGGAGACCCTGAAAAGGACCTCCGCGGCGCTTATTTTGTGCCGGGGAGGAAAAGTAACACAATATTTTGAATGATGTATTTTCGGCAAAAAAAAGATGAAAAAAGCGTCACAAAAGTGTTGACAAGGTCCCCGAAAAAGTGTTATATTAAGCAAGCTCTCCCCGAGAGGGGCGAGGAAAAGTGTGTACCTTGTAAATTAAACAATGTAAGAAGCTTATGCTAAAATAAGCA
>DAOPXW010000078.1:0-6275 GCA_035352555.1 Oscillospiraceae bacterium
TTTTTCGCTGATCTGGACCCGCAGGCTTACCGGAATGGAGATGCCGGCGGCGGCACCCAGAACCAATGCGGAAAGGAGAATGAGAACAAAGGTGCGTTTATAGTCTCTGCCAAGAATCCGGTCTCTCATCTTTCTGACCCTCCTTGCCGGCTAATCCTTCCAGGCTCAGAATAAGGGGCCGGAATAAACAGCCGATAAAGAAAAGTTAAACGATTGTTAAAATATTTTCAGGGCTTGAAGCGGTACCCCGCGCCCCACACCGTCTGGATGTGCTGGGGGTTGGAGGGGTCGGCCTCGATCTTCTCGCGCAGGCGGTTGACGTGTACCGCCACGGTCACGTTGTCGCCCATGGATTCCAGCCCCCAGATCAGCTCGTAAAGATCTTCCCGGGAGAACACCTGATTGGGGTGGCGCGCCAGAAACAGCAGCAGTTCGTATTCCTTGTTTTTCAGCTGGAGCTCCTCGTCCCCGTCGAACACGCGGCGGGCGTCGGTGTCGATGCGCAGCGTGCCGGCGGTTACCTCGCCGGCCGGGGGCGCTTCCGCGGCCTTCAGCCGCTTGTACTGGGCCAGATTGGCCTTGACCCGCGCCACCAGCACACTGGGGGAGAAGGGCTTTTCCACATAGTCGTCCGCGCCGTAGCCCAGCCCGCGGATCTTGTCCACATCCTCCGACCGGGCCGTGACCAGCAGGATGGGGATGTCCGAGGCCTCCCGCAGGCGGCGGCAGACGGAAAAACCGTCCAGCCCCGGCAGCATCAGATCCAGCAGCACCAGATCAATCCCGCCTTCCAGCGCCAGGGCCAGACCGGTCTCGCCATCGGCGGCCACCACGGCGTCAAAGCCGCTGAGCTCCAGATAATCCCGCTCGATGTCCGCGATGGCGGGATCGTCCTCAATAATCAGAATCTTGCCCATCCGCTTCTCCTTTCGCCGCCGGCAGGGTCAGCACCACGGCCAGCCCGCCCAGTCTTCCGTTCTCCGCCCAGACCTTTCCGCCCATGCGCTCCGCCGCCCCGCGGACGATGGACAGGCCCAGTCCGCTGCCGCCGGAGGGATTTTTGCGGGCGGGATCGGCGCGGTAAAACGCGTCGAACAGCTTGCCCAGCTTTTCCGCGTCCACGCCGGGGCCGTCGTCGTCAAAGCGGAGCTCCACCGCTTCCCCCGCCGTGCGGGAGGAGATATCCACATGGGCCGTGGGGCCCACGCGGTATTTGCGGCTGTTTTCCAGAATGTTCAGGACGATGCGCTCCAACAGCGCCCGGTCCGCCTCCACAGCCTCGCCGCCCAGTCCGGCCAGCGAGACGGAGAGACTCTGCGGCGCGGTCTCCTTGACGATGCGGCCGATCTCCGCCCGCAGCTCCACCCGCTGGGGATGCAGCGGGTATTCGGCCATCTCCATCTTGGAGAAGGCGAACAGCTGCTCCACCATGGTCTCGATCTCGGCTTCCTTGTCGCGAATGATGCGCAGATACTTCTGCCGGGCCTCGGGGGTCTTTACGGCGTCCTCCATCAGGACCTCCGTATAGGCCCGGATGGACGTGAGCGGGCTTTTCAGATCGTGGGAGATGCCCGCGAACATTTCCCGCCGCCGCTGCTGCTCCTCCTGGGTGCGCTCCATGGAATCCCGGAGATGGTCGGCCATGAGGTTCACCGCCGCGCAGGCGGGCAGAAATTCGTCCGGCTCCGTATGAATAATGGGGGTGTCCAGATCACCCTCGCTGATACGCTCGATCCCGGCCACCAGCTTGTCCATGGGTTCGGTGATGTGACGGGTGATGTGGCGGGTGAGGTATTTGTCCGCGATGTACACGCTCACCGCCACCGTGACCGTGAGAATGCCCATCAGCACCCACAGCGCGAGACCAAAATCGGCGAAGGTGCCTTCAAACTGATCGGCGACGAAATGCAGCTCTTCCAGAGTCAGACCCAGCTTGGGCAGATAGACGGTCTCCGTGAGGTAGATGAACAGACCCAGACCGCCGATCACCACAAGAAAGGCCACCAGCACCGGCGCCAGGATCATCACCACATTGGCGCGGGCCAGGCGTTTTTTGATCGTCATGGGGTCAAGCCCCCTTTCTGTCAGCTTCTTACATATAAATATACAGGGCGCGGTTGGAAAATGGTTAAACAAAATATAAACTGTGAGGCGGCAGGATTTTAAATTTTGTTTACCCTTTCTTTATTGTGGGTTTAACCGGAGCCGGTAAAGTGATACCAGACAAAAGGAAATGAACTTATCCACAAACACAATAACATACAAACAAAACAATAACACCTATTTATAAGGAGGAACTGTCATGAAGAACAATATCCGCATTTTTTATAGAGGCGATACCCTGAACGAGAGCGCCAACGCCCGGCGCGAGGCCGCCAAGGCCGCCGCCATCCAGGCCGCCGTGGATTACGCCGGCTTCGATATGGACGCCGTGATCGTGGACCGCGTGGAGCTCACCGGCAGCCTGTGCAGGGTGGATTTCCGCTACATCCGCTACGAGGCCGCCAGTTACCGCAGGTGCGGCATGGGCTGGTGCAGCTATGTGGATGTGGACACCGGCGAGGTTTTGGGCTTCGCGGGCAGCACCGAGCGGGCCAGCGTGGACATGGAAGAACCGGCCTGAGGCCGTCTTCAATAATTTTCCCCTACCCCCCAAAAAGCAAGGCATCCCCCATGGATCTCATGGGGGATGCCTTGTTCTATCTTGCGGCGGGTGACGGGCGCGGCGGGAGCGTTGCCCGAGGAGAGATCACGCGCCGAGATATGCTTTTCGAATGCGCTCGTCTTTTGCCAGCGCGCCGGCGGAGCCGGACATGGTAATGACGCCGGTTTCCAGAACGTAGGCCCGATCGGCCACGCCCAGCGCCATTTTGGCGTTCTGCTCCACCAGCAGAATGGTGATGCCGTCGTCGTGGAGCTGCGTGATGATGCTGAAGATCTCGCCCACCAGAATGGGCGACAGGCCCATGGAGGGCTCGTCCATCAGCAGCATGGTGGGGTTGGTCATCAGCGCCCGGCCCGTGGCCAGCATCTGCTGCTCGCCGCCGGAGAGCGTGCCCGCCAGCTGGCCGGCGCGTTCCTTCAGCCGGGGAAAGTGGCTGTAGACCATGTCCACATTTTTTTGGACGGCCGATTTATCCTTGACGGAATAGGCCCCCATATAGAGGTTTTCCAGTACGGTCATTTGGGAAAAGACGTGCCGCCCCTCCGGCACGTGGGCCAGTCCCTTGCCGATGATCTTGCCCGCGGCGGTGCGGCGCAGGTCGGCGCCGTCCAGTGTGATGGCGCCGGAGGCTACGCTGAGCAGGCCGGAGATGGCGTGCAGCGTGGTGGTCTTGCCCGCGCCGTTGGCGCCGATAAGGGTGACCAGCTCGCCGTCCGCCACTTCCAGCGACACGCCCTTCAGCGCGTGTACCGCGCCGTAATTGACATTGAGATCGGATACTTTCAGCATGACACTACTCCTTTTCAACTGCCCAGATAGGCCTTGATGACCTCGGGATTCACGGCGATCTCCTCCGGAAGCCCCGCGGCGATAGTCTGGCCGAAGTTGATAACCTGGATGCGCTGACACACGTTCATAACAAGGCTCATATCATGCTCGATAAGGAGAATCGCAATGCCGAAGCGGTCGCGGATGATGTTGATGCACGCCAGAAGCTCCGCCGTTTCGGTGGGGTTCATGCCCGCCGCCGGTTCGTCCAGCAGCAGAAGCTTCATGTCCGTTGCCAGCGCCCGGGCGATCTCCAGCTTGCGCTGCTGGCCGTAGGGCAGGGCGGAGGCCAGAGCGTCGGCCTTGTCCGCCAGACCGAAGATGCCCAGAAGTTCCATGGCCCGGCCGTCGATGGCCCGTTCCGTTTTCCAGAACCTCGGCGTGCGGAATACCGACGCGCCCAAACCGTAGTTGATATCCTTGGTAAAGGCCACCTTCACGTTGTCGATGACCGACATCTGGCTGAAAAGACGAATGTTCTGGAAAGTGCGGGCAATACCGGCGGCGACCACTTCGTGGGTGCGCATGCCGTTGATCAGCCTGCCGCAGAGGCGGATTTCGCCCTCCGTCGGCTTATACACGCCGGTGAGGAGGTTAAACACGGTGGTTTTGCCCGCGCCGTTGGGGCCGATGAGCCCGACCAGCTCGCCCGGGGCGATCTCCAGATTGAAATCGCCGACGGCTTTCAGACCGCCGAAGGAGATGCCCAGATGTTCCGCTTCAAGGACCGGGGAGGTCTCGTTACTCATTGTCCGTCACCTCCTTTGCCGCGGCGGCGGTTCTGCGCTTTGAAAACAGGCGCTTCAAGGAATTGTAAAGCGAGAATTCATAGGTGCCGAAAATGCCGTGGGGGCGGAAGATAATCACGATGACCATGACGATGGAATACACAAGCATGGGGTAAGCGAACAGCTGCCTGAGAAACACCGGCAGCACCGCGACCCATTTGCCGTTTTTGATGGTGTAGTTCAGAAGATACAGCAGGACTGCCGCGACGGAGGAGCCGGTGAGCGAGCCCATGCCGCCGATGACCACCATGACGACAATGAAGGTGGAATTGAGGATGGAGCTGGAGGTAAAGTTAAAGGACGCCGTGGAAAGCGTGCTGCTGCACATGGCGAAGATGGCGCCCGCGATGCCCGCGAAGAATGCGCCCACCACGAAGGTCAGCACCTTGAAATGGGAGACGTTGACGCCCGAGGCCGCGGCGGCGATCTCGTTGTCCCGGATGGCGGTGATGGCCCGGCCGTACTTGGAGCGGACGAACATATACATCATGATTACCGATAGGATGGTCAGCGCCACCGGCAGCCACAGCCAGGTGATGAGCTGGCCGGCCACAAAGCCGAGGCCGTTGGCGTACAGCGCCGAGGCCGCGGAGCCTTTGGAGAGGCCATCCATGCCGCAGAAGGGCAGGTTGTTGATGATATTCACGATGATGAGGCCGAAGCCCAGGGTGATGATGGCCAGATAGTCGCCCTTCATGCGCAGGGCCGGGATGCCCACCAGAACACCCACCAGCGCGGCAAGGATGCCGGCGGCGACGATGCAGATCAGCAGCACCAGCAGGAAAGCGCCCCCACCCTTGTCTGTGTAGAAGCCTGCCCGCTGAAACGCCAGCGAGATCAGGGCCGCCGTATACGCGCCCACGGCCATGAAGCCGCAGTGGCCCAGCGACAGCTGGCCCAGAAAGCCGATGACCAGATTGAGCGAGCAGGAAAGGATGATGAAATAGCACAGCTGCCACACGATGGTGACGCCCTTCACCGTGGCCCCGAAATCCGGCGCCATGACCGAGACGGCTATTACCGCGGCGGATAGAACGGCATTGAGGAGATATCCGCCGGTTTTTTTCGCAGTTCTTGTCTTCATACCTTTTCACCCACGTTCTTTCCCAGGATTCCCGCGGGCTTGATCAGCAGCACCACGATGAGGATGAGATACACGAAGGTGCTGGCCAGAGACGAGCTGATATAGGCCGAGGAAAACGAATAGATCAGACCGATGACGAAGCCGCCCAGCATGGCCCCTGGGATGGAGCCGATGCCGCCCAGCACCGCCGCCACGAAGGCGTACAGGCCCAGCGTGGCGCCCATGACGTTGGTGGCCGCGGGGTACTGCGCCACATACATCAGCGCCGCCACGCCCGCCAGCCCCGCGCCAATCGCGAAAGTGATGAGGATGGTGGAGTTGACGTTGATGCCCATCAGCGTGGCCGCCTGCTTATCCTCCGACACGGCCCGCATGGCCCGGCCCAGCCGGGTCTTCTGGGTGAAGCTGTACAGGATGAGCATGATGACCAGGCTCACCGCGATCGTAATGATGGTAGCCCAGCTGAGGGTCGCCCCCGCCAGGGATATGCCGCCGGCGGCAAAGATGGAAGCCACCGTGCGGGGATTGGGCCCGATGGCCGGAATGGCCTGGGCCAGATTTTCCAAAATAAGGCTCACCGCGATGGCGGTGATCAGCGCCGTCATGTTGGTGCCGGTCTTACGCACGGGGCGATAAGCCGCAAGCTCCGTGACCATGCCTACCGCGGCGCATACCAGCACCGCCGCGATGACCGCCAGCCAGGCCGGCGCGCCCGCCGCCCTGAGCACGGGCACTGTGAAAAACAAAGCGTAAGCGCCCACCATGATAAAATCGCCGTGGGCAAAGTTGATGAGCTTGATGATGCCGTAGACCATGGTATAACCCAGAGCCACCAGCGCATAGACGCTGCCCAGCCGCAGCCCTGTGAATAGCGCCGTTAAAAACGCGCCCATACTTCTTCCCTCCTCTT
>DAOPXW010000078.1:6375-7452 GCA_035352555.1 Oscillospiraceae bacterium
GAGGGATCACCAGTCGAGACTGCTGATGGTATCCTTGAGCGTCTGGACGACCTTGCCGTCCTTGTCCTCGATGCTGTTGATGACGGCGCCCTTTTCAGGCGTGCCGGTCTTATCCAGCGAGAATTTGCCGGTGACACAGTCATACACGTTGGAGGTGTCGGCAAGATAAGCCTGCACATCCTTGGCCGCGAAGGACTTTGCGCCCTCGATGGCCTGCTTGTACATAAACACGGCGTCGTAAACCAGCGCGCCCAGCGCGTTGGGGTCTATGCCATAGGCGGCCTTGTAGGCGGAAACATAGCTCTTGACCTTGTCGCTGTCGCTGTCGTTGGAATAGTGGGTGCAGAACAGCACGTCGTGGAAAGCGCTCTCGGTGCCGGCGGAGACCACGTCGCAGGTGCCGTCAAAGCCATCGGCGCCGAAGATTACGCCTTTATAGCCGGCTGCGCGGGCCTGGGGCACGAGATAGGGGCCGACCGCGCTGTAATAGTACGGGCAGAAGATGTAGTCTACGCCCGCGTCCACCATGGCCTGAACCTGGTTGGTGAAGTCCACGGCGTCCATGGTATCGGTGGACTGCTTGGCGGCCACGGTGATGCCGTGAGCCGAGCAGGCGGCCGTGAAGGCGTCATACAGGCCCTTGGAATAAGTATCGGCCGCGCAGTAGATTACGCCGACGGATTTATAGTTGTTTTTGTAGGCGTAATAGGCCGCGATGGAGCCCTGATAGGAATCCTTGAAGCAGGAGCGGAAGATGTAATCCGAAGTGGTGGTGATGGAGTCGGCCGTGGAGCAGCCGGTGATCAGGCACACGCCGGCAGCGTTCGCCGCGCTGGTGATGGCGGCGGTGCAGGCGGAGGTCACGGAGCCGACAACAAGCTGCACGCCGTCTGCGGTGAGCCCGTTAAAGGCGTTGAGCGCTTCGGTCGGGTCGCCCTGATCGTCCTTCGCGTCAAGGGCGAGGGTATAGGTCTTGTCGCCGACCTTGACGCCGCCGGCGTCGTTGATCTGCTTCACGGCCAGCTTGGCGGAGTTCGTGGTGGCGGTGCCGTACATTGCCAGTGAACCGGTCATGGG
>DAOPXW010000079.1:0-7409 GCA_035352555.1 Oscillospiraceae bacterium
GCGATTTTGTGGAGGTCGGCTGCAACAGCGTGCTCAATCCGGGCACGGTGATCGGGCGGCATACCAACATCTACCCCGTGTCCTGCGTTCGCGGCGTTATTCCGGCCGACAGCATCTATAAGGGGAAAAACGACATCGCGGCAAAAAAATAGGCGGATGAAAAGGAGAGACCGATGGGAGAATACAGCAGATTTATTTCCCAGGCCCGGCGGCCTGTGCCCACGCCGAAGCGGCTGGTGGGCGAGGACGGCAAGAGCGTGTTCGGTACCTTTGCCAACGAATTTGAGAGCATGGATCTGCTGGCCGCCCTCAAACCCACCGCGGCGCCCCAGCGGCTGAATCGTTTCAGGCTGACGCTGTGGGAGGCCGCCGAGGTGAGCCTGAAGGAGGGCACGCTGCTGTGCGCGCTGTGCGACATGGGCCTGTTCGGCATCACCATCAACGTCTTTTACGACAAGCGCACCGGGAAGGCCTGCCAGTGGTGCACAAATCTGCCCAGCCGGGACACCGGCATCGCGCCCAATCTGATCGACGGCAGCGTGGCCGAGGCCCGCACGGAGGACGGCTTCGTCCGCTATGTCAACGATTTCGGCAACGGCCGCTGCGAGCTTTCCGGCAGTCATACCGCCAAAGACGGGGCCCGTGTGGAATACGAATTTGCGCTCAGCCGTATTTCGCTGCCCAGCGTGGTGAGCATCCCCTTCGGCAGCAACCGGCCGCTCTATTCCCAGAAGGACTTTTTCCACGCGGCAGGCCGGATCACCGTCAACGGCGAGACGCTGCATTCCGACGGGGACACTGTGGCCATCGTGGACGACCACCGCGGCTATTATCCCCGGCACGCCCACTACGACTGGGTCACGGCCATGGGCCGAAAGGATGGAAAGTTCCTCGCCGTCAACCTTACCCGCAATCAGAGCGTCGATCAGGAGCGCTACAACGAGAATCTCCTCTGGCTGGAGGGCCGTTCCAGCCCGCTGCCGCCGGTGATCTTCGCCCGGAGCGAACTCAGCGCCCAGGCGAACGGCAGGGCCCTGTGGACGGTGCGGGACGAGCACGACATGGTCAACGTCGCCTTTTCCGCGCGGGATATGACCTCCACCATCACCCATGCGCTGCTGGTCAATGTGGATTACTACATCGCCTTCGGCGACATTTCCGGCTATGTCCGGGATGAGGACGGCAACAAGTATCTGCTGGACGGCCTGGCCGGCATCGGCGAGGACAAGACGCTGCTGCTGTAACGCTTTTCCGGAAATGCCCCGCGGAGTTTTCCGCCGGAGCGGCAAAAAATCCCGCCGGACAGGCGGGATTTTTCTGTTATACCAGGTCCTTGTAGCACTCGTCGCAGCAGAGATTGTTGGGTGGGAAGAATTCCTCCACCGGGAAGCGGATGCGGGAGAACAGGGTGCAAGGATCGTCTTCCGAGGAGCCCTGGCACTCCTTATCCGGCATGCAGTAGTCGTAGGCGGGAATGAGCAGCTGAGTATCCCGCTCCAGCCGGATGATGGAAAACTGGCCGATGGTCACATACAGCCGCCGCTGGGTGTCGTTGTAGACCAGCGCTTCGTCGAAGGCGCCGATGATGCGCTCCGGGATGTCGCGGACCTCCGCTTCGCAGGGGCTGACCGTCTCGGCGTCCACCAGCTTCAGATGCAGGCAGATGGGGTCTACGGTCTCCACCACGCCAATGGGCATATCCGGGACAAAAATGCCGCCCAGGCCATCGGAGGAGAAGGTCTTCACGCTGCCCTCGCTGCCGAACAGCATCACGCGCTTGTCGAAGATCGCAAGGCCCGTCACGGTGTTGCCGGCGGGGAAGGTCTCACCCTTGATCTTATAGAAGTAGGTCACGTCAACGGTGTAGTAACCGCGGTTGAAGGTGATCTCCTCCACGTTCACCTGTGCGTACAGCAGCTCCGCCGAGCGGGGACGGACGCTGAACGCGCTTTCTATGTACACCTGGGAACAAACCGTCGGGTACACTCTCAGGTCTTCGACGCAGTCCTTATCACGGCAGCTGTCGAAGATCTTCCGCGTGTGAATGCATACGGCCTCTTTGATGCAGGCCGAATTCTCCACCGGGCCGGGTACGACCCTGTCTGCCATATTCTTACCTCCTTATGGAATTTTGAAGCAAACTTCAGTACAGTCTATGCGCACCGCCCCCGGTTGTGCCAAAATTTCTCTGTACTTGGCGGGGCAAACGCGATATAATTACATCATAATATTCATGGAGGCTCAAAAATGGAACGCTATGGTTTCATCCATGAGAAGCTCGATATAAAGATCCTTATCCTGTTCATTTTGCGCCGCCTGCCTGGCACGGTGGACGCCGCCACGCTGTGCGATCTGGTGATGAACTGCGACGAAGGCATCGATTACTTCGATTATTCCGACTGCCTGGAGGATCTGTCCCACACGGGCCATGTCACCGAGAGCGACGACGGCTACGCCGTCACGGATAAGGGCGCGCGAAACGCCCAGTCCGTGGAATCCAGCCTGCCGTATTCCGTACGGGTAAGGGCGGAGCTTAGCCTGGCCCCCGTGGCGGAACGGCTGCGCCGCATGGCCATGATCACCGCGAAGCACGGCCCGACCGACGGCGGCTGCATCGTGACGCTGGGAATGTCGGATGGTAAGGGCGAGATTGTGGATCTGCGGCTGCTGGTGCCGGACGAGAGCGCGGCCAAAAAGATGGAAAAGAACTTCCGCCTGCACGCGGAGGAAATATACGGAGAGCTCATCGAGCTCATTTCCGGCGATAAGGAGCCAAAACAATGAACGTCACCATTCCCGAAAACTATCACAGCCTGCTGAACGTTTACGATACGCAAAAGGGCATCAGCCTTTTGAAGCGCCTTTTTGAAGACCGGCTGGCCGCGCTGCTGAACCTCTACCGCGTGTCCGCGCCGCTGTTTGTGGAGAAAAGCTCCGGTCTCAACGACAACCTCAACGGCTACGAGCGCCCCGTGGAATTCGATATCCTCCACGCCGGCGGCACCGCGCAGGTAGTCCAGTCGCTGGCAAAATGGAAGCGGCTGGCGCTGAAGCGCTACGACTTTTTCCCGGGAAAAGGCCTTTATACGGACATGAACGCCATCCGCCGGGATGAGGATGTGCTGGACAATCTCCACTCCGTCTATGTGGATCAGTGGGACTGGGAAAAGGTCATCCTGCCGGAAAACCGCAACCTGGACTATCTTAAATCCACCGTGATGGATATTGTCAGGGCCGTGTGCGACACACAGGATACCCTGCGGTCCATCTATCCCCAGCTCCAGGCGCTGCCCAGGCTCAACCGGAACGTGAACTTTATCACCGCCCAGGAGCTTGAGGACGCCTGGCCGGAGCTTACGCCCAAAGAGCGGGAGCACACCTATCTCAAGACCCACCACACCGCCTTCATTATCGGCATCGGCGGGGCGCTGCGTTCCGGCAGGCCCCACGACGGCCGCGCCCCCGATTATGACGACTGGAATCTCAACGGCGACATCCTGTTCTGGGATGATCTGCTGGAGTGCGCCTTTGAGCTTTCGTCCATGGGCATCCGCGTGGATCCCGAGACGCTGGATGCGCAGCTGACCTTGTCCGGCTGCGACGACCGGCGGGAACTGCCATATCACAAAATGCTGCTGAACGGCGAGCTGCCGCTGACCATCGGCGGCGGCATCGGCCAGTCGCGGCTCTCCATGCTGCTGCTGGGCAAGTGCCACATCGGCGAGGTGCAGGCCTCCATCTGGGATGAGGACACCATGCGGACGTGCGAGCGGGCCGGCGTGATGCTGCTGTAAAAGCGGGTGAGGAACCCGGCCGCCGGAAATGAAAAGACCCGGAGCCCCTTTTAAGGGGCTCCGGGTCTTTTTGGAGCGGATGAGGGGAATCGAACCCCCCTCTCAGGCTTGGGAAGCCGGCATTCTACCGATGAACTACATCCGCATTTTTTTTTGCTGCGCTGAAAGTATATCACAGGATATTTCCCCTTGCAAGACCCAAGTTTTCTGCATTTCCCATCCGTCACGGATTATTCACAAATACGCCTTTATTTTTGTCGAAAGAAAGCATAAAATTATTTTCCGTCAGCGTAGGCTGAACTATGGCAAACGGAAAGAGGAAAGCAGATGAAAGGGAGAACGTTCAAGGCAGTCTGCGCGGCGCTGGCATTGACAGTGCTGCTGTCGGGCTGCACTTTTATCGGAAGCAAAAACAAGCTCAGTATTTCCGGGACGACCCTGGCCGGCCAGGTTACCGGCATCAAGGAGAAAACCGTTACTTTGGCGCTGGGCTTCATTACGGAGCCTCAGGGCGCTGATAATACATCCGCTTCAGCCGCCGCCACCCCGGCGCCCACCGGAGACGCGGCGGCGACACCCGCGCCCACAGAGGGCGTCACGGCTGTGGCGCCGACGGTCACCGACGAATCCGATCAGCTCAAGGCGCAGCAGTCCGCGCAGAGCACCGCGGCGCCGGAAACGACCGCGGCGCCAACAGGGGAGGACGCCGAGACCGAGACCGAGGATACCGGCGAAAAAGGCGTCACGGCGGATGTGGCGACCTTTACCCTGGGCAACTCCGTGGCCACGCTGGAGCTCAACGACGAGACCATGCTCTTTAAAGAGGACGGCACCGCCGCCGCGCCGACCGACGTTGCCGTGGGCGGTATCCTGGAGTTTACCCTGGACGCCGACGGCGCGCTGACAAAAATCGTGATCCGCAGCATTCCCCGGATGATCACCAGCCAGGGCGTCAGGTATCTGGTGGCCAGCGAATACAGCGCCGATACCGAGCTCTCCGGCGACACCATCAAATCCACCGCCGCGGAGGAAAACGCGGTGATCGTGGACGACGGGGCCGAGGTGGGCTTTGATTCCGTCACCGTCAGCCGCGCAAACAGCGACACCGCCGGCGACGCGGCGCTGGCCGCGGCCCGGAACTACGGCGTGGGTGCGGCGCTGCTGACGGCGGAAGGGAAGTCCTACATCCGCAAGAGCACCGTCACCACCGACGCCGCCGGCGCGGCGGGCCTGTTCTCCTACAGCGGCGGCAAGATCTACGCCGCGGATACCTCCGTCACGACCAAACAGGCTTCCTCGCCGGGGCTGGGCGTGACCGGCGGCGGAAAGCTCTATGTTTTCGACATGACCGTCGAGACCGACGGAGCCAAAGCCCCGGCGCTGATGAGCGGTCTGGGCGGCGGCAAGCTGGTGGCCAGCGGCGGGCTTTATACCACCAACGGCGCGGAAGCGCCCGCCGTCGTCTCCGCCGGCAGTGTGGCTGTCAACGGCGCCACCGTAACCGCCAACGCCTCCGGCGCGGCGAAGGTGCTGGGCGGCGGCAGCCTGAACATTTTCGATTCCGCGCTGACCGGGAGCATGGCCGCCGACGGCGCTGCGCCCGCCTGGACGGTTCTGGTCTGCCAGGACGGCAGCGGCACGGCAGAGGATGGCCGCGGCACCTATAAGATGGTGGGCGGCACACTGGAGAGCAAGAGCGGCGGGCTGATCTTCACCACCAACACCCAGAGCGACATCCTGCTGTCCGGCGTAAAGCTCACGCAGGCGAAGGACAGCCCGTATTTCCTGCGCTGCACCGGAAATTCCCTCTGGGGCCAGACCGGCGAAAACGGCGCGGAGTGCACCTTTACCGCGTCCGCCCAGGAGATGACCGGCGACGTGATCTGGGACAGCATCAGTTCTCTCGATTTCTATCTGACGGACGGCTCCAAGCTCACCGGCAGCGTGAAGGACGACGAGTCCGCAGCCGGCCACAGCAAGGGCAGCGGCCATTGCGATTTGTACATCGGCGAGGATTCCACCTGGGTGGTCACAGGCAACAGCACGCTTTCCGCGCTGTACAGTGAGGGCAAGATCGTGGACGCCGACGGCAAGACCGTCACCGTCAAGGATGCCGACGGAAAACGTCTGGTGCGCGGCAGCGGCAAATTCGTCGTGACCGTGGACAGCTACAAGGATTCCGCCGATCTGTCCGGCGCGCTCTCCGTGCCCAAGTGGGCGGATTACCAGGTCACCAGACCCAGCGGTATGTAAATAACGCACAAAATGAAAGCGGGCAAATTGTCCGCTTTCATTTTGCTTTATCCTTGATTCCAGGGCAAAACTGTGTTACTGTTAAAGCGTCAGAAGAGTAAAGGAACCGGCGTTAAGTGCCGCGGGGACGGGGAGTTGCCGCGCGGACGAAAAGCCAATGGCTTGCGGTCGGCTCCTTGCATCCCGCTTCCATACGGCATGAGCTCCCAGCTTCCTTCCTGCCGGATGGTCCGGGGAAGGAGGTATTTTTATGTCCAAAACCAAACGTTTAACCACCGACGCCGTGCTTGTGGCGCTGTACACGGTCCTCACCGTGTTCGTCTCCATCAAGGCCGGCAACCTGCGCATTTCCATCGCGTCGCTGCCCATTGTGGTGTGCGCCCTGCTGTACGGCCCCGCGGACGCCTGCATGGTGGCCGTCCTGGGCGAGTTGATGAACCAGATGCTCTCCTACGGGTTCACGGTGACCACGCCCCTGTGGCTGATCCCGCCCGCGCTGCGCGGGCTGATTATCGGCCTTGCCGCCATGTCCGCCTGGAAGCGGGGCGGGCAGCTGGAGAAAAAGCTCCGGCGCTATTATCTGGTCTGCCTGGCCGCGGCGCTGGCCACCACCCTGACCAACACCGGCGTGATCTGGCTGGACAGCGTGCTGCTTGGTTACTACAACGCGGCCTATGTATTCGGGGACTTTACCGTGCGCGTGATTACCAGCGTGGTCACGGTGGCCGTGGTGTCCACGGCGGCGATCCCCGTCGCCATGGCGCTGCGCCGGGCCGGCTTCGGCGCGCCCAAGGCCGTTCCGGCGGTCAACGGATGAGAAAGGAAACGCTTGATGAGCAAAGCGGTCGTATTTTTCGCGGACGGGCTGGAGGAGTGCGAGGGCCTTTTGTGCGTCGATATTCTGCGCCGGGCCGGGGCGGAGGTCGTGATCGCGTCCGTGGAGGAGGGCCTTTCGGTAAAGAGCTCTCACGGCGTGACGATTCAGTGCGACGCGCCGGCCTCCGGGGTGGATTTTTCCGGCGTGGATATGGTCATCCTGCCCGGCGGCATCCCCGGCACCTATCGCCTTGGCGAGAGCCCTGCCGTGGCGGAGACGCTGCGGGCCTTTGCCGCGGCGGGGAAGAAGATCGCCGCCGTGTGCGCCGCGCCCTCCGTTTTGGCGCAGGCCGGCCTGCTGGACGGCAGACGTGCCACCGCGCACCGGAAATTCCGTGATAAACTGGCCGGTGCCGAGGTCCTGGATCGGGAGGTCGTGGTCGACGGCCCCATCACCACCGCCTGGGGCCTGGGCGCGACCATCCCCTTTGCCCTCGAGCTGGCCCGTCAGCTGGAGGGGGAGGCCGCCGCGGAGCACGTCCGCCA
>DAOPXW010000080.1:0-7316 GCA_035352555.1 Oscillospiraceae bacterium
TATGGTTCAGTCCCGCTTTTCATAGTCCGCGCACAGCGCCAGCTTCTCCTCCCGGGTCAGCCGCTTGATGTGCCACTCCCGGCTCATGGCCGCCTCCCTGGTGTCGTGAGCCTCGCTGTAGACCAGCGCCACCGGGCCGTGGGCGCGGGTGTACTTCCCGCCCCGGCCCGCCTGATGGGCCGCCACGCGCTTTTCAAGGTCGTTGGTCCAGCCGGTATACAGCGTGCCGTCGCCGCAGCGCAGGATGTAGGTGTAATTCATAGCCGCCTCCGGATAGCAAAAACCGGAACGCAGCGCGCCCCGGTTGTTACACATCGATTAAGCCATTTCGTTGATCTTCTGGGTCATCGCGGACTTTTTGTGCGCCGCGTTGTTCTTGTGGATCAGACCCTTGGTAGCTGCGTGATCAACGGACTTGACTGCAACCTTATAGGTCTCGACGGCTGCATCTTTATTGCCCTCGGCCACCGCAGCGTCAAACTTCTTCATCGTCGTCTTCAGCGCCGTCTTGTCGGCGCGGTTCTTCGCCTTGAGTTCCTTGGACTTCTCGTCTCTCTTCATAGCGGACTTAATGTTGGGCATGCTTCAATCGCCACCTCCTCCTATAATATTGAGCCGTAAGCTGTTCAGCCACAGGCCCGCAGAATGAGATTGTACCATCTGAAACCACAAAAATCAAGGCTTTTTTTACGGAAAAGCAGGGTTTTTTCCGCCACGGTATAGAATTGTGCTCCGCGCGGAATGCTAGCACCATATCTTGTGTGAGGTGCCGTTTATGAGACCGATGCCCAGAACCGACCTGGCCGCCGAGGCCAACGCGCTCTTTCAAAAATCCGCCGCCGATACCTCCGCCCTGCCCGGTGTCTCCGCCCGGGACGAGATCCTGTCCGGCTTCCCCGTCACTACCGTCGAGATTTTGGACGACGCCGGCGCGGAAGCGTTATGTAAACCGAAAGGCAAATATCTTTCTCTGGAGTTGGACAACCTGCTGCACCGCCGCGAAAATGCCTTTGAAAACGCGGCGCTGGCGCTGTCCGAACTGCTGAAACGCTTTTCCCTGCCGCCGGAGGGCGACATCGTCTGCGCCTGTCTGGGCAACCCGGACATCACGCCCGACGCCGTCGGTCCTATCGCGGCGCAGAACGTCGTGGTCACGCGGCATCTGAAGCGCAGCCTGCCGCAGGACTTTGCCGCCTTCCGCAGCGTGGCCGTGGTGCGGCCCGGCGTGCTGGGCACCTGCGGCATCGAGAGCGCCGAGGCCGTCCGCGCCTTCTGCGCCGTCGTCTCCCCCGCCCTGGTCGTCGTTTTGGACGCGCTGGCGGCGGCGGACTTCGCCCGGCTGGGCCGCACGGTGCAGCTCACGGACACTGGTATCGCGCCCGGCTCGGGCGTGGGCAACGACCGCGCCGCCCTGAATGCCGGGACGCTGGGCGTGCCGGTGCTGGCCGTCGGCGTGCCCACCGTGGTGGACGCCGGCGAGGGCCTGTTCGTCACGCCGCGCACCGTGGACGATCTGGTGCGCCGCACCGGCAAGCTCATCGGCTACGCGGTAAACCTTGCGCTGCACAACGGCCTCACCTGCGGCGACGTGGATCTGCTGTTGGAGTGAGGTCTCGACAGGTTTCACGTGAAACATTCACAAATCGCCGGAAAATGTTTCACGTGAAACATTGAAAACCAAAGCCGCAGCTGTTATAATAGGGCCATCTCAACCGAGGAGTGATGACATGGCCAGAACCATCGCCATCGCCAACCAGAAGGGCGGCGTGGGCAAGACCACGACCTGCGTGAACCTCTGTGCGGCGCTGGCTTTCAAAAAACGCAGGGTCCTGCTGGTGGACTGCGACCCGCAGGGCAACAGCACCTCCGGCATGGGCGTGGACAAGGCCCGCAGCCCCAACCTCTACAATGTGCTGGTGGACGGCGAGGCCGCGGAGGCCTGCGTGGTCTCCACCAAGTACGGCGACGTGATTCCGACCAACAAGAACATGTCCGGCGCCTCCGTGGAGCTGGTGGACGCCGAGGGCCGGGAATATGTGCTGAAAAGGGCGCTGGAGCCGCTGCAGGCCCGCTACGACTACATATTGATCGACTGCCCGCCCTCGCTGGAGCTGCTGACCATTGACGCGCTGACGGCGGCGGACAGCGTGGTGATCCCCATGCAGTGCGAATACTACGCGCTGGAGGGCATCGCCGACCTGGTGACCACCATCAAAATGTGCAACAGGCGCCTGAACCCGGGCCTGGATGTGGAGGGAATCGTGCTGACCATGTACGATTCCCGCACCAACCTGACCCAGCAGGTGGCCTGGGAGCTGAAGAAATACTTCGGCGACAAGCTGTATAAGACCGTGATCCCGCGCAGCGTCCGGCTGTCCGAGGCGCCCAGTCACGGCGTGCCCGGCGTGTTTTACGACCGCTGGAACAAGGCCAGCAACGGCTATCTCAAGCTGGCGGACGAATTTGAACAGCGGGACAGAGCGCTGCGCAAGGCGGCGAAGGAGGAGAGCGATGGCTAATCAGAAAAAAGGCCTGGGTACCGGCCTGGGCGCCCTGCTGGGCGAGGATACCGTGCCGGAAAAGACCTCCGGCGGCGCGGTGCTGCTGCCGCTGAGCAAGGTGGAGCCGCGGCAGGACCAGCCAAGAACGCAGTTCGATGAGGACGCCCTGCAGGAGCTGGCGGACTCCATCGCCCTGTACGGCGTAATCCAGCCGATCACGGTGCGGCGCCTGGACAGCGGCTACTACCAGATCATCGCCGGCGAGCGCCGCTGGCGCGCGGCCAGGCTGGCCGGGCTCAGCGAGGTGCCGGTGCGCATCATCGACGCCGACGACCGGCGCGCGGCGGAATTGGCGCTGGTGGAAAACCTGCAGCGCGAGGACCTGAACCCGCTGGAGGAGGCCACCGGCTACCGGGCCCTGATCGAGGAATTCGGCCTGACCCAGGACGAGGCCGCCCGGAGCGTGGGGAAGTCCCGCTCGGCGGTGACCAACGCCCTGCGGCTGCTGGCGCTGACGCCCAAGGTGCTGAGCATGGTGCAGGACGGACGCATCTCCGCCGGGCACGCCCGGGCGCTGCTGCAGATCACCAACGAGAAGACGCAGGCCGAGGCGGCGGACGAGGTGTGCGCCCGAGGCCTGTCGGTGCGGCGCACCGAGCAGCTGGCGGCGCGGCTGTCCCGGATGCCCAAGCTGCCGCCCAAAGAGGAGACGCAGGCGGCGGTGGACTACGCCGCGGATGAGAGCCTGAGCCTGACCAAGGTGCTGGCGCGCAAGTGCAAGCTGGTGGAGGGCAAGCGTACCGGCAGAATCGAGATCGAGTTCTACAGCGCCAACGACAGGGAAGTCCTGCTGGACAACCTCTACCGCATGGGCAACAGCTGGCAGGACAGCTCCAAGCAGCACCGATAACTTTGCGACATACATATGTGCCATAAATATAACAAGGAGTAATATTAATGCTGGATATAAAATTTGTCCGGGAGAATCCCGAGGCTGTAAAAGAGAACATCCGGAAGAAATTCCAGGACGCCAAGCTGCCGCTGGTGGACGAGGTGGTGGAGCTGGACAGGCGGAACCGCGCCGCCATCACCGAGGCGAGCGACCTGCGCGCGGCGCGCAACACGCTGTCCAAGCAGGTGGGGATGCTGATGGGACAGGCCAAAAAGGACCCGTCCAGGCTGGCGGAGGCGGAGGCCGCGAAGGCCCGGGTCAAGGCCAACGCCGACCGGCTGGAGGAGCTGGAGAAGCTGGAGGAGGAGCTGGGCGAGAAGATCCTGAAGGACATGATGGTGATTCCCCAGATGATCGATCCCAGCGTCCCCATCGGGCCGGACGACACCCACAATGTGGAGCTGCAGCGCTTCGGCGAGCCGAAGGTCCCCGCTTTTGACATCCCGTACCATACGGAGATCATGGAGAGCCTCAACGGCATCGACATGGACGCGGCGGGCCGGGTGGCCGGCAACGGCTTCTACTATCTGCTGGGCGACATCGCCCGGCTGCACGAGGCCGTCATCGCCTACGCCCGGGATTTTATGATCGGAAAAGGCTTTACTTACTGCATCCCGCCCTTTATGATCCGCTCCAACGTGGTCACCGGCGTCATGAGCTTCGCCGAGATGGACGCCATGATGTACAAGATCGAAGGGGAGGACCTGTATCTCATCGGCACCAGCGAGCATTCCATGATCGGCCGGTTCATCGACCAGATCATCCCGGAAGGGGAGCTGCCCAAGACCCTCACCAGCTATTCCCCCTGCTTCCGCAAGGAGAAGGGCGCCCACGGCATCGAGGAGCGCGGCGTCTACCGCATCCACCAGTTTGAAAAACAGGAAATGATCGTGGTGTGCCGCCCCGAGGACAGCATGGACTGGTACGAAAAAATGTGGAGGATGAGCGTGGAGCTGTTCCGCAGCATGGAAATCCCCGTGCGGCAGCTGGAATGCTGCTCCGGCGATCTGGCCGACCTGAAGGTCAAATCCTGCGATATCGAGGCCTGGAGCCCCCGCCAGCAGAAGTATTTCGAGGTCTGCTCCTGCTCCAATCTGGGCGACGCCCAGGCGAGAAGGCTGAAAATGCGCGTGAAGGGCGAGGATGGGAAAATGTACCTGCCCCACACCCTCAACAACACCGTCGTCGCGCCGCCAAGGATGCTCATCGCCCTGCTGGAGAATCACCTGCGGGCCGACGGCAGCGTGAACGTGCCCGAGGTGCTGCGGCCCTACATGGGCGGCAAGGCCGAGCTGGCGCCGGAAAAATAAGGCAATCCGCGCCCCCCGGGGCGGGAAAGCGCGGAACAGGAGAGAGGATGATTTCTATGGACGCCATCGTGGCGGTCTATTCCGACTGGGGCATCGGGGCCAGGGGCACCCAGCCCGTGGTGCTGAAGGCCGATCGGCTGCGCTTTCGCAGCGAGACCGACGGCGCCGCCGTGATCGTCGGGCGAAAGACCCTGGAGGATTTTCCCGGCGGGCGGCCGCTGAAAAACCGGCACAATATCGTGGTCACGCGGCAAAACGTGACCATCCCGGGCACTCAGGCGGCCCACAGCGTGGACGAGGCGCTGGCCCTGGCCAGGCCCTATCCCCGGTGCTTCGTCATCGGCGGGGCCAGCGTGTTTCTGGACTTTTTCCCCCACATAGACCGGGTTTTGGTGACAAAAATTGATCTTGCGCCCCACTCTGACAGCTTTTTCCCCGACCTCGACCGGGAACCCGGCTGGGCGGAGACCGAGGCGGGGGAGTGGCGGGAGGAGGACGGGCTCCGATACCGCTTCTGTGAGTACCGGCGGAAATGAAAGATAAAAACCGGGACGGCGCGCCCAGCGCCCGCCCCGGTTTTTTCCGAGACTGTCAAAAAAGCATTTTTGACAGTCTCAAAACGCCGAATTTTTTACAAAATTATATCTTTGCAAAAAATGTCGCTCCGCTCCCCGAACCCTTGCTGCGCAAGGCTTCGACGGCTATTTATCTGAATTGAGGCGGGGCCGTGCCCCCCTCACACTCCCCCCGCAAAGCACTGTGCATTTCCTTTTTTCGGGAGTTCTTTGACAAGCTGAAACCGGGGCGGAGGCGCGCGCAAGGGCGATCCGGGAGGCAAAGAGAGGAAAAATTTGCACATTATGGTGAAAGTATACAAATTTGTGTCTAAAAATTTGACAATTGCGACGGATCAAATTTGAAGATGAAACTACAAAATGTAACCGGTTTTGTAACCCTCAAATGCTATACTTGCAACAACGAATGCGAGATAGGAGCGTACTATACGATGCAGACCAATTCAGTCATCCCCGGCAAGACCATGGTCGTCTGTATCGACAGCTACAGCAACGGTGAACCGGCGGGACGCCTGTTCAACCCTGCGGGCGAGGAATGCAGGTCTTTTGCAAACCTCCTGCAGTTTTTGCTGGAGCTGGACAGTCTGCTTGACGCGATTCGGTTTCCTCAGCCGTCTGTGCTGACCCGGCGGTTCCCCGCGGAAGCGCGCGAAAGCGCCCCGACCGGGCAGGACGGTTCGACGGCAGAAGGGAAACTGGCAACGTTCAAGATCAGAGTACTGTTCCGACACAACGCCAGCTGGCAGGGAAGCGTGGCCTGGATGGAAACCGGCCGGGAGGAAAACTTCCGCAGCGCACTGGAGCTGCTGCTGCTGATGGACAGCGCCCTCGGCGAATGACCCCCTCACACCCCCGCAAACGACAGTGTACTATTAAAATGTTGGAGAATGCAGAACCGGAAGGTTAATGAAATTACTGAAACGGCAAACCGCGGGAAACCGCGGGGCGCAAAGCAAGGGAGCTAAAGCGGTACGCCGCCAGGCCGGCCCGGCTGCCACAAATTTCAATTTTCAATTCACGGTTAGAGAATTGGAAGGAGAAAGCAGAAATGAAAACAACAAGGAAGCACCCCGCGGCGACCAGGCACTTCGGCACGCGCACGCTGTGCCTGCTGATGTCGCTGGTCATGGCGCTGAGCCTGGTACAGGTCTCCGTTTTCGCGACAGAGGCACCCGCGCAGGTGATGAGTGGGAACTACGTCCTCAATAAGGACGGCACCATCAGCGAAGACGGGAGTGGCAACGCCGTCACTGCCGCGACCGCCAGGACGCAAGGCGACTATACCCTGACCAAGACTGCCGCCGCAAACAGCAGCAGAGGTGAGAACTGGTTCAATGTGACCGTTCAGGTTGGGACTACCCAGACCATCACCACCAATGACGCGGCCGTGGTGCTGGTGATCGACACCTCCGGTTCGATGGCCTACTGCGCCGAATGTGGAGGGGAAAAATCGCATAGCAGCACCTGCAAGTACTATAATAAAAATAAACATAATAACGACGTCACACTGGAACAGAGCCGCATGGCGGCTACCATCACCGAGGCAAAGGCCTTTGTCCAAAACCTGAAGGACAGCAACTCCGGCGGTAAGGTCTATGTGTCCGTGGTTCGCTTCAGCGGATTTTCGCAGTCCGACGCGTCTCTTGTCAGGAACTGGACAGACGTGTCCACCGATGCCGGCGCTGCCGCCGTTAAGAATTCCATTAACAGCACAAATCTTTTCGCCCGCGGCGGCACCAACATGGAAGCCGGCCTGATGATGGCCCGGAACCTGCTGAATGTGACTGCTGCCAGCATCGGCGGCGGGAGCGTCAATATCTCCGCGCTGGCCAACAAGTACACCGTACTGCTGACCGACGGCCAGCCCACCGCACGCTGCAACACTGACCATACAGGGCTTGGTGCTATCTCTGATTATAACGAGGACGGAGATGGCAGTGCCACTTCCACAGCGGAATATGAAGAAACCGTATCTATG
>DAOPXW010000081.1:0-7155 GCA_035352555.1 Oscillospiraceae bacterium
AGGGCCGCCGGCATGCCGGCGGCCCTTTTGCGTCCTTGACCCCGGCCGCCGAAAGGCCTATAATGACCAAAGGCAAATGAACTGCGGAAAGGAACCAAGGAACAAAATGAAAACTGCTGTTATCGGCAGCGGCGGCTGGGGAACCGCCCTGTCCATGGTGCTGTGCAAAAACGGCCACGAGGTCACGCTGTGGTCCCACAGCGCCGCCCAGACCGAAAAACTGCGCCAAATCCGGCAAAATCCCCGGCTGGAGGGCGTCACTCTGCCCGAAGGCATTGAATTTTCCAGCGATCCGGCCTGCGCCGGGGGCAAGGACCTGGTGGTGCTGGCCACGCCGTCCTTCGGCGTGCGCGAGACCGCCAAAAGCATCGCGCCGTATCTGGGAGCGGGCACGGTGATGGTGTCCGTGGCCAAGGGCATCGAGCCGGGCACCTGCCTGCGGATGTCTGAGATCGTGGCCGCCGAGACCGGCCGCGTCACCGCGGCGCTGTCCGGCCCCACCCATGCGGAGGAGGTCTCCCGCTATCTGCCCACTGGCTGCGTGGCGGCCTGCGGCGACTGCGCCACTGCGGAGTTCGTTCAGGACGCTTTTATGAACGAGGTGTTCCGGGTCTACACCAGCCCCGATGTCACCGGCATCGAGCTGGGCGGCGCGCTGAAAAACATCATCGCCCTCAGCGCCGGCATCGGCGACGGGCTGGGCTTCGAGGACAACACCAAGGCCCTGCTCATGACCCGGGGCCTGTCGGAGATCGCCCGGCTCGGTCTGCGCTACGGCGCGGCGCGGGAGACCTTCGCGGGTCTGTCCGGCGTGGGCGACCTCATCGTCACCTGTACGTCGATGCACTCCCGCAACCGCCGGGCGGGCATTCTCATCGGGCAGGGCGCCACGGCCAGGGAGGCCATGGACAGGGTGGGCGCCGTGGTGGAGGGTTATTACGCCACCGAATCCGCCAGGCAGTTGGGCGAGCGCGCGGGCATCGACCTGCCCATCGTCGCCGCCGCCTACGACATTCTCTACAACAACGCCGACCCCCGCACGGTGGTCAGCGGGCTCATGACCCGGGAAAAGCGTCATGAGCTGGAAAACCCCGGCTGGGAGAACTGAAAAAGATCGGACGGCAAAAGCCGTCCGATCTTTCAGCTTGTCAAAGAACTTCCGAAGAAGGGAATACACAATACTTGCGTGGGGAGTGTGAGGGGGGCGAAGCCCCGCCTCAATTTTGATAAATAGCCGCCAAACCCTTGCTGTACAAGGGGTCGGGGAGCGGAGCGACGTTTTTTGCGAAGACACGGTTTCTCAAAAAATTCCGCGTTTTGAGACTTTGCCTCACTTCAGCAGCGACAGAATTTGTCCCTTGGGGCGGGCACCCACGGTCTTGCTGACCACCTGTCCGTTTTTCATCACCACCAGGGTGGGGATACTCGATACGCCGAAGGCCCCGGCCAGCTCGGGCTGCTCGTCAACATTGACCTTGCCCACGCGGACAGCGGGGGTCTCCTCGGCGATCTCGTCCACCAGCGGTGACACCATACGGCAGGGGCCGCACCAGCTGGCCCAGAAGTCCAGCAGCACGGTTTTTTCGCTCTCGGCGACTTCTTTTTGGTAATTTTCTTTGGTTATCGTACGTACAGACATTGTTTTAATCTCCTTTATGTTTTTTTCTTTGTGACTGTACTATACCGCTTTTTTCGCGCCCCTTCCGTAACAAACTCACAAAGAAAACGCCGCCCGGACGGGCGGCGTTATTATTTCTTGTAGAGGTCCAGGAACTCCTCCAGACACAGGCCCTTGTCCATGATATACGTCGCGGCCTCCACGCCCACATAGCGGAAATGCCAGGGCTCGAAGATGATGCCCGTGACATCCTCCTTGTCGGCGGGGTAGCGCACGATGAAGCCGTATTCCTGACAATGCTGGCTCATCCATTGGTACAGCGCGGTCTTTTCCAGGGAGGAATCCTTCGTCTCGTAATACTTGTCCGTGATGTCGCAGCACAGGCCGGTCTGGTGCTCGCTGGTGCCCGGCGGAGCCACGATCTTGGCGGCCTGTTTCTCCCCGTACTGGGCCACCTTGCGCTGGTAGAGAACGTTCTGCTCGTCATAGCTGCGGTAGCCGGAGGAGAGATACACGCTCAGCCCCTCCGCCCGGGCGTCGGCCACGAACCGGGTCATGGCGTCGATGATACGCTTATCCAGCTGCTGGCTCTCGATACTGCCCAATTCCGGCGCGTAATCGCCGATGGGATTTGCGGCGTTGGCCAATTTGTATTCCCAGCTCGTCACGTCGATATCCGGCTTGTCGGCGTAGGGTCCCGGCGAAGGCGTGGGCGGCGCGGGTGTGGCTGTGGGCGCGGGCACGGGTGACGGCGCGGGTGTGGCCGCGGCCGCGGTCGTCCGCTGGGCCTCCGCGTTCATTCCCGCCACATAGACCAGACATCCCAGCAGGCACGCCAGCAGAATGCCGCCCAAGGCAATATGAATGGCCCTTCTTTTTGACATCTTTATCACCTTCCCTGTGGAATCATACCATCTCCCGCCCCACGGGTCAATCAATTTTGTTGAACTGCGCCCGCGGGTCTGATATACTGTTAGGGCTGAAATAGAGGAGGTCGGGACAAAATGAGAATTACATGGTACGGTCATTCCTGTTTTAAAATCGAAGCCGGGGACGTCTCCGTGGTATTCGATCCCTACCGGCCGGGCAGCGTGCCGGGGCTGCAGCTGCCCCCGCTGACAGCGGATGTCTGCGTATGCAGTCACGGCCATGACGACCATTTTTACCCTCAGGGCGTGACCCGCACGGGTCGGGACCCCGTGCTGCCGACAACGCAGCTGGCGACGTATCACGACGATCAGCGCGGCGCGCTCCGGGGCAAAAATCTGGTCACGCTTTTGGAGCTGGGCGGCGTGCGGGCGGTCCACCTGGGCGACCTGGGGCATCCCCTGTCCCACGCGCAGATCGCGCGGCTGGGCCGGGTGGATGTGCTGATGATTCCCGTGGGCGGCTTTTACACCATCGACGCCGCCGCGGCCGCGTCCGTGCGGGACGCGCTCCATCCTTCCCTGACCCTGCCCATGCACTACCGTGGCGACGGCTTCGGCATGGACGTGCTTTCTACTGTGGACGATTTTCTCCGGCTGTGCGATAACGCGGAGACGCCGGATACCAACGTTGTGGATTTTTCCGCCGCGGCCCGTCCCCGGACCGTCGTGCTGAAGTGTCCTCTGAAAGGACGCCCGTGAGGACTGCCTATGAATGAAAAAGCTGAAAATCTGCTGAAAGATATTGTGGCCATCGGCGTGGGCAGCGCGGCGGTGGCCGCGGCGCTGGTGATCTTCGCCATCCCCAACAACATCGCCCCAGGCGGCGTCACGGGCCTTGCCACGGCGCTGCAATCCATCACGCCCATCACCGCCGGCATGTGGTCGCTGCTGCTGAACGTGCCGCTTTTCTACGCGGCCTTTCGCAAGCTGGGCTTCCATCCCCTGTTCAAGACCTTCGTGGCCACGGTGCTGCTGTCGGTGTTCATCGATCTGTTCGCCCTGTTTTTGCCGGGCTACACCCGCAACATTCTGGTGGCGGCGGTGTTCGGCGGGGCGCTCAGCGGCTTCGGCATGGGGCTGCTGTTTGTCCGGGGGCTCAGTACCGGCGGCACCGACCTGCTCAGTCTGCTGCTGGCCAATCGGATCCACGATGTCCCCGTGGGCACCCTTCTGCTGTGCGTGGACGGGGCCGTGGTGGTGATCGCGGTATTGATCTTCCGGGATATCGACGTGGCGCTGTACTCCGCCATCACCATTTTTGTGGCCAGCAAGGTGGTGGACAACATGGTCCAGGGCGCGGATTACGCCAAGGTCATCTATGTGGTCACCGGCCGCGGGCAGGAGCTGGCCGACCTGCTGTCGGATGCCACGGGCCGGGGCGTCACCATGTCTCCCGCCGTGGGCAGCTATTCCGGGCAGGACAAGACCCTGCTCACCACGGTGGTGCGCCGGGGCGGCGTGTCAATCGCGCTGGCCATCATCAAGGAACACGACCCCACCGCCTTCGTCTATGTGGTCAGCTCCATCGAGGTCCACGGAGAAGGCTTCAAGGCCATCAAATGAGCGTAAAAAAGACCGGGCTTCGGGAAACCGAAGCCCGGTCTTTTTTGTCCGGGTCACCTCGCGGCGGGTCATACGGGGTCGGGCATCTGCGCGTCGCCGGGACACATCAGCTCCGCGCCGATGCGGCGCAGCATCTGCGCCAGCTTTTCCGTATCCTCTGGGGAAAAGCTCTGTTCGATCCGCTTCGTCACGGCGCTGACGTAGTTGCGCATCAGGCCGGTATACTGATAATACTTGTCCGCCAGCACCAGATGGTATTCCCGGCGGTCGGTGGAGGAATTCTGTTTTTCGATATAACCCTTTTTAATCAGGCTGTTGACCTTATAGGTGGCGTTGGACTGGGAGATATTGAGGAAGTCGGCAAACTGGCCGATGGTAGGCTCGTGCAGCTCGTGGATGACCTCCACGGAAAAAGCCTCCATCGCGGAAAGGGAGCCCTCCCGTTCCCGCACCATCTCAAAAATGCGGCGGAAAAACTCCAGTACGAATTTGTCATATACCAGCATGAAATTGTCTTCCAGCATGATCTGTGCCCCCCAGTAAGTTAAAACGCTTAAAGCTATTTAAGGAAAGTATACCTTATTTTCCCGCCGTTTGCAACAAAAGAAGACCGCGCCGGAGCGTTATTTTTCCGACGCGGTTTTGCGTGTTATCGTTTCTTTTTGCCGAAGATGCCGCCGTGGCCGTCGGACACCTCGTCGCCCACGGAGGCGGCGAACTCTCTGAGCAGCTCCTTCTGGGAGGCGGTGAGGTTTTTGGGCACAGCCACCTTCACGGTTACGTACTGATCGCCCCGGCCGGAGCCCCGCAGCAGCGGGATGCCCTTGCCCTTCATGCGGAACACGGACCCGGCCTGGGTGCCCTCGGGTATATTGAGCTTAACGCTGCCGTCCAGAGTGGGGACCTCGATGTCCGCGCCCAGCACTGCCTGCGCGTAGGAGATCTCCTGCTCCATGACCACATTGGCGCCGTCCCGCTCGAAGCGGGCGTGGGGGCGCACGATGATAAACACCAGCAGGTCGCCGGCGGGGCCGCCGTTGGAGCCCGCGTTGCCCTGACCGCGCACGGACACGGTCTGGCCGTCGTCGATGCCGGCGGGGATGGTCACGTTGAGCTTATGCTGCTTGCGCACATTGCCCATGCCGTGGCAGGTGGGGCAGGGCTGGTGGATGATCTTGCCGGTGCCGCGGCATCTCTGGCACGGACCGGAGGACTGCACCATCCCGAAGGGGGTTCGCTGGGTGGTGCGGACAGAGCCGGTGCCCTTGCAGTCGGGGCAGATCTCCGGCGTGGTGCCGGGGGCGCAGCCGGTGCCCTTACAGTCGGGGCAGACCTCGATACGGGCCACGGTGACATCCTTCTTGCAGCCAAAAGCGGCCTCCTCGAAGCTGATGGACACGTTGGTGCGGATGCTCTCGCCCTTGCGCGGCGCGTTGGAGGCGCGGCCGCCGCCTCCGCCGAAAATATCGCCGAAGCCGCCGAAACCGCCGCCGAAGATATCGCTGAAGATATCACCGAAGTCACCGAAACCGCCCGCGCCCCCGCCGCCGAAGCCGGCGCTGGGATCGAAGGCCGCGTGGCCGTACTGGTCGTAGCGGGCCTTTTTATCGGGGTCGGACAGGATCTCATATGCCTCGTTGACCTCCTTGAACCGCTCCTCGCAGGCCTTGTCGCCCGGGTGCAGGTCGGGGTGGTTTTCCTTGGCCATTTTTCTGTATGCTTTTTTAATCTCGTCGTCCGAGGCGCCCTTGGTCACGCCCAGGACTTCATAATAATCTCTTTTTTCAGCCATAGTTCTCACCAATTCATTAAAAGTCGTAAGCGGCAGTCATTGTACCATATCGCCGCGGACTTTGCAATACGCGAAGCGCAGGGGCGGATGGTTCGTCCGCCCCTGCCGCAAAAACGGTTTACTTCTTGTCGTCGTCCACGGGGGTGTAATCCGCGTCGTAATACTGCTGGCCGCCGTTGTCGCCGCCCTGCGGGCCCTGTGCGCCGCCGGCCTGATTGGGGTCGAAGCCCGCGCCGGGCTGGCCCTGCGCTCCGGTCTGCTGATAGAGCTTCTCGGAGACCTTGTAGAAGGCCTGGGTCAACTCCTCGGTGGCAGACTTGATCGCCGCGGTGTCGCTGCCCTGAAGGGCGGTCTTGAGGGAGGCGAGCTTGCCTTCCACCTCGCTCTTGTCGGCGGGATCCAGCTTGTCGCCCATCTCCTGCAGGGTCTTTTCGGTCTGATAGACCATCTGGTCTCCCTGGTTGCGGGTATCGACCTCTTCCTTGCGCTTGGTATCCTCCGTGGCAAACTGCTCGGCTTCCTTGACGGCTTTCTCGATGTCGGCCTTGGACATGTTGCTGGAGGAGGTAATGGTGATGTGCTGCTCCTTGCTGGTGCCCAGATCCTTGGCGGAGACGTTCACGATGCCGTTGGCGTCAATATCGAAGGTGACCTCGATCTGCGGCACGCCGCGTCTCGCAGGGGCGATGCCGTCCAGATGGAAGCGGCCCAGGGACTTGTTGTACTGCGCCATCTCGCGCTCGCCCTGCAGCACGTTGACCTCCACGGAGGTCTGGTTGTCGGCGGCGGTGGAGAACACCTGGCTCTTCTTGGTGGGGATGGTGGTGTTCCGCTCAATGAGCGGAGTCATCACGCTGCCCAGGGTTTCGATACCCAAAGACAGGGGGGTTACATCCAGCAACAGCACATCGCTGACCTTGTCGTCACCGGAAAGGATGGCACCCTGGATGGATGCGCCAATGGCCACAACTTCATCAGGGTTCAGGCTGCGGTTGGGCTTCTTACCAAAGTACTTTTCCACTGCTTCCTGCACTGCGGGGATACGGGTGCTTCCACCCACCAGCAGCACTTCCTGGATATCCGAAGTGCTCAGCTTGGCATCTTGCATCGCCTTCCTGCAGGGGCCAAGGGAACGTTCCACCAGGTCGGCAGTCAAACGGTTGAATTCAGCCAGGCTAAGGTCCAGATTCAAGTGCTTGGGGCCGGTGGCATCCGCTGTGATAAACGGCAGGTTGATATTTGTGCTTTGCGTG
>DAOPXW010000082.1:0-7120 GCA_035352555.1 Oscillospiraceae bacterium
CCCCGCCAAAGCCGCTTCCACCGCCGAAACCGCCGCCGCCATGGTGGTTATGGTCGTTCCAGTCGTTGAAGTGGTTGGGGTCATAATGGGAGCCGGGCCGGAAACCCCAGTAAGGAATGCGGGGCCCGAACAGCAAAAACAGGGGCAGCCAGCTGCCGGTGCGGGTATAATAGCTCCGCCGGAAGGAACGGAAAATGGCGGCCAAAAAGAAATAGATGACAAACAGCCGGATGAGCAGGCTGAAGATGCCGCCGAAATTGAACACGTTGCTGCCGCTGGAATACTGACTGCCGCCGTCGTTGTAATTGCCGGAGCTGTTGCCGGAGGACGCCACGGCGGCGCCGTATTCGTTGTCGAACCAGTCCATCATCTCGCCGAAGATGTAGCTCACGGCCTTGTCATATTCGCCGGCGTCGAAATAACTCTCAAACTTGCTCATCTTGCCGCCCACGTCGGTCTCAAAGGTGGTGCCGGTGAGGCCGGTGCCGTATTCGACATAGTATTTGTTCTCCGCGGTGGCCAGCAGCAGCAAAACGCCGTTGTTGCTTTTCGAAGAGCCCACGCCCCAGTTGTTGAACAGCTGCATGGCATACTCGCTGGAACTCATGCCGTCCAGATAATCCACCGTGACTACCACGATCTGCGCGCCGTCGCATTGCTTTTCCAGCGCGCCGTTGTAATTGATAATGTCGCTTTTGGTGCTCTCGGAGAGCACGTTGGCATAGTCGGCCACATAGAAGTCGCTGCTCTTGTCCACCACCGCGAAGGCCGGAATACACAGCGCCGCAATCAGCAGCAGGGCAAACAGCAGGGAAAGGGTTCTTTTTTTCATGCTCGCTCCTTACTCAAAAAGTTCCGGGGCACTCACGCCGGTCAGTCCGGCAAAAAAGGATGCGGGAAATGCATCGTAGGTATCCCGCAGAAATCCGCGCACCGTGTCGTTATAGCCGGATTTGTCGATCACGCCGGACGCGCTGGTGAGAATGCTCTCATACTGGGTGACGCCGGAGGCGTCCCGGTCGGAGAGCGGCTGCGCCTGAAGATCGGCGGTCAGCGCCGCGGTGCCGGAGAGCAGCGCGGTATAGCGATCGTAGATCTCGCCGGGGGTGCCGTTTTCAAGGCTGCTGTCCAGATCGTCCCGGGCGGACTTCACGGCGGAAGCGTCCACGCCGGTATAGTTGGCCGCCAGCGTGGCAAGCCCCAGCGCGGCGCTGGAGACGTTTTTCAGCTGGCTCTGGATGCTGGGGTGCTCGTAGCCGCCGTAGGTTACGCCGCTGTAAAAACCATCGGTGACGGTCTGGCAGGCCTGCTTCAGCTTGATTCCGGAAGACAGCAGCGTGGAGCCCACTACGATGACCAGCGCCAGCAGGATGGCCACCGGGCGCTTTTTCAGAGTATCCATCCGGTTCTCCTTTACCTGTTCAGCCCTTGATCTCAAGCAGCTTCTGCTTCAGCTCGCCCTCGATGCGCCCCAGCTCCTGTTCCGCCTGGGCCCGCTTGGCGCGGCCGTCGTCCTGGATCTGGCGTACCTCGTCCAGGGTGGAGATCAGCTCCTGATTGGTCTTCTGCAGGGTCTCGATGTCCACGATGCCGCGCTCGGATTCCTTGGCCACGGCCACGCTGCCCTCGTGCAGCTTCTCCGCGTTCTTCTGCAGCAGCTCGTTGGTGACCTCGTTCACCTCGTGCTGGGCCTTGGTGGCCTGCTCGGAATGGTACATGGACAGTGCCAGCACCATCTGGCTCTTCCACAGGGGAATGGTGTTCACGATGGAGGACTGGATCTTCTCCGCCATAAGGTTGTCGTTGTTCTGCACCAGCCGGATCTGCGGCGCCATCTGGATGGAGATCATGCGGGTCAGCTCCAGATCGTTGAGCTTCTTTTCGAAGCGTCCGATCATATTGGCAAAGTCGTTGGCTGCCTGGGCGTCCTCGGGCTGATTGGATTCCCTGGCCTTCTGCTGCAGCTTGGGCAGCTCCTCGCCGCGCAGCTGCTCGGCCCGGAGCTTGCCGGCCAGGATGTACATGGTCAGCTCCTTCTGGTACTCCAGATTCTTCTCGTACATCTTGTCCAGCATGGCCACGTCCTTCATCAGGGTGATCTCGTGGTTGTTCAGCTCGTCCACGATCTTGTCCACGTTGACCTCAGCCTTGCTGTACTGGGCTTTCATGGTCTCGATGCCCTGGGCGGATTTCCGGAACAGGCCCATAAAGCCCTTTTTCTGGCTCTCATCAAAATTGAGCCCCTTCAGCTCCACAACCAGGCCGGACAGCATACCGCCCGCCTCGCCCAGATCCTTGGTGCGCACGGTATTGAGGGCCGACTCGGAAAAGTCCGCCACGTTCTTCTGCGCGGCGGCACCGTAATTCATCACCTGCTCGGTATTCATCACGTCGATCTTGGCGGCGAACTCCTTCACAGCGGCCTGCTCGGCGGGGGAGAGCTTTGCCATGTCCAGCTTCTCCACGGGCGCGTCTGCCTTGGCGGCGTCGCCCACGGCCTGCGCGGTAGGCGCGGGCGCGGTCTCAACAGCTGCGGCGGTGGCCGCGTTGGGGTCCAGGGTCAGGGTGGGGATAGCGCCCTCTTTCTTGGCTTCGTCCATCTTCGTAATATCCTTTCAGATTAATTCTTTTCGCCGGTCCCGCCCTGCCGGGCGGTGATATCGAAATCCCTGTTTCCGGCCAGTCCCTCCCGGGCCAGCATCCTGTTCATGACCTCGATATCGGTCTCGATATCCATGGCCTGATCGGCGAACAGGGAATCCAGCTGCTTTTTATAGGCGGCGATGGCGGTGTCCAGCATCTCCTCGATGTTGGTCATGCTCTTGGACAGGTTGTCGCCCTCAATGCCCTGGCTGCTCATGCGGTCGTAGGAATTGAGCAGCTTGATGGTGGTGGGCAGATAATAGTTCATGAACTTCTTGATCTGCGGCACATCCGACGGGTCGGCGATGGCGTCCTGCTTGATCTTGTCGGTGATGCGCATCAGCTCGTTGATCTTTTCGCGGATACCGGGGTCTCTGATCGAGGCGTACAGTCTGCCCATCTCCGCGATGGCGCGGTCGCCGTCGGCCACGATGGGGTCCACCGTGGGACCGTAGCTCTTTTCAGGCTCCGGCGCTTTCACCGGTTCCGGCTCGTCCCTCCGCTGCTTTTTCCGCACGGCGCCGCCTACGACAATGCCTATGGCCAGCGAGACGGCGGCCACGGCGATAAGCCCCCCCAGCTTGTACATCGGCAGAAACAGGCTCAGGAACAGCCAGGTCAGCGCGAAAGCATAGATGGGGCCGGCGGATTTTTTGTGTCTGGACAAGTACATCGCCTCCTGGATTCTTTTGCAGAAATCAGTTCTATTATTGTATATCCTTTGCCCCATGCCGTCAAGGGTATTGCGGAAACAATATCCTGTGTAGTATAATAATAAACACCTGATAATAAATACCTGATTTGGCTACAATAAACTTGGAAGGGATGCCGGTGTCCGACATCCCCCCATATTTTGAAAGCGGCGGTGCGCACCGGGCCGCTGTACTATTCTATGCCGCGCCCGCGGCTGTGTGACGGAGGAGAGACTATGCTGAAGATCGCGCCGTCGATTTTGTCGGCGGATTTTACCAGGCTCGGCGCCGAGGTGGAGGATTGCCTGGCCGGCGGAGCCGAGTACATACATTTTGACGTGATGGACGGCATTTTTGTGCCCAACATCTCCATCGGCATCCCGGTGCTGAAATCCCTGCGCAAGGCCACCGACGCTTTTCTGGACGTGCATCTGATGATCGACCGGCCCGTGCGCTATGCAAAGGCCTTCTGCGACGCCGGCGCCGATCTTGTCACGCTCCATGTGGAATCCGACACGCCGGAGAATATCGGAAAAGCGCTGGACATCGTCCGGGAATGCAGGCGCAAAACGGGCCTCTCCGTCAAACCGGGGACCCCGGCGGAGGCGCTGTATCCCTTCCTGGACAAGCTGGATCTGATCCTGGTCATGACCGTGGAGCCCGGCTTCGGCGGCCAGAGCTTCATGGGCGGCATGCTGCCCAAGATCCGGCGGCTGCGCGACGCCATCGACAGCGTCGGCGGCGGGATCGAGCTGGAGGTGGACGGCGGGATCGACGATAAGACCGCGCGCCTGGTGAAGGACGCCGGCGCCGACGTGCTGGTGGCCGGCTCCGCCGTGTTCAGCGCGGCGGACCGCGCCGCGGCCATCGCCGCCATCCGAAACGCATAACAGGAGAGTATACTATCATGTCCTTTTTCCCCAAATCCCTTGAAAATCTTATCGACAAATTTGCCTCGCTGCCCGGCGTAGGCCGCAAGAGCGCCCAGCGGCTGGCCTTTCATGTGCTCTCCCTGCCGGAGGGCGAGGCCGAGGCCTTTGCCGGCGCGATCTTGGACGCCCGCCGCAGCGTCCGCTGCTGCAGCGTGTGCCAGAACCTCACCGAGGGGGAGGTCTGCGCCATCTGCGCCAGCGATCGGCGCGACAAAGGCACCATCTGCGTGGTGTCCGAACCGCGGGACGTGCTGTCCATCGAGCGCAGCCGGGAATATAATGGCGTATACCACGTCCTCCACGGCGTGCTGTCGCCCATGAGCCACATCGGACCGGATGATATCCGCATCAGGGAGCTGATGAGCCGCGTGGCCGCGGGCGGCGTGCGCGAGCTGATCATGGCCACCAACCCCGATACGGAGGGGGAGGCCACGGCCATGTACATCTCCCGGCTGGTCAAGCCCTTCGACGTGCGCGTCACCCGTCTGGCCTACGGCATCCCCGTGGGTTCCAACCTGGAATTTGCGGACGACGCCACGCTGACCCGCGCCCTTGAGGGGCGCACGGATATGTGAGTTGACAAACGCACATATTAATGCTATAATCTTACTTTGCAATTTGTAACCAGTCAAGAAGCGGAGCTTCCGGCCACGGCCGGAACTGATTTTGCACTTTTCGCCGCGGCAAGCGGCGTAAAAATATTGCAGTTACATAGATGCACGCTTTTCAAAGCGCCGGATCGGGATGCGCAGAGTTTTTGGATTCTGCGTACAGTCCCGCTTTGTTGGTGTGCTCAAAATTTTTTGAAACGGAGCTATTATGGCAGAAAACAACACCAATAAGCCGGCCGCCGAGAATCAGCAGGCCGCGAAAAAACCCAATTCCCGTCCCCGCCGCCAGCGGAGCGCGAACAGACCAAACACCGACGCGGAAAAGCAGCCGCAGGCCAAGACCCTGCAGCAGCCGCAGGTCAAGACCCTGCAGCAGCCGCAGGTCAAGACCCTGCAGCAGCCGCAGACCCGCACGCAGCCTAAGCCCCGCCGCCAGCCCCGGCAGGAGCGCACCGCCGACGCCGCGGAGGAGGGCACTGGCCGTCAGTCCAAGCTGAAGATCATCCCGCTGGGCGGTCTTGGCGAGATCGGCAAGAACATGACCGCCTATGAGTACGGCGACGACATCGTCGTGGTGGACTGCGGCATGGGTTTCCCGGACGAGGATATGTACGGCATCGACGTGGTCATTCCCGACATCAGCTATCTCAAGGCCAACGTCGGCAGAATCCGGGGCATCGTCGTCACCCACGGGCATGAGGATCACATTGGCGCCATCCCCTATGTCATCGCCGATCTGGACGTCCCCATTTACGCCACGGCCCTGACCAACGCCATCATCGAACTGAAGCTGGATGAGCGCGGCCTGCTGAAAAACACCCAGATTTTTACAAAAAAAGCCGGGGACCGCTTCCGCCTCGGCGCGTTTGAGATCGAGTTCATTCATGTGAACCACAGCATCACGGACTCCGTGGCGCTGGCCATCCACACGCCGCTTGGCGTGGTGATCCACACCGGCGACTTCAAGATCGACCTGACCCCCATCAAGGGCGAGATGATCGACCTCACCCGCTTCGGCGAGCTGGGCAAGCAGGGCGTGCTGGCGCTGCTGTCCGATTCCACCAACGTGGAAAGGCCCGGCCACACCGAGTCGGAGCGCAAGGTGGGGGAGGGCTTCGACAAGCTCTTTCTGGGCTGCGAAAAGCGCATCATCGTCACCACCTTCGCGTCCAATGTGGACCGCATCCAGCAGATCATCAACGTAGCCGCCAAATATAAGCGCAAGGTGGCCGTCACCGGGCGCAGCCTGGACAATATCATGAAGGCCACCACCGAGCTGGGGTATATGGACATCCCGGAGGGCGTGCTGGTGGACATCAACCAGATCAAGCAGCTGCCCAAGAACCGCATCTGCATCATCTGCACCGGCAGCCAGGGCGAGACCATGTCCGCGCTGTACCGTATGGCTTTTTCCGAGCATCGTCAGATCGACATTGACGCCGGCGACCGCATCATCATCTCCGCCTCCGCCATACCCGGCAACGAGAATACTATCAGCCGCGTGGTGGACGAACTGTTTTTGAAGGGCGCCGAGGTCATCTATGATAAGAGGACAGACCTTCACGTCTCCGGCCACGCCTCGCAGGAGGATCAGAAGATGATGCTGGCGCTGACAAAGCCCAAGTACTTTGTCCCTGTCCATGGCGAGTACCGGATGCTTGTGAAGCATGCTGAGCTCGCACGGTTGATGGGCGTCGACCCCCGCAATATCATCGTCGGTGATAACGGCAAGGTCATTGAGGTTACGCGCCGGAACATCAGGCTCAACGGTACCGTTCAGGCAGGTGAACTCCTTGTGGACGGCTCCGGCGTGGGCGAGGTCGGCAGCGCGGTCATGCGCGATCGCCGCAAGCTCGCTGAAGACGGGATGGTCGTTGTCGTCATGGCTATTTCCACTTATGATAAGCACCTCATGAATGAGCCGGAAATCATCACCCGCGGTTTCGTCTATGTCAAGGAATCCGACACCCTTCTGGATGAGCTCAAACGCGTCACCACCGAGTCGGTGGAGGCTTGTGATGCCAAGCACATCCGCGACTTTTCATCCATCAAGAGCTGTGTCAAAAGCAACATTTCCGGCTATCTCTACAAGGCCACCAAATGCAGCCCCATGGTGCTGCCCGTCATCACCGAGATATGATCCCGTATTTCGACGCCCACTGCGACACCGTCACAGCCTGGGACAGCATCGAGAAAAACCCCGGTCAGCTGGACGCGCTGCGTCTCTCGGCCTTCTCGCCGT
>DAOPXW010000083.1:0-6586 GCA_035352555.1 Oscillospiraceae bacterium
CTATAAAGCGCCTGCGCCTGATCGCGGCGGTTGACGATACACAGCGCCTGCTTTTGTTCCGCCAGCCGCCGGGAAAGCTCCCCATCGCCGAGTTTTCCGAGCCTTTCATAGCGCACCCGGCGGAACAGGCGGTACAGCGCCTCCCTGTCCGGGCAAAGCTCCCGCGCCCGCAGCCGGGCCGGGCATTCGGAGAACAGCCTGTCCAGCGCGGGCTGGGTCGCCGTACACAGGACGGCGGAGCAGCCGTAGTTTTCCACAAGCTCGGAAATCGCGGCGACGCAGGGGCGCAAAAACGGCGCGGGAAGCATCTGGGCCTCGTCGAACAGGAGCACGCTTCCCGCCAGGTTGTGCAGTTTTCGGCACCGTGAGGGCCTGTTGCCGAACAGGGATTCAAAAAATTGTACCGTCGTCGTAAGGATGACCGGCGCGTCCCAGTTTTCCGCCGCGAGATATCGCCGGTCGCGCTGAGCGTTCTCCCTGTCTTCCTCCGTCCGATAGCTGACATCGGCATAGTGCGCGACAATACCGCCCTCGCCGAACACATCCTCAAACACCGCCTGCGTCTGCTCGATAATGCTGCAGTACGGGATCACGTAAATCACCCGCCGCAGACCGTTCGCTTTTGCGTGTTCCAGGGCAAAGGCCATGGACGAGAGGGTCTTTCCGCTGCCCGTGGGCGCGGTAAAGGAAAAAAGGCCCGGCTTCTCCCCGCCCGCCGCCATGGCCGCGCGGAGAATCCGGCTCCTGTTTTCGCCGAGCGCGCCTCTGGGCGTCTCAAGCCAGGGCGCGAGCTTTTTCGCAAGCCGGGCCCGGTAATCTTCCAGGGGAGGAAATTCGCCGCGCCGGATTTTGCCGCCGCTCATGAACCGCTCCGTATCGAGATAGTCCGCGTCCACAAGGCAGGAATACAGCATCCGCGTGAAAAAGAAGCCGTTCTCCGGCGTCCTGACATACGCCGGAACCTGCGCCGCCGGCACCCGAACCTCGCTGAAAAAAGCGCTGTAATCCTCAATGTCGTGGCCGGGGACCTTCCGCAGTCTCCCGTGCAGCGTCGGTTTGCGGATATCATCCCCGCGCACGCCCCCGTCGGGCAGACCGCCGTGGTGTCCCGCCGCGCAGAATGCCGCCGGGACATCCCCCAGCTTTGCGGACTCCAGCGCCCCCGCCGTGGAGTGATCCACCCATATCGGGTCGCCGTTGATGCGCCGCTGAAACGCGGCGGAATATTTGCCCGCGTCGTGCAGCATTCCGCAGCGCCGCCCCTCGTCCGCCGCGCCGAACGCCGCCGCGAAGCCGGCGGCCAGTTCGGCCGTCCCCTGCAGGTGCGCCAGAACGCTCTGTTCCCGTCCGCTGTTCGCATCCTTATGCGCCAGAAATTCCATCGCTCTTTTCCTCCCGGCCGGCTGCCGCCTTTCCCGTCCCGCGTCCGTTTCCAACGCGGGCCTATCCCGCCTCGCAGAGCCTTTGTAAAATTTTTCTAATTTGATTGTAGCCCGACGTCCCGGCAAAGTCAATTGCCCGGCCGCGACTTTTTTCGCCTTTTCAGCGGCCCCGCGAGGCCGAAAAAGGGACGGCGGAGAGTTTCCTCTCCGCCGTCCGTTGATGCTGTCAAAAAAGCCTTTTTGACAGCATCAACACGCCGAATTTTTTGCGAAACCGTATCTTCGCAAAAAACGTCGCTCCGCTCCCAAATCCCTTGTACAGCAAGGGTTTGGCGGCTATTTATCCAAATCGAGACGGGGCTCCGCCCCCCTCACACTCCCCCCGCATCATCCTCCAAATCCGTTTCTCTTTTGGTTCTTTGACGGGCTGGAAAAAGGGACGGCGGAGAGTTTCCTCTCCGCCGTCCCTTTTTGCCGTCACCTCTCTGCGGGGAGCCCGCTTTCGTTTCGTTTTTTCCGGGTGATCTTCACCGCGTACGCCACGGCCAGGGCCGCGGCGGTGATCAGCCAGCTGATGGGATAGCTCCACAGCAGGATCGGGTAAGTCCTCTTCAGCGGGAACACCGTGAACACCCAGGTGATGCGCACGCCGCATACGCCGATCAGCGTCAGCAGCGCGGGCTCCAGCGACCAGCCGTAGCCCCGCATGGCGCCGGACAGGATCTCGATCACCGCGTTCACCACCTCGGCGTACAGCAGGTACCGCAGCCGGATCATGCCGAAGCCCACCACGACGGGGTCGGTGTTGAACACCCGCAGCAGCGGCACCCCCGCCAGCAGGATGCCGCCGGAAAATACCGCGGTGAAGATCTCGTCCAGCAGCAGGCTCCTCCACATGACCATCCGGCAGCGCTGCAGATTCCCCGCGCCCGCGTTCTGCCCGGTGAAGGTGGTGCAGGCCTGTCCGAAGGCGTTGACGACATAGTAGACGATCACTTCCAGATTGAACGCGGCGGCGGAGGCCGCCATCACATCCGTGCCCAGCCCGTTGACGGCGGACTGGATGCAGATGTTGGAGATGGAAAACAGCGCGCTTTGCAGCCCGGCGGGCAGGCCGATGCGCACGATCTCGCGCAGCAGCTTCCGGTCGATCTCCAGCTTGTGCCGGTGGATGCTGATGGCCCGGTCGCTGTGGGTCAGGATCCAAAACAGGATGCCCGCGCTGATGGCGTTGGAGATCACCGTGGCCAGCGCCACGCCGTCCGTGGTCATGCCCACCACGATGACGAAAAACAGATTCAGCCCCACATTGACCAGGCCCGACGCCGTCAGGCAGATCAGCGGCGTCACGGAGTCGCCCTGGCTGCGGAAGATTGCCGACTCAAAGTTGAACAGCAAAATCACGGGCAGGCCCAGCAGATAGATGCGCAGATAGGCCTCCGCCATGGGGAAGACCTCCGCCGGCACCGCGATCAGCTTCAGCACCGGCACGGCCAGCGCCTCGCCCAGCGCCGTGGCGGCGAGGCCGCCCGCCAGCGCCATCAGCAGCGAGATATCCACGGCCCGGTGGATGCCGTTTTGCTCCTGCATCCCCGTGAGCTTGGCGATAACCACATTGGCGCCCAGCGACACGCCCACAAAAAGGTTCACGATCAAACCCACCACCGGGCTGTTGCTGCCCACGGCGGCCATGGCGTTCTTGCCCACGAAGCGGCCCACCACGGCCACGTCCGCCGCGTTGAACAGCTGCTGCAGGATCCCCGTCACCGCCAGCGGCAGCGCGAAAATCAGAATATTTTTGACCAGCGGGCCGGAGAGCATATCCACTTCCCGCCCGAGCCCCGTCTTTCCTCTGCTCACCCGAGATGTCCTTCTTTTCCCGCCTCCGGGGCGGCATTATTTGTTGATGAAAAACAGTCCCACCATGCAGATCAGGATTCCGGCCAGCTTAGTGCCGGTGATGGTCTCGTGGTAGAAGAAATAGCCGATGCCGATCAGCGCCACCGCCAGGATGGAGCTGTAAACCAGCTGCCCGGTGCTGATGTTCCAGCCCGCCTTGTACATATAGATCGACCCGGCCTCCAGCCCCACGATGGCCAGTCCCAGCACGAAGCTGCTCCAGTTGAGGTGCCGGTATTCCCGCAGGAGATCGCCGCCGCGGTTGAGGGCGAAATACAATCCCGCCGACACGGCCGCGCCGATGAGATAGGTCACCGTCAGGGACGCCAGCGGATTCACCTCCGCCGGGATGGACTTGGAGCAGATGTTATAAAAGATATTCGCCAGCACAATCAGGGCAATGGGCCAATAATAACTGAACATTTTCCGCACTCCCGCTCTCTTGACAAACATAAAACCGACAGTCAGACTGACCTGGCTGTCGGTAGGTGCTCACCCTTGTAGCGTTATTATAGTCCGGCCGGCCTGGGATTTCAAGTGCGGCGGGAAAAAATGGTGAAAACGCGCTATTCTGGCCCCCGCGCCGCATTTTTCTGGGACATTTACCGAAAAAACGCCCGGGGGCGGAAGTTTCCGTTCCCGGGCGGCGCGGCGGAGCGCTTATTCGATAACGTCCACCGTCAGCGGGAATTTACTCATAAACTCGCAGTTGCCTTTGTTGATCAGGATGGGGTTTTCATAGCGGAAGCCGATGTCCTCGTCCGGGCAGGCGTACTGGATGGCGCAGATCAGCACCTCGTTCTCCTGATACTGGTGGTCGGGGTCCGTCCAGTACGGGAAGGGGCCGTCGTGGCGGCCGATGCGCCACTCGTCGCCCAGCATGCCGATGCCGTGCTCAAAGCCGGGCACCATGAAGTCGGCAAAGCCGCGCTCCTCCGCGAAAGCCATCATCTCCTCCGCCAGAGACGAGGGGGTCACGCCGGCGCGGTAGGTCTTCAGCGTGAGGTCCACGATGTCCACAAAGTTTTTCGCGTGCCACAGCTGCCGGTCCGTGGCGGGGGCGATGAGATAGTTGTGGCTGTGGTCGCCGCAGGCCAGCCCGAACAGGCCGTGGATGTCCACCATCAGCGGCTCGCCGGCCCTGACCTCTTTTGTGGTGGCCGGGGTGCAGGCGCCGCCCGCCAGACCCGTGCGGTAGCCGCAGGCGATCTCGTTGCCGCCGGTAAAGCTCCACTCCCAGACGGAGCCCGCCTTGCGCATGGCGTAGGCGGCGAGGCCGGCGATCTCGGTCTCGGTCATGCCCTTCCAGCCGCCGTGGCTGATGGCGTCCTTCACGGCCTGATGGCCCACGTCCACGATGCGGGAGGCCTCCCGGAAGCGGTTCACCAGCCCCGGCTCCTTGAACATCTGCAGCCGGTCCACGATGTCGTGGGCGTTCACCAGCTCACAGCCGGGCAGGGCGTCCCGCAGGGCGCAGTACTCGTAATAGGTGAGGTAGCCCTCGGGCAGGTAGTTGGACATCCCGGCCTCCACGCCCACGCGGCCGCCGTGGGGCAGCAGCTCGGTGATCCTGTCGGAAAGCTGGGTGATCTGATCCATGCCGCCCATGGGCGCGAAGCCCAGCACGTGATCCTCGTCCAGCCAGCTGTCGTCCGCGGCCCGGGCGGCGTCGATAACGAAGGTGAACACGGTGGGCAGCCCCTCCGCGGGGATGACGATGTAGCTGCGCCAGGGGAAGAAGGCGTCCGTGGTCCAGCTCAGGGTGCGCAGGCGGGAGCCGAGATACACGTCGAGGTTCTCTCTGGCCATCCCGGCCTGAATGGCCTTGATGCGGGCCGGAAAGTCGATGAAATACGGGCTTGTTTTGTCAAATCCCATGTCCGTGCCCTCCCCTTAAAACGCGGTGTCCACGGTGGCGATGATCTTGTTGACCCGGTCGCACAGGGAGGCCAGCTTCAGCGCCTTCACCATGTTGCCCTTGAGCTTCAGCGCGCCGTTCATCAGGGCCTTCTGGCTGCCCAGCTCCGCCCGGGAGATCTTCGCGAACACCTCATAGTCGCCGGTGATGTAAAATTCCGCCTCCGGCCCGTCGCCCTCGCCCACCAGGACGCTGTCCACTCCGCCGTCCTTGAAGCCGACGAAAAAGTAGCGGTCCTGTCCGTCGGGACAGTTTTTGTAGCGGTTGTTCATGGAAGAGGTGATACCGTTCATCTTCTCCGGGGTCAGCTGCCCGGTCAGCCTCTTTTCCACTTCCGTACGCCATTCTTCCGAGAGATATTCCAGCATGGTCGCGCTCCTCCTTCAGATTCAGTTATTTTCACGGTCTCCCCATGAGACCGCTATTTTTGCTTCACGCCCTGCAGGATGAGGTCCAGCGTCTGGGGCAGGTGCCGCTCCAGAAATTCGGTCTCGCCCTGGACATAGGCTTCGATAATGAAGCTCTTGTACATGGCGAAGAGCACCTGGGCCACGGCCTTGACATCCAGCGGGCGGAACTCTCCGGTCTCCGCGCCCAGCGCGAGGATGTCCTCGATCATCCCGGCGGAGGCGGCGTTGATCTCCTCGTAGGGGTCCACGGTGGGAAACATAGGGAAGATGGACGGGTCGGACGCCAGCAGGCTGCCGAATTCCGGGTCCTCCCGGAGATAATACAGCGCGCTGTGACACAGCACGGTCAGCCGCGCCTGGGCGCTCGTCTCCTTTTCCACGGCGGCGCGCACCCGCGCCTGCCAGCGGAGCATGGCATATTCCACGGTCTGCTCGTACAGCGCCCGCTTGCTCCCGGCATACGCGTACAAATTGGCGGCGGTCATTTGAAGCTCCGCCGCGATATCCTCCAGCGTGGCTTTGCGGTAGCCGTAGCGCGCAAATACCCGCAGCGCCGCGGCGTAGATGGTTTCATTGTCCTGTCTCTTTCTCATGGCGGCCCCTATAACTAAATAATTTTATTTCTTGTTAAATTATAAATCTATTTTTTCTCCTGCGCAAGTCCGCAAAACGCACAAATCCGCGGCGGCTTTTTTGGTGGGCTGCACGACAAAGCGCAGCAGGTTTTCCTGCTGCGCTTTGCCGTTTATGTCGTGCCCTGCCGCGGCCGCCCTCTATCAGCCCCGGGCGTTCAGTACCTCCAGCGCCTTGTCGAAGGATGCCGCCGAATGGCGCCGCAGCGCGGCTTCGGCGGTCTCGTCGTCTCCGGCCTCCAGATAGTGCAGGATCTGGTCATGCTCCCGCTGGATTTCCCGCCGGTTGGTCTCGTCGCTCTGATAGGCGTTGGAATAGATGGTGAACTGCATCCGCGTGCGTTC
>DAOPXW010000084.1:0-6275 GCA_035352555.1 Oscillospiraceae bacterium
CATCTCCGACAGGGCGGAAATGAACACCAGACTGTCCTGATCGTACCAGCGGGGCTCGTCGTGGGTGTTGTAGGTGGAATTGCAGCCGGAGGCGTCGTGCATCACGGTCATGCCCCCCAGCTCGAACAGGGCCGAGGCCGCGCCGGACACGTCGGCGGTATAGGTGGAAATGATCCTCGCGGTCTGTTTCATCCGCAGCACCCCCCCGAACAGCCCAAGCCTTTGATCTGGATGAGCCTTCTGGTATCCTTGGGCACGGCGGCGGCCTCCTCCAGCAGCGCGGCGAGCTTCCTGATGCCCCCGAAGCCGTGCAGTCCGCCGTCCTCCACGATGTTCACGAACCGGTCGGTGCCGGTGAAATACGCGGCCTTCTGGCCGATGGCCAGCGCGGGCTTCTCCGTTTGGCGCGCCCGCACCCGCATGGCGGGGTGGACGGTGGGATGCAGCCGCAGCTCCGGCAGATTCTCCTTCAGCCACTCCAGAGAGGGCTTATCCTCCGCCGGGATGGCGTCCACAAACAAGTCGGTGACGGAAAAACCGTATTCCGTCAGCAGCTTTGCCAGCTGCAGGGGCCGGGACACCGCCGTGTAGTCGATGGCCACCTCCCTGCCGCCCACGGCGCTCCGGGCGCGCTTCAGCGCCTCGTCCGCCGCCGACCGCCGGGAGCCGGAGCCGGGGTACACGGCTCCGAGCTCCCCTGCCAACGTGCGCAAGCCCTGTTCGATCTCGTCGAAATCATAGGCGTCGGGCAGATACAGGTGCTTCTGCCCCAGCCGTTTGGATAAGGTTTCTCCGCCGGCCCTGGCGGAGGGGTAGGTGGTGACGTTCAAAAACGAGCCCGCCATGGCCTGATACTCGTCATAGCTGCGGCAGGCGGCGATATCCCGCAGGGTATGGCCGCTCTCCCGGATAAGCCGGACGAAATCGGCGTCGGGGTCGGTGGGCAGATCGCTGCCCAGGATATTCACTGACGCCGGGTCGATGGGCCGCGCTTCCAGCAGGGAATACAGCTGGCGCCGCATGAGCTGGTCGGGCGTGAGCCCGCTTTTGCGCAGGATGGGGTTCATGTAGCAGTCCGCGAAGGCCACGCCGGGAAAGCGCGCTCTCAGCACGCCGTACACCCTCGGCAGATCGCAGGCCATAAAATGGTGGATGCAGCTGGTATAGATCAGGACGGCCCTGGGCATCGCGGGGAGCTTTTGGAGAATGTCCGTGACGCCGTCGATAATCAGCTCCTCCATATCGCCGTCCAGCACGTTGTTTTCCCGGATGGCCACGGTGGAAAAGCGGTCCATGGCCCCCATTTCGGCGGCCGTGAGCACCACGCCCCGCAGGCAGCCCGCCGCGCAGACGAAGATCTGGTGGGATTCGGGGAGGAGCATCCCGGTGTGGACGATGTTCCAGGTACCCCGGGCCGGGGCCGCGTATTCCAGCTGGGCGGCGAAGGGCGCCGGGAAGGCGGCTTCCGCCGCCGTGACGGTTGTGAGGCCGTCGACGGCCTCCTGTCCAACTCTTGTCAGCATTCCGGCATCGTCACCTCTCCCCCGCATTCCGCCAGCACGGCCCTGGCCAGCGTCCGGTACTGCCGGGCCATTTCACTGTCGGGAAACGCCTCGATCACGGTTTTGCCCAGCTCCTCGGCGTCGGGCACGGTGTCGCTGCGGGAAAGCGACCCTACCAGCTTCGCGCCGATGTCCGAGGCCAGCTCGGCCACCTTCTCGTCCTCGTTTTTCACATTGCGGCGGTTCAAAATGATGCCGCCCAGCGAGGCGTAGCCCCGGTCCTGAAAATTCCGCACCGCCAGCGCAATGTTGGCCCCCGCATGGATGGCCATGTTCTCCCCGGAGGTGAGAATGAACACCTTGCCGGCGTACCCCGTGCGCATGGGCACGGAGAAGCCGCCGCACACCACGTCGCCCAGCACGTCGTAGATCACCACGTCGGGCGCGAAGACCTCCCACGCGTTTTTGTCCTTCAGGGTCTCCAGCGCGGCGGTGATGGCCCGGCCCGCGCAGCCAAGGCCGGGGGTGGGGCCGCCGGTCTCCACGCAGATGACGCCCTTGTAGCCCCGCACGGCCATGTCCTCCAGCGGGATGGCCCGGCCCCGGTCGCGGATAAGATCAATGACGGTGTCAAGCCTGCGCCCGCCCAGCAGCGCGGCGGTGGAATCCGCCTTGGGGTCGCAGCCGATCTGCATCACGGTGAGACCCGCCTCCGCCAGCGCGGCGGAGATATTGGACGCGGTGGTGGACTTGCCGATGCCTCCCTTGCCGTATACCGCGAACTGGATCATGATTTTCCCTCCCTGTAGTCGCCCCGGGACACCACCAGCCGGTAGCCGATCTCGTCCAGATGCTTTTGCAGGACGTTCAGGGTCTCGGCGGCGTCTTCGCCGGTGACGGCCTTATTGTCATAGAGCATATACTTGTGCCTGTCCGCCGGGGGCGAGAGATTCGGCATGATGACGTTGGCTCCGGCCAGCACGCCCAGCCTCCGCCCGTCGCCCCGCAGGGTGCCCAGCGCCGTGGTGGCCGGCAGCAGCACGTCCGGCTGCTGGATGCGGCACAGGCTCAGAAGCAGCAGCGTCGTCTCCGCGCTGCCGGCGGGGAAATTCCGAAAGGGCGTCTGATGGTGGGGGATGAAGGGCCCCATGCCGACCATCTGCGGGCGAAATTCGCCCAAAAACGCCATGTCCTCCGCAAGCTCCGCCGCCGTCTGATAAGGCGCTCCCACCATCATGCCGGCGCCGGTCTGATAGCCGATTTCCTTCAGATCCCGCAGGCAGCGCATCCGGTTTTCAAAGGTCTGGCCGGCGGAGTGGAGCCTGGCGTACAGCGAAGGGTCCGCGGTTTCGTGGCGCAGCAGATAGCGGTTGGCACCGGCGTCAAAAAAGCGCCGGTAGCTTTCCCGGGATTTTTCCCCCAGGGACAGGGTGATGGCGCAGTCGGGAAACTCATCCCGGATGGCGGCGACGATGGCCGTCATGACGTCGTCGGTATACCAGGGGTCCTCGCCGCCCTGCAGCACAAAGGTGCGAAAGCCCGCGGCCCAGCCCCGGCGGCAGCAGTCCAAAATCTCGTCCTGCGTGAGCCGGTAGCGGCCGACCTCCCGGTTGTCCCGGCGGATGCCGCAGTAGAGGCAGTCGTTTTTACAGTAGTTGGTGAATTCCACGATGCCCCGGAAAAACACGTTTCGCCCGAACCGCTCCTGCGACAGCGCCTGCGCCAGCGACGCGGCATAGGTCCGGTCGCCGTCCGTATACGTTTCGATCAGCGTCTTCCATTCGGCCCGGGGCAGCGCCTTTTCGGCGTTGAGCTTTTCAATCCGTTCCCGGTTGGTCACGGCGCTCCCTCCCTTCAAACAGATCACAGCGCGCGTAGGTGGCCTTCACGCTGACGCCTGGCAGGATCCCCAGCCGCTGGGTGAGGGCGGCGATGACCTCCTCCGGCGCGTCCAGATTGATGTTGAGGATGTTCACGCCCCCCTCGGGATAGGGCATCCCCATGCGGCCGATGATATAGGCCCCGTACTCGTGGAGCAGGGCGTTGATCTGCCCGTCCGCCGCGGGCATGGCCGCGATGACGGACACGGTGGCCAGCCGCCGCCCGCCGCCCGGACTTTGCCGCAGCTCGCCCTCGGGGCGGGTGGAAACCATGATGGGGATGATGTCCCTCGTCACGCTCATGGGGGTCTCCACCTCGCTGATGACGGCGCGCACGCCGAAGGCGCGATGGATGTTCTCCTCCGTGACCACGGTGTTCACGTCCCCGAACAGGCTCTCGCCGGCGGCGGAGAGCAGCAGGGCCTTGTTGGCCCGGCGCATGGCGTGGGCGGGATAATGGGTATTGAACAGACAGGTCATCCCTTCCGCCGCCAGACGCGACAGGGTCTCCATGATCAGCAGCTGGTTGCGGAAGTCCAGGTTGGATTCCGGTTCGTCCAGAATCAGCACCCGGGGCTCGGCGGCCAGCGCCCGGGCGATGAGGATCAGCTGCAGCTCGCCGCCGCTGACCTCGCTGCAGCGCTTGTTCCGCAGCGGCCAGACGCCCAGCTCGTTCATGACCTTCTCCGCCGCGGCCAGGTCTTTGGTGTCCGGCTGGGAAAAGACCCCCACCCGGCTGCTGCGGCCCAGCAGCACCATCTCCAGCGCGCTGTAGGGCGACACCACGCCCCGGGCCTGGGGTACATAGGCGATGCTGCGCCACAATTCCCCGTTGGGGATGGACCGGATGTCCCGCCCGTCCAGCGTGCTGACGCCGGCGCGCCAGCGGAGGAAGCCCATGGCACAGCGCAGCAGCGTGGTCTTGCCCGCGCCGTTGGGGCCCAGAATGGCCACCAGATCGCCGGTATCGGCGGCGAAGGAAATGTGATTGAGCACCGTGGGGGAATTTTTATAGGCGAACACGCCGTCTTCCACCGCCAATTTCACAGCCGCCACCCCCCGCTCTTCCGCATCAGGAAGATAAAGAACGGCGCACCGATGACGGCCGTGAGGATGGAAACGGGAATTTCCGCCGCGGAGGCGCTGCGGGCCACGGTGTCTACCGCCACCATGAAGCACCCGCCCAGCGAAATGGACGCGGGCAGCAGCGACAGGTGGTTGTTGCCGTAGCGCATACGGCAGATGTGGGGCACCAGCAGACCCACCCAGCCCACCTGCCCGCACATGGACACGCAGGAGGCCGTGATGGCCGTGGCGCACAGGACGGTGACGATGCGCAGGGCCTTGACGTTGGTGCCGGATGCCCGGGCCTCGTCATCCGAAAGCGGCAGGATATTCAGCCGCCAGCGCAGCAGATACAGGATGAGCACGCCCACAAGGATCAGCGGCGCGCCGATGGCCAGCGTGTCATAGCTCTTGCCGTTGAGCGAACCCATGAGCCAGTAGGTGATGGCGGGCAGCTGGGATTCCGTATCGGCGGTGAATTTCACCAGCGCCACCAACGCCGTAAACAGCGAGCCGATCATGATGCCCGCCAGCACGAAGGAATTCACGTCCCGTCCCCGGCCCATGCCGGAGAGATAGGTCAGCGCCACGGCGCTGACGCCGAACGCCAGCGCGGTGAGCTGAATGCCCGTCAGGCCCAGGCCCAGCAGGATTCCCAGCGCCGCACCGAAGCTGGCGCCGGAGGCGACGCCCAGCGTGTCGGGCGTCGCCAGCGGGTTGGAAAAGAGGCTTTGAAACGCGCAGCCCGCCACGGACAGCCCCGCACCCACCAGCAGCGCCAGCAGTACCCGGGGGAAGCGCATGGTCCACAGGATCTGTTCCGTCTGGCCGGCGGCCGCCGCGCCCAGTCCCAGCTTGGCGAGGATGGAACGCAGCACCTCCGCCGGGGGGAGCCGGATGCGGCCGATGCACAGCGCCGCGAAGGCGAACAGCAGCGGCAGCACCCACAGCACCGCCTTCTGTCCGGGGCGGAGAGCCCCGACCTTAGCCTTCGTCATGGCGGAACACCACATTGGAGTAGGCCGTTTTCGCGTTGACGCCGGGCAGCCGCCCGATCTTGCCGGACATGGCGGAGATCTCGTCCTGCGGGGCGTCCATGGCGACGCAGATCACGCTGAGGCTGCGGGCGTGGTAGGGAATGCCCATCCGGCCGATGATATAGCGGCCGTAGTCGTGTAAAATAGCGTTGAGGGCCTCCACGGACGAGAGGTCTTCCACAATGATGCCGAGAGTGGCGACGCGGGTCTCCATAAGCGATACCTCCAGATTGATTTGGCACAAAAAAATGGCCGCATCGGAAGATGCGGCCAACAGGGGAAAGCCTGAGGCTTTCCAAAGTATCAATATCCCGTATCTTCCATCTCAAAAAAATTTCGATGTCAGGTTACGAGTTTAAAATAGCATACTTTTTCCCAGATTGCAAGCAGGGCGCGCAGAAAAACCTGGGAGGTCGTTTTTCGGTCTCCCAGGTGGAAGTGTCATTCCCACTCCACAAAGGTCAGATCAAATCACTATCATATTTGTTGATGTAAGTTATCATAACCATCGTTTTCTTGCCGCTCTATCCCGCTTACCGAGTGCGAACGGATTTTTTAGTATCAAAATAGTATCAGCCAGTTTGACTGCCTATGCACCTTCTCACTACCTGAATCAACGGCACGGCGTCATATACTGAAGTCTCCATTGCTGAAAGCAGCTCATCCGCACTTGCAGTAGACCAGTCGACGGTATATCTATTTACAAGAAAGAGCTGATGAACAAACTCTCGTTGTAGCCCTGCCGTTTCCCTCTCGGAATGGGTGCAGATAGTTGAGCTCTGCAAAATAAT
>DAOPXW010000085.1:0-6259 GCA_035352555.1 Oscillospiraceae bacterium
GCGGATGTGCTGTATACGGATATCTGGGTGTCCATGGGCGAGCCGGTGGAGGTATGGGAAGCGCGCATCGCGGCGCTGTCGCCCTACGCCGTCACCCAAAAGCTGATGGATATCGCCGGGCCCCAGTGCCGCTTCATGCACTGCCTGCCCGCCTATCACGACCTGAACACCCAGGTGGGGGCGGAGATGGGCGCGAAGTTCGGCCGGACTTCCATGGAGGTCACCGACGAGGTGTTCGAGGGGCCCCGGTCCATCGTGTTCGACGAGGCTGAAAACCGGATGCATACGATCAAGGCCGTGATGGCCGAAATGATGTAAGATCATGGGCGATGCCGAAAAAGCGTATCTTGTATTGAGCGACGGCTCCGTGTTTTCGGGCCGCCGCTTCGGCGCCGGCGGGGACAGCGTGGGCGAGCTGGTGTTCACCACCGGCATGTGCGGCTATCTCGAGACCCTCACCGACCCCAGCTACGGCGGGCAGATCGTTTTGCAGACCTTCCCGCTCATCGGCAACTACGGCGTCATCCCCGGGGACTTCGAGGGCCGGTGCGCCGCCCGGGGCTACGTGGTGCGCGAGGCCTGTGCCGCGCCGTCCAACTTCCGCAGCGAAGGCACGCTGGACGGCTTTCTGAAGGAAAACGGCGTGCCCGGCATTTCCGGCGTGGACACCCGGCAGCTGACCCGCGTCATCCGGGAGCACGGCGTGATGAACGCGAAAATCTGCGCCGAAATCCCCGCCGACCTCGCCGACGTGGCGGCCTGCGCCGTGACCGGCGAGGTGGCGCGGCTGAGCTGCAAGGCCCCCTATACCGTGCCCGCGCGGGGCGAAAAGAAATACGCGGTGGCCCTGATGGACTACGGCGCGAAGCGCAGCATCGCGCTGGCGCTTTCAAAGCGCGGCTGCGAGGTGACCGTGCTGCCGCAGAACACCCCGGCGGAGGCCGTACTGGCCCTCGGCCCGGACGGCGTGATGCTGTCCAACGGCCCCGGAGACCCGGCGGAAAATACCTTCTGCATCGCCCAGATCAAAAAGCTGCTGGGCAGGGTCCCCGTCTTCGGCATCTGCCTGGGCCACCAGCTCACGGCGCTGGCCCTGGGCGGAGAGACCTACAAGCTCAAATACGGCCACCGGGGCGTGAACCAGCCCGTGCGCGACCTCGCGGGCACGCGCACCTATATCACCAGCCAAAACCACGGCTACGCCGTGAAAAGCGAAACGCTGGCCGGGGTGGGCCGGGAAATTTTTCAAAATGCCAACGACGGCACCTGCGAGGGCCTTGGATACCCCGGGCTGGACTGCTTCACCGTGCAGTTCCACCCCGAGGCCCGCTCCGGCCCCGCCGACGCCGGCTTCCTGTTCGACCGCTTTATCGCCATGATGGAGGGAAAACGCCATGCCCAGGGATAACAGCATCAAAAAAGTGCTGGTGATCGGCTCCGGACCCATCGTGATCGGGCAGGCGGCGGAGTTTGATTACGCGGGCGCGCAGGCCTGCCGCGTGCTGCGGGAGGCGGGCGTCAACGTGGTGCTGGTCAACTCCAACCCCGCCACCATCATGACCGACAAGCACCTGGCGGACGAGATCTATCTCGAGCCCCTCAACGCCGACACCGTCAAGCGCATCATCGACAAGGAAAAGCCCGACAGCGTGCTGGCGGGTCTGGGCGGGCAGACCGCCCTGACCATCGCCATGCAGCTCTGCCGGGACGGCTGGCTTGAGAGCCGGGGCGTGCGCCTTTTGGGCAGCGGCATCGCCGCCATCGACACCGCCGAGGACCGGGCGCTGTTCCGCGACGCCATGCGGGAGCTGGGCCAGCCCGTGGTGCCCTCGGGGATCGCCACCGATCTGGAGGCGGCGCTCTCCTGCGCCCGGGAGATCGGTTATCCCGTCATCGTGCGGCCCGCCTTCACGCTGGGCGGCAGCGGCGGCGGTATCGCCGGGACGGAGGAGGAGCTGGCCGCCATCGCTCGCTCCGGGCTGGATCAGTCCCCCATCACGCAGATTCTGGTGGAAAAGTGTATCTCCGGGTGGAAGGAGATCGAATTCGAGACCATGCGGGACGCCGCGGGCAACGCCATCGCCGTGTGCTCCATGGAAAATCTGGACCCCGTGGGCATCCACACCGGCGACTCCATCGTGGCCGCCCCGGCGCTGACCCTGTCCGACCGGGAATTTCAGATGCTGCGCACCGCGTCGCTGGACATCATTTCCGCCATCGGCATCGTGGGCGGGTGCAACGTGCAGCTGGCGCTGGACCCGGAGAGCTTCCGCTACGCCGTCATCGAGGTCAACCCCCGGGTGTCCCGCTCGTCGGCGCTGGCCAGCAAGGCCACGGGCTATCCCATCGCCAAGATTACCACCAAAATCGCCCTGGGCTACAACCTGGACGAGATCAAAAACGACATCACGGGCAAGACCTGCGCCTGCTTCGAGCCCACGCTGGACTATGTCGTTGTAAAGCTCCCCAAGTGGCCCTTTGACAAATTCGCGGGCTCCAGCCGTAAGCTGGGCACCCAGATGAAGGCCACCGGCGAGGTCATGGCCATCGCGTCCTGCTTTGAGGCCGCGCTGATGAAGGCCGTGCGCGGGGCGGAAATTTCGCTGGATACCCTCAACGCCCCGCCGCTCAGCGACAAGCCGGTGCGGGAGCGGCTGGCGGAGCCCAACGACCGCCGCCTGTTCACCGTGTTCGAGGCGCTGAAAAAAGGCGTGTCCATCGACGAGATACACGCCGTCACCCTCATCGACGAGTGGTTCCTGGCAAAACTGAAAAATCTGGCCGATTTTGAGGCCGCCATCGCGGAGGGCCTCACCGACAGCGCGTATTTCGAAGGCAAGCGTCTGGGCTATACCGACGCCGCGCTGAGCCGGCTCTCCGGGCGGAAAGACCTGCCGGGGCTGGACTTTTCCTATAAAATGGTGGATACCTGCGGCGCGGAATTCGACGCCGAGACCCCGTATTTCTATTCCTGCACGGACGAGACCTGCGAGGCCCGGGCGTTCCCGCGCTCCGGGAAGCCCGTGGTGCTGGTGCTGGGCTCCGGCCCCATCCGCATCGGTCAGGGCATCGAATTCGATTACTCCTCCGTCCACTGCGTGTGGACGCTCCGGGACATGGGCTACGATGTGGTCATTGTCAACAACAACCCGGAGACCGTTTCCACCGACTATGACACCGCCGACCGCCTGTACTTTGAGCCGCTGTGCCCCGAGGACGTGATGAACATCGTCAGGGTGGAAAAGCCCGTGGGCGTGGTGGTGGCCTTCGGCGGGCAGACCGCCATCAAGCTCACCAAATTCCTGGACGGGCACGGCGTGGCCATCCTGGGGACCTCCGCCGAGAGCATCGATGTGGCCGAGGACCGCGCCAGATTCGACGCGCTGCTGGAAAGGCTGGGCGTCAGCCGCCCCAGGGGCATGGGCGTGAACACGCTGGACGAGGCGGCGGCGGCGGGGCGCGAGCTGGGTTATCCCGTGCTGCTGCGGCCCAGCTACGTCATCGGCGGGCAGAATATGACCATCTCCCGCAGCGAGGCGGACACCGTAAAATACATGGAGGCCATTCTGGCCGGAGGCATCGAAAACCCCGTGCTGGTGGATAAATATATGCCCGGCACCGAGCTGGAGGTGGATGTGATCTCCGACGGCGCCGATGTGCTCATCCCCGGCGTGATGGAGCATATCGAGCGGGCCGGCGTCCACTCCGGCGATTCCATCGCCGTGTATCCGCCCTACAACCTCACGGACAAGGCCCTGCGGCGGGTGTGCGACGTGTCGGAAAAGCTGGCGCTGGCGCTGGGCACCCGGGGGCTGGTGAATATCCAGTACCTCATTTTCGGCGGGGAGCTGTACGTCATCGAATGCAACCCCCGGGCCTCCCGCACCGTGCCCTATATCAGCAAGGTCACCGGCGTGCCCATGGCCGATCTGGCCTCCCGCGTGATGCTGGGGCAGCGGCTAAAGACGCTGGGCTACGGCACCGGACTGTACCGCACGCCGCCTTATACGGCGGTAAAGGTACCGGTATTCTCCTTCGAGAAGCTGGCCGACGCTAATTCCATCCTGGGCCCGGAAATGAAATCCACCGGAGAGGCGCTGGGGCTGGGCCGCACCCGGGCGGAGGCGCTGTACAAGGGCCTCACCGCCGCGGGCTTCACCGTGCCCGCGCCCGGCGGGCGCGGGGAAGCGGGCGTACTTATCAGCGTGGAGGAAAACGATTCGCAGGAGATCCTGTCCCTGTCCCGGCGCTTTGCCGACCTGGGTATGGCGGTATACGCCACCACCGGCACCGCCGAAGCCATCCAAAAAATGGGCGTGCCCGTCCACTCCGTGGGCAATGCCGACGAGAGCGGCGAGATCGTCGGGCTGATGCGGGCGGGGAAGCTGTCCTATATCGTCTATACCGGCGCCGTCAAGGATGGCACCGTGGGGGATTACATCGCCCTGCACCGGCTGGCCATGCAGCTGGGGATTCCCTGCCTGACCAGCATCGACACGGCCAACGCGCTGGCGGAGATGATCGAGAGCCGCTTCGGCCCCTGCAATACGGAGTTGGTTGACATCAATCACCTGCGCGCCGCCCACCGCAGAATCAACTTCGCCAAAATGCAGGGCTGCGGTGACGACTATATCTTCATTGAAAACTTCGACGGGGCGCTCACCGCGCCGGAGGCGCTGTGCGTCAGCCTGTGCGACCGCCACCGGGGCATCGGCGGGGACGGCATCGTGCTTATCGAGCGCTCCGAGGTGGCCGACGCGCGGATGCGCTCCTACAACCGGGACGGCAGCGAGGGCAAAATGGCCGGCAACAACATCCGCTGCGTGGGCAAATATCTCTACGACCGGGGCTATGTCCGCAGCGAGAGCATCGCCATCGAGACCGGCAGCGGCGTGAAGCGGCTGAAGCTGTTTTTGCGGGACGGGGCGGTGAGCTCCGTGTCGGTGGATATGGGCGAGGCGGATTTCCGCGCCGCGTCCGTGCCGGTGACCGCCGCGGCGGCGTCGGTGATCGACGCGCCCATCACCGTGGGCGGGCGGACCTGGCGCGCCACCTGCCTTTCCGTGGGCAATCCCCACTGCGTGGTGTTCTGCGACGAGATCGACGGGCTGGACCTCACGAAGCTGGGTCCGCAGTTTGAATACGCGCCCATTTTCCCCCAGCGGGTCAACACGGAATTCGTGCGGGTTGTGGATCGCTATACGCTGCGGATGCGGGTGTGGGAACGAGGCAACGGCGAGACGCCGGCCTGCGGCACCGGAGCCTGCGCGGCGGTGGCCGCCGCCGTAAAGAAGGGGCTGTGCGCCGAGGGCGCGGACGTCACCGTGAAGCTGGCGGGCGGCGACCTCACCGTGAACTGCGCCGCGGGCCGGGTCACCCTGATGGGCGGCGCGGAGCTGGTGTTCGACGGGACGTTTGAATATTAAACCGTTCACAAATTATTTATATTCTTTTTAAGTTGATTTTAAGTCGGCGCGGTAAAACAATCTTGTAAGTCAACACAAAGTGACTTTTTCATTTCTCCATTCTCCATTCTCCTGAACAGCAGACAGGCGAAACGGTAATCGGCATACCGTTTCGCCTGTTTGCTTTCCCGCTCCTTTACCGCTGCGCGGCGGCCCGCCGGCAAAAAAAATTGCCCCTCCCCAAAGGGAGAAGCCCACAAAAAAAGGAATGACCCTCGACTGCACCGGCCTCACGGAATTCATCGCAGTCAAGGGTCATTCCTCCGAATTCTTAATATCTAGCATCCTTGGTTACCTCGCTTTCTTTCGATTTGGCCGCTGGATTACGGCGCTGCCTGTCAGTGACACACAGGATTGAAGCACGCGTTTGGTTTTCCCTGAAACGATCTCACAGGCGAGATTTGCTTGGTGCTCGGTTTTCCAGAAATACTGACTTCAGCGCCCACCCCGCTGCGATGGGAACCTTTCCGCATCGCGGGGAACTTTACCTGTTCATTGGCATCACCTTTTCTGACTATACTATAGCAAATGGGCGAAGGGGCCGCAAGAGCAATACTAGCCGATTTTACGTCATTAGAATTGGACAAAATACATGAAAAACAAGAAACTACAGGCAAAAAATATAGTTATTATTGACAAAACATTGCGGACTGGATATAATAATAAAGATGTGTGCCCAAAGATCATGCGGGGGTAGCCGACCCTGGCCGGCCGCCCCCGCATTTGGCCGCCGGCCTTCCCCTTCGCCCGCCTCGGCCGGCAATTTGGCTGCAGGCGCGGCGCTTCGCGCGGCC
>DAOPXW010000086.1:0-5956 GCA_035352555.1 Oscillospiraceae bacterium
CGCCGGAGATGGTGGTGGACACCGCCGTGGCGGCCGCGGAGGCCGTGGCGGCGGGGGAGGCCGCGGCGTCCGTGGCGGCGGGGGAGGGGACGGGCGAGGACGCGTCGTCGTCCGGCGCTTCCGATACCGCCGCCGGGGCCATGACCGGGCGCAGCTGCGCCTTCGCCGCGTCCAGCCAGCCCGCGGAGGCGGCAAAATGCAGACACAGCACCGCCGCGCCCAGTGAAGCCAACAATTTCGATCCCCTCATCCGCGCTCGCCTCCCCACTCGGAAAAGTATATGCGCGGCACGGGAAAAATAGCGCTGTACCTTTCGACAAGGACGTGCTAAAGTAGTGAAAGTCAAAAGCAGCTTTGCATGAAAAGTTGCAAAAATGGATACGGAGGAATCACATGAAAGTCCGATTCAAACCCAAGGGCGTCTGCTCCCGGCTGATGGAGGTGGAGACCGAAAATGGAAAAATCACAGAAGTGGAGATCACCGGGGGCTGCAGCGGCAACTTACAGGGCATTTCCAGGCTTGTGGTGGGGATGGATGTCCAGGATGCCATCGACCGGCTGGAGGGGATTCGATGCGGCAATAAGCCCACTTCCTGCCCCGATCAGCTGTCCAAAGCACTGAGAAAATGCATAGAAAAATGAAAAATAGTTGACATAATTTCCGGCCGGCCGCGGACACAGGGGAAAAACCGTTAACATAATGTAACTAATTTGTGAATTTTTTTCGCTTTCGGGGGTCGGGACCCGTCGAAGCCTGTCGGTTCGTGAAAACGCACAACACAATATATAGAAATAGTTAACAAGTGATAACGCAATAGTTTGTAAAACAACCGCTTATATTGGCGAAAATTGTTAAAAACTTATACGCTCCTTTGTTCAAAATAACGATTGAATTCGACAGGCCCGCTTGAGTATAATCGGAGCATCCCAGATTATTGGGAAGGCCTGATTGCGGGCCGGAAGTACGAACAGGAGCGTTATATGAGTAAAAAGTTCAAAAATACGATTGCTCTCGTATGCGCGGTCTGTCTTGCCTGCACTGTGTTGTGCGGCGCGGTCTCCGCCGAAGACGGGACCCCAAGTCAGACGGCTCCTGCCCTTGCGGATATGCAGATTTATGTCGACGGCCTGCTGGCCTGCCGCGGTTATTTGCAGGACGGCACCACCTACGCCACGATGGAATCCCTGTTCAACGCCCTGGGCTTGGATGCCGACCTTCAGTGGACCGAGGCGGCGGACGAGACGGACGGCAGCGTGACCAGGACCCTGACCGTATCGGTGGACGGCATCCAGATCGTCTACACGGCCGGCAGCGAATATCTGTGCGCCAACGGCCGATATCTCTATCTGCCCGGCGGGGCGATCGATTACAACGGCGAGACCCTGTTTCCCGTGCGGGTCATCGCCAGAATCTTTTCCCTGGATCTGAGCAAGGACGAGGGAAAAAACATCGTGCGTGTCTCTACGGAGAACATGGCGGTGCTGGAATCCGGCGAGACCTTCTACAATGCGGACGACGTGTCCCTGCTGTCGCATATCATCTATGCCGAGGCCGGCAACCAGCCCATCGCGGGCAAGATCGGCGTGGGCGACGTGGTGATGAACCGCGTGGCCAGCGACCGTTTCCCAGACACGGTCAAGGATGTTATTTACGCCCCCGGCCAGTTTGAGCCGGTCCAGCGGGGCAGCATCGGCATGACCCCCAACGCGGAATCCGTTGTGGCGGCCTATCTGGCGCTGGAGGGCTACAATACCGTGGGAGACAGCGTGTATTTCCACAATCCAGGCTCCTCCACCGGCTATCTGAATATTTCCACCTTTGTGATCCGCATTCAGGATCATGTGTTCTTCTCCGTCTGACCGATTGATTTCGGTGCGGGGGCATGATAAAATGTGGTGCGCTGAACAGCGCGCCACATTTTTTATGTTTAGGGGAACGGCTATGCTGGACGAACTGCTGCGCGAGGGCTTTGACGCCATGGGCGTCGCTTACGGCGGCGAGATGGCGGAGCGCTTCCGCATCTATTACGAGTATCTGGACCGGTGCAACCGCGTGATGAACCTTACGGCCATCACCGGGGAGACGGACACGGCCCGGCTGCACTTTCTGGACAGCGGAGCGCTGCTGCGCTATGCGGATTTCGCGGACAAATCCGTGATCGACGTGGGCACCGGGGCCGGATTTCCGGGACTTGTGCTGAAAATTCTGCGCCCGGATATCCGCCTGACGCTGCTGGACAGTCTGGACAAGCGGGTGAATTTCCTCTCCGAAGTCTGTGAAAAGCTGGGCTTTGCGGACGTGCGCTGCGTCCACGCCCGGGCGGAGGAGGCCCCAAAGGAATTCCGGGAGAGCTTCGACATCGTCACCTCCCGGGCGGTGGCGCGGCTGAGCGTGCTGGGCGAGCTGTGCCTGCCGCTGACCAGGCAGGGCGGCGTTTTTCTGGCCATGAAGGGGCCGGACTGCGCCGGAGAGGTAGCGGAGGCCCGGGGCGCCATAAAACTGCTGGGCGGCGCCGTGGCCGGCGTGGAGAACTATACCGTGCCCGGCACGGAGGTGACCCACGCGGTGGTGCTGGTGCGAAAAAACGGTTTAACCAATGGGAAATACCCCCGCCGCTGGGCGCAGATCAAGGCCAAGCCCCTGTGATATTTTTTGCCGCTTCCATGCCGGAAAGCAGATGGGGTGATGCGCCCGGCAGCGCTGCGCGGTAAATGAAATTTGAGAGGCTGCTGCGATTTCGCGGCAGCCTCAGCCTGTCAAAAAACGGCAGGGGGCGGAGAATCAAAGGGTCCTGAGCACATGGATCAGCTTTTTGACGCTGAAGCGGCCCTCCACCAGATCGCGGACGTCGGTGATGAAGGCGGCGTCGGGTACGCGCTCCTTCAGGATGTCCCTGGCGCGGTGCTTAATCATGATCTTGGTGTTGGGATGCAGTTCAATGTAGAAGGTCTCCCGCTCCAGCGCGTCGAACACAAAGGGTCCCACGGGGCCCAGCGGTGTGCCGGTGGTGATGACCTTCTCCGCCACCTTCTGCTCCCGGTAATAGGGCTCGCTGGTGTAATAGGGGTCCTCCGGGGCCCGGTAGCGGGCGGGACGATGCCGCTCGTAATGGTGCAGATCGGTCTGCACGAAGCTGGGGCAGAACACGGACATCTTAATCTTGTCCTTGTGGGTCTGGAGATCGTAATATACGCTCTCGCTGAGGGCCACGGCAAAATGCTTGGTGGCGAAATAGGCGGGCATATTGCCCATGGTCAACAGGCCGGCCAGCGACGCCACGTTGAGGATGTGGCAGGGGGTGCCCTGCCGTTCCATGATGGGGATGACGCGCTTCATGGAGTAGACCTGGCTGAGATCGTTGGTATGGATGATCCATTCCCAGTCCCGGGAGGGCAGCTCGGTGACCTCGCCGCCGATGGCGATGCCGGCGTTGTTGATGAGCAGATCAATGCGGCCGTAGACCCGCAGGGTCTCGTTCACCATCTTCTCCACGTCCTCCTCCAGCGACACGTCCACCACCACGATCTCGGCGGTGCCGCCGTTTTCTCGCACCCAGGCCTGCGTGCGCCTCACGTCCGCCTCATCAATGTCCGCCAGCATCAGCTTCATGCCACGGCGGGTTGCCTCCTTGGCAAATTCCTGACCGAAGCCGTTGCCGGCGCCGGTGATCAACGCGATCTTATCCCGAAATTCCTTCACTGTGCGATACCCTCTTTCCAAAATGTAATTCCGTATCCGGTGTCAGCCGGTGTCAGCTCACATTTTACGGAATGATGTTTATACATGTATATGGCTTCTGTCACACAGCAGAAAAAAATTCCGGCGCCATTGAGCTTCAGCACAGGATCTCGCCGTAGGCGCCCAGATAGCGGAACACCTCGCTGGCGGATTCCAGGTCGCGGAACAGAGCTTCGGTCTCCGGGGCGTAGACGGAGGCTTCGATGTCGAAATAGAACAGGAATTCAAATTCCCGCCCGGGCAGCGGCCGGCTCTCGATCTTGCGCATATTGATGCCCAGAGAGTTGAATTTGGACACCACATTGTACAGCGAACCGGGCCGGTGGGGCAGCACCATCATCAGGGAGATGCGGTCGGCCCCGGGGTAGATCTCCGACTGTTTGGAGATGCAGATGAAGCGGGTGTAGTTGCAGCCGCTGTTCTGGACATTCTGGGCCAGCACGTCCAGCCCGTAGTTTTCCGCGCAGGTCCGGGAAGAGAGCGCCGCCGCGTCCGTTCGCCCGCTCCGGGCCACCAGTCTGGCGGCCGCTGCGGTATTTTCCACCGGGGTGATCTTCACCCCGGCCAGGCCGGAGAGGTAATCGGAACACTGGCTGAGAGCCTGCTCATGGGAAAAGATCTCCCGGATCTGCTCCGGCCGGACGCCGCCATTGGCCAGCAGACAGTGGCACACCCGCAGCCGCGCGGAGCGCACGATGGAAAAATGGTGGCGGTTCATGAGATCGTAGATGGCGTTTACCGACCCCGCCGTGCTGTTTTCGATGGGCAGCACGCCGTAGCGGCACAGCCCCGATTCCACCGCGCGGAACACATGGTCGAAGGAATCGAAATACAGGATGGAGGGGAGCTTGAACAGCCCGTCGCACACCTGCTGGGAATAGGCCCCCTCCACGCCTTGGCAGGCCACGGTGGCCCGCTGGGGGAACAGGGGCGGGGTGTTTTTCAGGGCGGTCCGGATGGTCTCCCAGGCGGGAGAGGGCCGCCCGGCCCGCTGGTTTTGCAGCGAGCGGTCGGATACCAGTATGGCCCGGAAAACGGCCTCCGCGCAGTCGGCGAGCGGTTCCCCCGCCCGTGACGCGGCCAGCGCCAGCGTCCGACGCTCCCGCTCCGCCGGGGGCGTGCCGTCTCCGGCCGAGGCCAGTTGCCCCGTAAGGGCCGTACGCTGCCGCAGCAGGTTTACGATGGCCCCGTCGACGGCGTCCAGCCGGGTGTTCAGTTCATTCATCGGTGCATCCATGGCGATTTCCTCCAAAATCAAATATTTCGGGCGCAAAAAAAGAGCCCGCGGTGAAGAGCATCTTCACCGCGGGCCCCGGTCAGTTCCGCTTGTCAAACGGCGGAGGGCACAATCCTGGGCGCAGCAAAAATCGCTCTTGCTTTTTGGAACGTAAAGCCAAAAAAGCAAAAGCCGAAAAAGTTTGCAGTTGCCGCGCGCAGTATTTTCATGCGGGCCTCCGGGTCATTGATGTCCTCGGTTATAACACGCCCCGCCCGGCTTGTCAAGGGCGGATTTCCACGGTGCCGCCCACTTGACAGTCCCCGGCCCGTGCGTTACAATACAGGAGCTTTGGCGGGTCCCCGCGGCTCGGCCGGGCAGCGCGCGCAAAAAACCCGGATACGCCCCCGTAGCTCAGCAGGATAGAGCGTTCGCCTCCTAAGCGAAAGGCCATGCGTTCGAATCGCATCGGGGGTGCCAAAACGAAGCCGGAAGCCTTGATACCGCAAGGCTTCCGGCTTCGCCGTTTCTGCATTTCCCCGATTGCGGTTCCCGGACCGACGGCCGCGGATCTGACGAGCACTATCCCGCTTCAGCCGCGCCGCCGCATTGAATTCGGCGCCACGCCTGCTATAATGGACTTGCCATTCTTGACTGTGGAGGTGCGCCGCCGTGAATATCGAGATCAGACAGCTGAAGCCGGAGGATCTGCCTTACATCCTCAAATGGGCGGACGGCCGCGGGGGCGATTATACCGCCGGCGACCTGCCCGCCGGGCCGGAACAGGCGAAGGCGTGGCTGGCCTCTCTGGCGGGGAGAGCCGACCGCCGCGACTGCATGGTGGAGCTCTACGGCACGGCTATCGGCCTGATCGGGCTCACGGAGATCGGCGCCGCCTCCGCCCGGCTGTACCTGCGTATCGGCGAGGTGGGCTACAACAGCGTCAGAAGCGCCGCCTATGCGGCGCTCCCGATGCTCCGGTACGCGTTTTACCGGCTTGG
>DAOPXW010000087.1:0-5837 GCA_035352555.1 Oscillospiraceae bacterium
CGAAGGAACTCGGCATCTACATTATCGCGCCCATCTCCATGCAGATGCACGCAGCCAAGCCCCTCGAGAACAACGCGGTCGTGATCGGGGACGATGGTGAGGTTCTTGGCGTATACAGCAAGAACCATCTCTTTGGCGACGAGCCGAAGGTTTTCACCAGCAAGGGTGAATACCCCGTCTTTGAAACCAGGTACGGCCGCATCGGCGTGATGATCTGCTGCGACAACAATTTCCCGGAACCAGCAAGAATCCTCGCGCTTAACGGAGCCGAGATCATTTTCATGCCGGCCGCGTGGCGTATTCAGGAAGAAGACCTTTGGAAACTGCTGATCTCCTCCCACGCCTGTGAAAACAATGTTTTCATCGCCGCTGCGAATACGTTCAGCCGCATGGACGGCCTGTTCCTCTTTGGCCACAGCAAAATCGTTGGTCCCCGCGGCAGAGTACTCTGCGAATCTGAAGCCGAGGGCGATGATGTGCTGGTACAAACCATTGATACGGACCTTGTCCGTGAACTGCGTGCGTGCATGCCAAGTCTGAAGGATCGCCATCCGGAGACCTACGGCGCATTCATGGCTCCCTTGAAAGAAGTGTACTGATCCCTTATTTCCCAGGAATCACATGACATGAACCGTGTGATTTTGTAAGTCGCGTACCGCCGGCGGTGGCCCTGTCCGCCGTCGGCGGTATGCAAACCATTTTAGTTAGGAGAGAGTATTATGTCCGGATTGCTTGAAGGCGTAACTATATTGGATCTGACCCGCGTTTTGGCCGGCCCCTACAGCGGCATGCTGATGGCCGATATGGGCGCGAGAGTCATAAAAATTGAAAATCCCAGGGGCGGCGACGACACTCGCAGCATGGGACCGTTTATCAATGGAAACAGCGTTTACTACGCAAATTTTAACCGCAGCAAGCTTGGCTGCACACTTAATTTGAAAGCTCCCGAAGGCAGAGCCATATTCCTCGAAATGGTCAAGAAGGCGGATGTGATTCTGGAAAACTACCGCCCAGGTACGATGGAAAAGCTCGGCCTCGGCTATGATACTCTGAAGGAAGTCAACCCCGGCATCATCTACGGCGCTGTCTCCGGTTTTGGCCACACGGGTCCCCTCAGTAAGCGCGCCGGCTATGATATTGTCGGGCAGGCAATGGGCGGCATGATGAGCACCACCGGCTGGCCCGGCGGCGCGCCTACCCGTGTCGGCACTCCCATGGGCGACATCCTCGGCGGCCTGAATATGACCATCGGCGTGCTGGCGGCGCTGGTCAGCAAGTCCAAGACCGGCCTCGGCGAGAAGGTTGATATTGCACTGGTCGATTCCGTCGCCTCCGCCATGGAGAACATCACCATGATCTATCAGGCTGAGGGCAGAATCCCCCAGCGTATCGGCAACCGCTATGAGTCTACCTATCCATACGATGTCTTCCCCGCCAAGGACGGCGATGTCGTCATCGCCGCCGGCAACGACAAGCTCTTTGGCACCCTCTGCGATGTGATGGATCGCCCGGAACTAAAGGCGGATCCCAAGTTCCTACATATCAAGGACCGTGTCGCCAACCATGAAGAGATGCGCACGATTGTCTCCGCATGGTCTTCCCGGCACACTATTGATGAGGTCGATTCCCTGCTGAACGACGCAGGCTGTCCCGCAAGCCCCGTCAACACTATCGACCGCATGGTTGCCGATCCGCAGATCGCCGGCGCGCGCGGCATGTTCCCCGAGATCGATCAGCCGGGTATCGGCAAACTGCAGATTACCGCAACGGCGCAGAAGCTGACCCGCACCAAGTCCTGCCCGAGGAAGCCCGCGCCGCTGCTTGGCGAAGACAATGCGGCGATCTACGGGGAATTTCTCGGCTATGACGAGGCAAAGCTCGGGGAGCTGAAGGTCCTCGGCGTCATCTGAGCGGAATACGGAGGAAGACATGAGCAAAAAAGTACAGATTGTTGAAGTCGGCCCGAGAGACGGATTCCAGAGCGTAAAGGAATTCATCCCCACCGAGACCAAGAAGAAAGTAATTGATCTGCTGGTTGCAAGCGGCTGCCGGAAAATACAGGCAACCTCCTTTGTCAACCCCAAGGCGATCCCGCAGATGGCCGATGCGGCCGAGGTCGCGGAATATGTCCTCAAGACCTACCCCAACGTCTCCTTCTACGCGCTTACTCCGAATGCAAGAGGCGTGGAAAATGCCTGCGACGCGGGTTTCCGTGAGGTCAGCTATGTGATCTCCGTGTCTCCCGGGCACAACATGGCCAATGTCCGCCGTACCATCGACGAGTCCTTTGAAGGTTTGGCCGCTATCCGCCAGAGCCTGCCGGACATGAAGATCGTTCTGGATGCCGCCACGACCTTCGGCTGTCCGTTTGATGGCAAGGTCAGCATCGGGCAGGTCGTCGCCTATCTGGAAAAGGCAAGGGCCATCGGCATTACAATCGTCGACCTCTGCGACACCATCGGTATTGCAAACCCCCGGCAGGTCAGAGCTGTTCTGGAGACCGTATGTGAAAAGTTTCCGGAAATAGATTTCGGCGTCCATATCCATGACACCCGCAACATGGGCATGGCGAATTCCCTCGCCGCCATCGAGTGCGGTGTCACCAGAGTGTCCACCACCGTCGGCGGTATGGGCGGCTGCCCGTTTGCGCCCGGAGCATCCGGCAACACCTCCACCGAAGACCTTGTTTTCATGCTGCAGGAGATGGGTTACGACACAGGCATCGATTTTGCAAAGCTGCTGGAGACGGCGCGATTTCTCAAGGAGAATGTCCCCGCCAACTACAGCGGCCACCAGATGAACATTGCTCCAAGCCAGTGTGTAATGGGCTAACTCCGCACAAAAAAGCAAAACAGGTCCTGTCCAGACCGCGCCGGCTGAAAAAGCCGGCGCGGTTTTTTATTATCCTTTCACCTCCCCACGGAATAGGATAGACCGATATCATAACGGGAAGGTGTTGTTTTTATGTCCCAGGAAATCAGGTTGTGCGACCTCGCCCCCGGCGGGAGCGGCGTCGTCAGCGGGCTTGACACCACCGGCGGGATGCGCCGGCGGTTTCTCGATATAGGTCTGACCAGGGATACGGCGGTGGCGTGCGTGGGCCGCAGCCCTCTGGGCGACCCTTCGGCCTATCTCATCCGCGGCGCGGTAGTGGCTATCCGGGCAGAGGACTGCCGGGGCGTCCGCATTCGGGCCGACTAGCGGGAGGGCCGAAGCATGGGTCTGACGCCTGGCTCCGCGGGTCTGGGCGCGGTGGGCGCGGAGCGATACATAACAGGAGACGGCGGAGAATTTGTGGTAGCGCTGGCCGGCAACCCCAATGTGGGCAAATCCACGCTGTTCAACGCCCTGACCGGCATGAACCAGCACACCGGCAACTGGGCGGGCAAAACCGTCGCCTGCGCCCGGGGGGGCTTTTCCACCGCCCGGCGGCACTACCGGCTGGTGGATATTCCGGGCTGCTATTCCCTGCTGGCTCACTCCACTGAGGAGGAGGTAGCCCGGGATTTCATCTGCTTCGGCGGCGCGGACGCCGTTGCCGTTGTGTGCGACGCGGGCTGTCTGGAACGGAACCTCAATCTGGTGCTGCAAATCCTGGAGATCCGCGGCAGCGTACTGGTATGCGTCAATCTGCTGGACGAGGCGGGACGCCGGGGCATCCGGGTGGACCTTGACGCCCTCTCCGCCGCGCTGGGCGTGCCCGCCGTGGGTACGGTGGCGCGAAACGGCAAGACCCTGTCCGCCTTCGCCGGTGGACTGGACACGCTGAAACGCGCCCCCGCGGCATCCGCGCCGCCGGTGCGCTACGCCCCGGCGGTGGAAGCGGCGCTGGGGCCGCTGGAGGCGGCGGTGGGCGCGGAGCTGGGCGGCGCCGTGCCCGCCCGCTGGGCGGCGCTGCGGCTGCTGGAGGGGGACGGCGCTCTGCTGCGTTCGCTGAAGGACTATCTGGGCAGGGATGTGGCCGCCGCCCCGGCGGTGGCGGCGGCGCTGTCCGGGGCATGGGATGCGCTGGCGCAGGCGGGCTACACGCCGGATACCCTACGGGACGAGATCGCCACCGCCGTGGTGCACAGGGCGGAGGAGATCTGCCGGGGGGCGGTGAGGGGCGGCGGAAGCAGCGACCGCGACCGGCGGCTGGACCGCATCTTTACCAGCCGGGTCACCGGCTTCCCCGTAATGCTGCTGCTTTTAGGGGGCATTATGTGGCTGACCATCCAGGGGGCCAACTATCCCTCCGCTCTGTTGTCCGACGCATTTTCTTCGCTGGAAGCGCCGCTGACAAGGCTGCTGGCGGCGCTGGGCGCGCCGGCGTGGCTGCAAGGCGCGCTGGTGCAGGGAGCCTACCGGGTGCTGGCCTGGGTGGTGTCCGTGATGCTGCCGCCCATGGCCATTTTTTTCCCGCTGTTCACTCTGCTGGAGGACGCGGGCTATTTGCCTCGGGTGGCCTATAATCTCGACCGGCCCTTTCACCGCTGCCGGGCCTGCGGCAAGCAGTCGCTGACCCTGTGCATGGGCTTCGGGTGCAACGCCGCTGGGGTGGTGGGCTGCCGCATCATCGACTCACCCCGGGAGCGGCTGCTGGCGGTGCTGACCAACAATTTTGCGCCCTGCAACGGGCGCTTTCCCGCGCTGATCGTTATGCTGACCCTGTTTTTCGCCGGAAGCGGCGCGCTGAGTTCCCTGGGCGCGGCCGGACTGCTGACGGGGGTGATCCTGATCGGCGTGGCGGCCACGTTTCTGGCCACCCGGCTGTTGTCTGCTACGGTGCTGCGGGGCGTCCCCTCCTCCTTCACCATCGAGATGCCGCCCTACCGCGCCCCGCAGGTGGGGCGGGTGATCGTGCGCTCCATCTTCGACCGGACGCTGTTCGTGCTGGGCAGGGCCGCGGCGGTGGCCGCCCCGGCGGGGCTGCTGCTGTGGGGTCTGGCCAATCTCCAGGTGGGCGGCATCAGTCTGATGGGGCGCTGCACGGTCTTCCTCGACCCGGTGGGCCGGTTGATGGGGCTGGACGGCGTGATCCTGCTGGCTTTTCTGCTGGGCTTTCCCGCCAATGAGATCGTTCTGCCCATCATCGTGATGGCCTACGTCTCCGGCGGGACACTGAAGGAGCTGGGCGGGCTGGCGGAGATGAAAGCGCTGCTGGTCGCCAACGGCTGGACGGCCCAGACCGCCGTGTGCTTCGTGCTGTTTTCCCTGATGCACTGGCCCTGCTCCACGACCCTGCTCACCATCCGGCGGGAGACCGGCAGCGCAAAATGGACGGCGCTGGCCGCCGCGCTGCCCACGGCCATGGGCTTTATCGCCTGCGTGCTGGTGCATTTGGCGGCGGGTATCCTGCAATAAAAAACTGCCCGGAGAGCCTTCTCTCCGGGCAGCTTCAGCTTTGGCCTTATCGTGTCGCAAAAAATGCCGCGATGCGCAGCAGCTCCCGGACAACGGCGTCCATATCCTCCACGCAGGCGTATTCCAGCCGGCTGTGGAAATTGCCGCCGCCCACGCCAAGATTGGGGCAGGGCAGGCCGCGATAGGACAGAGCCGCGCCGTCTGTTCCGCCCCGGACGGGATTGGACACCGGGGTGCCCCCCTCGGCGCGCACGGCGGCGCAGGCCGCGTCGATGAGCTCCTGATGGGCAGGCAGGATTCTCTCCCGCATATTGTAGTAGCTGTCCGTGACCGTGAGGGCGGCGGAGCCGGGGCCGTATTTCGCGTTCATCTCGCCGATGAGGCCCAGCAGGAACGCCTTGCGGGCGGCAAATTTTTCCCGGTCGTGGTCGCGGATGAGGCAATGCACCTCCGCCCGCTCCACGCCGCCCTCCATCCGCTCGGCGAAATAGTAG
>DAOPXW010000088.1:0-5598 GCA_035352555.1 Oscillospiraceae bacterium
CCAAGATGAACGACGCCGACCGCGTGCGCCGGGCCGTTGCCGCCGGGATCCGCTGCTGCGGCGAAAACCGGGTGCAGGAGCTCACCGAGAAAAACGCCCAGGGCGCCTATGCGGGCGCCCATCTGCATTTCATCGGCCATCTGCAGCAGAACAAGGTCAAATATCTGGTGGGCACGGTGGCGCTGATCCAGTCGGTGGACAGCGCGGAGCTGATGGCGGCCATCGACAGGCGCGCGGCGGCGCTGGGTCTGACCCAGGACATTTTGCTGGAGGTCAACATCGGCGGCGAGGAAGCCAAATCCGGTTTCCCGCCGGAAAAACTGACGGAAGCCGCAAAGGCCGCGGCCGGATTCCCCCATCTCCGGGTGCTGGGCCTGATGGCAATTCCCCCGATCTGCGAAAATCCCGCCGACAACCGGCCATATTTTGCCCGGATGAGGCAGCTTTTTGTTGACATTGGCGCCAAAAAATACGATAATGTCACTATGCAAATTTTGTCCATGGGTATGACGGACGATTATACGGCGGCGATCGAGGAAGGCGCGACCATGGTGCGCGTGGGCACCGGTATCTTCGGCGCGAGAAATTACGTCGCCGTGAAATAAACAGGAGGCACAGGATATGGGTTTTTTTGACGGGATCAAAAAACTGACACAGCCGTTTGAGGATGACGACGATTTTTACGATGACGACGAGATGGAGACCCCTCTTCCTGTGAACGCTCAGGCCGACGCGCCTGTGCAGGAAAAGAAGAGTTCCTTCTTCTCCGCCGGCAGCGAGACGGCCGGCACGTCCCAGCCCGCTTTTACCAAAGCCCGCCGGGAACCCCGGGAAAACAAGGTCGTTGATCTGGGTCCCACCGGCACGCAGATGAAGGTCGTTCTGGTCACGCCCGACAGCTTTGAGGCCGCCGCGGAGATCGCCGACCAGCTGCGCGAGAAGCGCCCCGTGCTGATGAATCTGGAAAAGACCCAGAAGGACGTGGCCCGCCGCCTGATCGATTTTCTTTCCGGCGTGGCCTACGCGCTGGAGGGTAAGATCAAGCGCGTAGCCACCAACACCTATATCATTACCCCGTACAACGTGGACATTATGGGCGCCGAGGACGGCGAACCAGACAGCAGCGAGCTTTATTTCTAACGCGCCGCGCGACAGGAAAGGTGGAACTTGAGATATGATCACTCCGCAGGATATTCGGGACAAGACGTTTGAAAAGGCCATCTTCGGCGGCTATGATATGGGCTCCGTGGATGATTTTCTGGACAAAGTCGCCGGCGATCTCGCCGCTTCTCAGAAAGAAATTCTGGTCCTCAAGGCTAAGATGAAGGTCCTTGTGGATAAAATCGAAGAATACCGCTCCAACGAGGACGCGCTGAATATGGCTCTCCTCAGCGCGCAGAAGCTCTCCGTCCAGATCGAGGCCGAGGCCCGTCACAAGGCCGACGTGGTGGTGGCGGAAGCCAACACCAAGGCCCAGTCCGTTCTTGGCGGTATCGCCGCCCGCCGGGAGGAGGAGGAATCCCGTCTCTCCGACGCGCAGCGGGCCACCACGCACTTCATCGGCAGCGTCCGCCAGCTTTGCGAGCAGCAGGTGAAACATCTGGACGCCCTCTCCGGCGTCTGCTCCGTGGGCATACCCTCCTCCAGAGCCGCTGTTCCGGCTGTGGAGAGCGCCGCCGCGCCCGCGTCCATTGACGATACCGTGCGCAGCATTGAAGATTCCGTGGCGCGAATACAGGCCGAACCCGCCCCCTCCATTGATCTTGATGAGATCGGGGATCTGGACAAGTCCGCCGGGGAAAGCGCGCCCGCGTCCCGGCCGGATTCCGATAGCGACGACGATACCCAGCTGTTCATGTTCCGCAAGAACGGCTGAATCCTATCATAAAATGAGGGGCGCACAGATCGTGCGCCCCATCTGATTCTATAGAGGAGAAAAAAATATGTCACTGGATTACAACGCAACCCTGAATCTGCCGCAGACCGACTTCCCCATGCGCGCGGGTCTGGCCAAGCGGGAGCCGGAGATGCTCCAGACCTGGGAGGACAAGGACATCTACAGCGAGCTGCTGAAGAAGAACAAAGGCAAGCCCCTCTTCAACCTCCACGACGGCCCTCCGTTCAGCAACGGCAGCATCCACATGGGCACCGCCATGAACAAGGCCATCAAGGACTTCATCACCCGCTCCTACGCCATGCGGGGTTACTATACGCCCTATATTCCCGGCTGGGACAACCACGGCATGCCCATCGAATCCGCCATCATCCGGCAGAACAAGCTGGACCGCAAGGCCATGAGCGTGCCGGAGTTCCGCTCCGCCTGTCACGAGTTCGCCCAGCATTATGTGGGCGTGCAGATGGCCGCGTTCAAGCGCATGGGCGTCATCGGCGACTGGGCGCATCCCTACCTGACCATGGACCCCGGCTTTGAGGCCGAGGAGGTCAAGGTGTTCGGCGAGATGTACAAGAAGAACTACATCTATAAGGGCCTCAAGCCCGTGTACTGGTGCCCCCGGTGCGAGACCGCGCTGGCCGAGGCCGAGATCGAATATCACGACGACCCCGTCACCACCGTGTATGTGAAATTCCCCATGAAGGATGATCTGGGCAAGCTGAGCCATCTGGATCTGAGTAAGCTGTGCTTCGTCATCTGGACCACCACCATCTGGACCCTGCCCGGCAACCTGGGCATCACCCTGCACCCCACCGAGAGCTATGCCATCGTCAAGGCCCCCAACGGGGAGATGTACGTCATGGCCGAGGCGCTGATGGACACTGTCATGCGCATCGGCGGCTTCGGCCGCTACGAGGTCGTGGAGACCCACCCCGGCGCTTTCTTCGAAAACATGCTGGCACAGCACCCCTTCCTCCCCAAAACCTCCCGTCTGCTGGTGGACGAATACGTCACCATGGATTCCGGCACCGGCTGCGTGCATACCGCCCCGGGCTTCGGCGCGGTGGACTTTGAAACCTGCACGCGCTACGGCATGGAAATGGTCGTCCCGGTAGACGATCAGGGCCGCCACACCGCTTACGCGGGCAAGTATGCCGGGATGGGAACCGACGAATCCAATCCCGTCATCCTTCAGGATATGAAAGAGGCCGGCAGCCTCTTTGCCGCCCAGGACATGGTCCACAGCTATCCCCACTGCTGGCGCTGCAAGGGCCCCATCATTTTCCGTGCCACGCCCCAGTGGTTCTGCTCCGTGGACTCCTTCAAGGAGGAGGCCTGCGCCGCCTGCGAGGACGTGCGCTGGGTGCCCGAATGGGGCAAGGAGCGTATGCGCTCCATGATCCGCGAGCGCGCGGACTGGTGCATCTCCCGCCAGCGCAAATGGGGTCTGCCCATTCCCGTGTTTTATTGCGACGACTGCGGCAAGCCCGTGGTGACGGACGAGAGCATCGGGGCCGTCTCCAGGCTGTTCGCCGCCAAGGGCTCCAACGCCTGGTTTGAAAACGACGCCGCCGGCATCCTGCCGGAGGGCTTTACCTGCCCCCACTGCGGCGGCAGGCACTTCACCCGCGAGGAGGACACGCTGGACGGCTGGTTCGATTCCGGCTCCACCCACTTCGCCGCCATGAAGAAGGATCAGGGCTTCTGGCCGGCCACCATGTATCTGGAGGGTCTCGATCAGTATCGCGGCTGGTTCCAGTCCTCCCTGCTCACCGCCGTGGGCGCTTTCGGCAAGGGCGCGCCCTTCAGGGAATGCGTCACCCACGGCTGGACCGTGGACGGCGAGGGCAAGGCCATGCACAAATCGCTGGGCAACGGCATGGACCCGGATGAGATCATCAACGAGTTCGGCGCGGACATGCTGCGCCTGTGGGCCGGCTCCGCCGACTACCACGTGGACGTCCGCTGCTCCCGCGAGATTTTCAAGCAGCTGGGCCAGAACTACCTGAAGTTCCGCAACACCGCCCGCTACTGCCTGGGCAACCTGGCCGGCTTCGACGCGGACCGTCCGGTGCCGCCGGCCGAGATGCTGGAACTGGACCGCTGGGCCGTCACCAAGCTCAACAGCCTCATCCGCGCCGTGGCGGACGCGTACGGCAACTATGAGTTCCATGTGGTTTCCCACATCATCAACGATTTCTGCGTGGTTGAATTATCCTCGTTCTATCTGGATATCATCAAGGACAGGCTCTACTGCGACGAAAAAGACGGGCTGGAGCGCCGCTCCGCCCAGACGGCGCTGTTTTTGATCCTGGACTCTCTGACCAAGATGTTCGCCCCAATCCTGGCGTTCACCTGCGACGAGATCTGGCAGGCCATGCCCCACCGCGCCGCGGACGACGGGCGCAACGTGGTGTTTAACGACATGAACAGGCCCTTTGACGATTATGCTCTCTCCGACGAGGCCATGGCCAGGTGGGACACCCTCATCAAAGTGCGCGACGATGTCAACGGCGTGCTGGAAACGGCCCGCGCCGAAAAGCGCATCGGCAAGCCGCTGGAGGCCTCCGTGTCGCTGACCTGCGGCGACGCCGATTCCAAGGCCGCCGTGGACGCCGTATCCGGCATGAACCTGTCCGAGCTGCTCATCGTGTCCAAGTGCCTGGTGGGCGAGGACGCCCCCGCGGCGGACGCCGTGGTGGGCAGGGGCGCCAATGTCCCCGGCCTGACCATCGCGGTCACCGAGGCTCCGGGCGTGAAATGCCCCCGCTGCTGGATGCACACCGAAAAGGCCGACCCCGCCACGGGACTGTGCCCGCGCTGCGCCGCCGTGGTCGCCAAGCTGGGCTGAAGCCCCGGCCTGCGCCCCCCTCCTCCGCGCCGGGGGCCCCGCTCCCGTACTAAAATTCCCGCCGAAACAGAAAGGGGTCTTTCCATGCTGTATGCCATATTTGCCATCCTTGTCCTGATCGGAGATCAATGGCTCAAATACTGGGTCACCGCCAACGTGGCGCTGAACACCGGCTCGAGGACGCTGATTCCCGGCGTAATCAAGCTGGTGAACATCCATAACGACGGGGCCACGCTGGGCATTTTCTCCGGCGCGCGCTGGTTCTTCGTGCTTCTGGCGGTGGTGTGTGCCGTGGTCGTTATTGTGGCGCTGGCCAGGCATCTCATCCGCGGCGCTTTCGGCCGGTGGACGGCGGTACTGGCGATGGCGGGCGCCATCGGCAACGGCATCGACCGGGGGCTGTTCGGTTACGTGGTGGATATGTTCCGGCTGGAGCCCAAGTTTCTCAGCTGGTTCGGCATCTTTAATCTCGCGGACATCTTCATCACGGTCTGCGGCGTGCTGTTCTGCTTCTATCTGATCTTCGGCGGCACAAAAAAGCACCGCAAGGTCATCAGGGCCGAATCCGACCGCTCCGGCGCGGCGGAACCGTCCGGGGAGAAACACGGCGCGCCCCGGCATACGAAGTCCCACGAGCATGTGGAAAAGTCCGCGCCCCGGCACGACGCCGGACACGCCCCCCACCCCGCGGAACCCGCCGCGCCTGCGGCGCCCGTGAAGCCTTCCGCGCCTGCGGCGCCCGCGAAGCCTACCGCGCCGGCGGTGCCCGTGAAGCCTTCCGTATCCACGGCGCCCGCAGAGGACGGGATGGATTTCAGTCTGGACGATATTCTGGACGAATTCAAATAATGGA
>DAOPXW010000089.1:0-5575 GCA_035352555.1 Oscillospiraceae bacterium
CGAGACCCTCGTACAGTACCACGAACTCGTCCCCGCCGTAACGGGCGCAGAAGGCGCCCTGCTCGGCCAGATGGCGCAGCGCCTGCGCTACTTGCACCAGACAGTCGTCCCCGGCCTGATGGCCGTAGGTGTCGTTAAATTCCTTGAAATGGTCAATGTCCAGAATACATACCGCCAGCGTGCATTGACGCTTGTAGGCCCGTTCAAAGGCGGCCTCGGAAAAGCGGCTGAGGGCGAGGCGATTGGACAGCCCCGTCAGCGGGTCGGTCTGCGCCTGCCGGATCAGGCAGATATTTTCCTCCAGAATGGCCAGCTCCTTTTTGCGCAGCTCCTCCAGCGCGGTCTGCACCGCCACAGAATTCTGGTAGGCGCGGATGCGCTCCGCCTCCATCCGGCGGGACAGGGCACAATACTCCGCCAGCGCCCGGGCCAGCGCCGCCTCCTTGCCGGTGTACTGATAATACTGCACGGTCAGCTCCGACAGGCGGAAGCTGAGATTAAGTACGCCGGAGGCTGCCACGCTGGGGCGGATGCGCTCCAGCAGGCGGCGCAGCAGCTCGGGCCGGTCGATGGTCAGCAGAAAGCTGCCTACCTCACAGATGTCGTCAAAGCTGTCGGTGACCGCAGCGGCCTTGTCCAGCGAATCCAGCAGCTGCCGCAGGCTCTCGTCCCGCCGGGGCAGATCGCCGTCGCTGTGATACAGCTTGGTCTGAAAGCAGTGGAGCGTCAGCAGACTGACGTTGTCCGCCGGGGTCAGCTTGCCGGAGGCCAGAATGCGCTGGATGCGTCCCATGCTTTTCCTGGCCTGCTCGATCCGCCCCAGGCGGAGATAGCACTCGCCCTCGGCACAGTAGGCCATGACGATGTTGTACCAGCAAAAAGCCTCCCGGGGCAGCGAGCGGAGCAGCGGCACGCCCAGCCGCTCATGGCGCAGGGCGGTGCGGTCCTGCCGCAGACGGATATACACCTGCGCGATGTTGGTGTGGATGACGCCCTGCTGATAGCGGTCGCCGCACGCCTCGGCAAAGCTCAGCGCCTTCAGCAGAAAATCCAGCCCCAGATCGGTGCTGCCCTGATTCATGGCGTCGATCGCCAGCATATTATAGGAGCGGGCCAGCAGTGCGCCGTCCCCGGTCTCCTGCTGGCAGCGCATCCCCTTCAGCAGGTTCTTCCGAAACAACTCGTAGCGGTTGAACAAAAAGCAGGCCTCCGCCAGATAATAGTAGGCGAAGCCCAGCAATTTGCTGTCGCCTGCCTGCCGGGCCGCGGTGACCAGCGCCGCGCCGTAACGCAGCCAAGCGGGGTCGTTGACACTGCGGGCGGCCATCAAGCGATCCGCCAGCGCGCGTATCTCGTTGTCATATTTTGTCAGATCCATAGCCGATCCTTATGTAAAAAAATGGGATACAGAAGTTACATAATCTTTCCAAAAATGTATAATATTGATAACATTATAGCCGCCTTTCCAAAAAATACAAGCCCTATTTTTTGCGGATCCGCGCAGCAGTACCCCAGACCGCCCGGAAAGCCCCGGGCGGTCTGGGTTTCGGCTGTCTTACAGGCCCATGGCGGTGGTGACCGTGTCGGCCATGTCGCCCATGGCGCGCAGGGTCTTGCCCACCGTGTTTTTGCCCGTATGCTTTTTGGGCTGCTTGGACATCAGCGCGGTGCCAACGCCGGCTGCCATGCCCACGCACAGTCCAACAACAACAGGTTTGCTGTTCACATCGGATCCCTCCAGTCCGCTGATATTATGTGAGAAAACGGATTGTGCATACCATGTAAATTGTGGTATACTACTTTAAATTATCGGAATTCAAAAAATCGAAAGGACAGAGCATGAGCGTAAAGATTTTGGCCGTGGGCGACGTTTGCGGCGAACTAGGCCTTGAATTTTTGAAAGAACGGCTGAAAGCCTATAAAAAAGAAAACGGCGTGGATTTCTGCGTGGTCAACGGCGAAAACGCCAACGTGGTTGGCATCACGCCCAAGCAGGCCGACCTGCTCCTCCAGTCCGGGGCGGATGTGCTCACCCTGGGCAACCATACCTGGACCCGCACGGAGCTGCGCCCCTATCTGGACGAGCGGCGCAAAATTCTGCGGCCGGCCAATTGCGCGCCCCAGTGCCCGGGGAAGGGCATCAACGTGTACGAGACCCCCTTCGGGGACGTGTGCGTCATGAGCCTGATGGGCCGCTTTACGCTGGACGTGAACACCGACAACCCCTTCGTCGTCGCAGACAGTTACCTCCAGGAGATCAAGGAAAAGATCATCCTGGTGGATTTCCACGCCGAGGGCACCAGCGAAAAGGTGGCCATGGGCTGGCTTTTGAACGGCAAGGTCAGCGCCGTGTGGGGCACCCACACCCATGTGCAGACCTCGGACGCCTGCGTTCTGCCCGGCGGCACCGGCTACATCACCGATCTGGGGATGACCGGGCCCAGCCAGGGAGTCATCGGCATCGACATCGACCAGTCCATCGGCAAATTTTTCGGCGATCCGCCCCAGCGCTACACTTCGGGGAAAGGGCCGGGCAAGCTGGAGGGCTGCCTTTTCACCATCGACCCCGAGACAGGCAGGTGCCTTGCGGCGGAAGGGATACGGCTGACATGAGCGTAATCAGGATATTACACGCGGCGGACCTGCATCTGGATTCTCCCTTCGAGGGGCTGGGACCGGATAAGGCCGCCTGCCGCCGTGCCGAACAGCGGGCCCTGCTGGGCCGTCTGACCGAAGTACAAAAGCGCGAAGGGGCGCAGCTGGTGCTGCTGTCCGGCGATCTGCTGGACACCGGCAGTGCCTATCGGGAGACGGCGGAGGAACTGCTCCGCGCGCTGGGCGCCATGGGTGCGCCGGTGTTCATCGCGCCCGGCAACCACGATTATTATTCCCCGCGTTCTCCCTATGCCCTGCTGCGCTGGCCGGAAAACGTGCACATTTTCACCGCCCCCCGGCTGGAATGCGTACCGGTGCCCGGGCTGTCCGCCCGGGTGTGGGGCGCGGCCTTTACGGACTCCCGCTCCGCGCCGCTGCTGGCGGGATTCGGGGCCGAAAAGACCGCGGGCGTGATCGACCTGCTGTGCCTCCACGGCGAGGTGGGTGCCCGGGAATCGGTGTACGACCCCATCGGTGAGGACGAACTCGCCCGCAGCGGCATGGACTATGCCGCGCTGGGCCACATCCACAGGGAGAGCGGTCTGAAGCGGGCGGGAGACACCTACTATGCCTGGCCCGGGTGTCCGGAGGGACGCGGCTTCGACGAGACAGGGGAGAAATACGTCTACCTCGCGGACGTGGGCGAGGGCAGCTGCAGGCTGACAAAGGAAAAGATCGGTCAGCGGCGCTATGAGATTCTGAAGACGGACAAGACCGCGCCGGAGGCGCTTCTGGCCGCGCTGCCCGCGGGCAGCGAAAACGACATATACCGCATCATTCTCACCGGCGAGACCGACGAGGCCCCGGATCTGGACGCGCTTTCCCGGGCACTGGAGGGGCGCTTCTTCGCCCTGCAGCTGCGGGACGAGACCCGCCTGCGCCGGGACGTGTGGGAAAACGCGGGGGACGATACCCTGCGGGGCATCTTCCTGCGGGCGCTGAAGACGCGGCGGGACGCCGCCGCAGACCCCGCGGAACGGGAGCTTTGCGAGCAGGCCGCCCGCTGGGGGCTGGCCGCACTGGACAACAGGGAGGAGGTGCGCCGCCATGGAGATTCATAAGCTTACCGCCACCTTCGGCAAGCTCTCCCGCCAATCCATGGAATTCACCGACGGGCTGAACGTCGTGCGCGCCCCCAACGAGGCGGGAAAATCCACCTGGTGCGCTTTCATCCGCGCCATGCTCTACGGCGTGGACAGCGCGGAGCGGGCCAGGGCCGGCTATCTGCCGGACAAGGTGCGCTACGCGCCCTGGTCGGGGGAGGCTATGGAGGGGGAGATGACCCTCACCGCCGGGGGCAGAGACATCACCCTGACCCGGCTGACCAAAACCAAGACCGGCCCCATGCGGGAATTTTCCGCCGTCTATGCCGGCACCAATGTGCCGGTCCCCGGACTGGACGGGGGCGGCGCGGGAGAGGTCCTCACCGGCGTTTCCCGGGAGGTCTTTCGCCGCAGCGCCTTTGTGGAGCAGGGGGGACTGACCGTCACCGGCTCACCGGAGCTGGAAAAGCGCATCGCCGCCATCGTCACCACCGGCGAGGAGGGCATGAGCTATTCCGAGGCGGACACGCGGCTGCGCGCGTGGCAGCGCAAGCGCCGCTTCAACAGGCGGGGCGCCATCCCCGAGCTGGAGGAGGCCATTTCCGAAGCGAAGCGCGGAGCGGAAAGTCTGGACGCCGCCGCCGCCCGCCGGGAGGAGCTGCGCGGTCAGCTCACCGCCGCGGACGCCCGCTGCGCCCGGCTGGAGACCGCCGTGGCCGAGGGGCGCAAGCAATGCCGCCGGGAGGCGCTGGACAATCTCACCCGGAGCCGCGGCCAGCTCACCCGTCTCGCCGACGGCTATAACGAGGCGTATACCCGCGCCCGGGCCGACCGGGCCGCGCTGGAGCACTGCGCGCTGGGGGACAGGACCCCGGACGAGGCCCGGGCGCAATGCGCCCGGGAGAAGGCGGAAAGCCTGGCTCTGAAGGCCGCCGCCGGGATCAGAATCTCCCACGCCGGGGCCTTCGCTTGCCTGACCGTCATGCTGCTGGCCGTGCTGGCGGTGATAGTACTGGGACTGGGCAGCGCCGCCGTGCTGGCGGCGTGTCTGGCCGCCGCGCTGGGCGGGGCGGCGGGCACGATCCTCTGCTGGCAGGGCGATCGGCGCAAAAGTACCGCCGCCGCCGAAAAAGCCCGGGCGCGGGGTGCGCTTCTGGCCCGGTATGGCGCCGCGGACGAGGCGGGCATCGACGCCGCCCTGGAAGAGTTTCTGGGCCTTTACGCCGCGGCGGAGGCCTCCGCCCAGACCGCCGCCGACGCCCGGAAAAGGCTGGATGAGGCTCAGGCCGGTCAGTCCGCGCTGGAAACCGCCACCCTGTCCGACCTGGACTTTGCCAACGGCGGCACCGAGGCCGCCCGGCTGGGCCGGGAGCTGGACGAGGCCAGGAGGGACAGGGAACGCCTCGCCGCCGAGTTTGCCCGGCTGGAGGGCGGTCTTCAGGCGCTGGGCGACCCCGTGGTGCAGCGCAGCGGTATCGCCGCCATGGAGGAAGAGCGGGATGAGCTCCAGAAGGAATATGACGCCATCTCCCTGGCCGTGGACACCCTGCGGGAGGCGGACGGCGAGCTGCAGCGCCGCTTCTCTCCCGAGCTGGGCCGCAAGGCCGCGGAATACATGGCCGCCATGACCGGCGGCAGGTACGACGTGCTGCTGCTCAACCGGGACTTCACCGCCCGCGCCGGCACCGCCGGGAACGGCCCCGCCCGGGAGGCGGAATATCTCAGCGCGGGCACGCTGGATCTGCTGTATCTGGCGGTGCGGCTGGCCGTGTGCGCGCTGGCTCTGCCGGAGGGGGAGAAGTGCCCCCTGATTTTGGACGACCCGCTGGTGAACTTCGACCCCCTGCGTGAAAAACAGGCCATGACCCTGCTGGCCA
>DAOPXW010000090.1:0-5547 GCA_035352555.1 Oscillospiraceae bacterium
CCTGGCTGGAATACGAAACCGACGCGTCCGACGTTTTCTGGGTGCGTATCGATAAAAACCGCAAACTGCCCATTACCTGGTTTCTCAAGGCCATGGGCAAGTATGATCCCAACCAGCCCGCCACCTGGCTGAGCTGCGTTCCCGATCCCGCTGTGGGCTGCGTCACCAACGAGCGCCTGAAGGAGCTCTTCGGCGAGGACGAGCGTATCGTCGCCACGCTGGATAAGGATACCACCGCCGACCGGGACGCGTGCCTGATCGAAATCTACCGCAAGCTGCGCCCGGGCGATCCCCCCACGGTGGAGAGCTCCGAGACCCTGCTGGACAGCCTGTTCTATGACCGCCGCCGCTATGACATCTTCGGCGTGGGCCGCTATAAATTCAACAAAAAACTGGCGCTGTATCCGCGTATCATCGGCTTTGAGCTGGCCATGCCCGTGGCCGACCCCGAGACCGGCGAGATCATTGCCGACGCGGGCGAGATCCTCTCCCGCGAGAAAGCCCAGCAGATCGACAAGGCCGGGGTCATCACCGTTACGCTCAATGCGGACGGCAAGGACGTCAAGGTCTTTTCCAACGGCATGGTGGATATGTCCCGCTACGTGGACTTCGACCCCGCCGAGTGCGGCGTCAACGAAAAGGTCCGCTATCTGGTGCTCAAGCAGCTGATGAGCCGATTCGAGGGCGAGGCCCTGAAGGACGCCGTCCGCGCGCAGATCGACGTTCTGATTCCAAAGCACATCGTGCTGGACGATATCTATGCCTCCGTCAACTACCTGGACTGCCTGGCCCACGGCATCGGCGAGGCCGACGATATCGACCATCTGGGCAACCGCCGCGTCCGCTGCGTGGGCGAGCTGCTGCAAAATCAGTTCCGCATCGGCTTCTCCCGCATGGAGCGCGTCATCCGCGAGCGCATGACGCTGCAGGATCTGGACATCATCACCCCCCAGAGCCTTGTGAACATCCGCCCCGTGACGGCCTCCATCAAGGAATTTTTCGGCTCCTCTCCGCTCTCCCAGTTCATGGATCAGACCAATCCGCTGGCCGAGCTGACCCACAAGCGCCGTATGTCGGCCCTGGGCCCCGGCGGCCTGTCCAGAGAGCGCGCCAACTTCGACGTCCGCGACGTGCACTACAGCCATTACGGCCGCATGTGCCCCATCGAGACGCCTGAAGGCCCGAACATCGGCCTGATCTCCTACCTGGCGTCCTATGCCCGCGCCAATGAGTACGGCTTCCTGATCGCGCCCTTCCGCAGGACTGAGAAGGGCACCTGCCGCGTCACCGATCAGGTGGACTATCTCACCGCCGATCAGGAAGACCAGTTCATTGTCGCGCAGGCCTCCGAGCCTGTGGACGAGAACGGCTGTCTTGCCAATAAGCGCATTACCTGCCGCCACCGCGACGAGATCATCGAGGTCGACCGCGAGCGCGTGGACTATGTGGATATCTCTCCCCGCATGATGGTCTCCATCGCCACGGCCATGATCCCCTTCCTGGAGAACGACGACGCCAACCGCGCCCTGATGGGCGCCAATATGCAGCGTCAGGCCGTGCCTCTGATGACCACCGAGGCCCCCATCGTGGCCACCGGCATCGAGCACAAGTGCGCCGTGGACTCCAGCGTTGTGATCCTGGCGGAGGGTGACGGCGAGGTCATCAAGGTGGACGCCGATCATGTGGTCGTGAAATACGACGGCAGCGACATCCGCGACTATAAGCTCATCAAATTCTCCCGCTCCAACCAGGGTACCTGCACCAATCAGCGCCCCATCGTCTCGCTGGGCGAGCGCGTGAAGAACGGCGACGTGCTGGCCGACGGCCCCGCCACCAGCCAGGGCGAGATTTCGCTGGGCAAGAACATTCTGGTCGGCTTCATGACCTGGGAAGGCTACAACTACGAGGACGCCATCCTGATTTCCGAGCGCCTGGTCATGGAGGACGTTTTTACCTCCATCCATATTGAGGAATACGAGTGCGACGCCCGCGACACCAAGCTGGGCCCCGAGGAGGTCACCCGGGACATTCCCGGCGTGGGCGACGACGCGCTGAAGTATCTGGACGAGCGCGGCATCATCTCCATCGGCGCGGAAGTCCGCGCGGGCGACATCCTCGTGGGCAAGGTCACCCCCAAGGGAGAGACCGATCTCACCGCGGAGGAACGCCTGCTGCGCGCCATCTTCGGCGAAAAGGCGAGAGAGGTCCGGGATACATCCCTGAAGGTCCCCCACGGCGAGAGCGGCATTATTGTGGATGTGAAGCGCTTCACCCGTGAAAATGGCGACGAGATGTCCCCCGGCGTCAACGAGGTCGTCCGCGTCTACATCGCCCAGAAGCGCAAGATCAGCGTGGGCGACAAGATGGCCGGCCGCCACGGCAACAAGGGCGTCGTGTCCCGCATCCTGCCCCGGGAGGATATGCCTTACCTGCCCGACGGCACCCCGCTGGACATCGTGCTGAACCCCCTGGGCGTCCCGTCCCGTATGAATATCGGTCAGGTGCTGGAAGTCCACCTGGGCTACGCGGCCCAGGCGCTGGGCTGGAAGGTGGCCACCCCCATCTTCAACGGCGCCAACGAAGGAACCATCCGCGAGACCCTCAAGCAGGCCGGCATCCGCGAGGACGGCAAGAGCATCCTGCACGACGGCCGCACCGGCGAGCGTTTCGATAACGACGTCACCGTTGGCTGGGTCTACTTCCTCAAGCTCCACCATCTGGTGGATGATAAGATGCATGCCCGTTCCACCGGCCCCTACAGTCTGGTCACCCAGCAGCCGCTGGGCGGCAAGGCCCAGTTCGGCGGCCAGCGCTTCGGCGAAATGGAAGTCTGGGCGCTGGAGGCTTACGGCGCGGCCTATACCCTGCAGGAGATCCTCACGGTGAAGTCCGACGATGTCACCGGCCGTGTCAAGACCTACGAAGCCATCGTCAAGGGCAACAACATCCCGCAGCCCGGCGTGCCGGAATCCTTCAAGGTCCTGGTCAAGGAGCTCCAGTCCCTGTGCCTGGACGTGAAGGTCCTGGACAAGGACGGCGAGGAGATCGAGCTCAAGGAAGACGACGAGGACGATTTTATCCCCGGCTACAAGGACGGCGAGCACAATTATTCCAGCGACGACGAGATCGTGTCCGAAGGCTTTTCGATCGAGGATATCCCCGACGACGGGCCGGAGGATTCGGACTTGCCCATCGACGATTACACTTCTGACGAGGAGGACAACTGATTATGAGCTATAACACGTTTGACGCTATTAAAATAGGCATTGCCTCCCCGGAAATGATCCTGTCCTGGTCCTACGGCGAGGTCAAAAAGCCGGAGACCATCAACTACCGCACCCTGAAGCCCGAGCGCGACGGCCTGTTCTGCGAACGCATTTTTGGACCTACCAAGGACTGGGAATGCCACTGCGGCAAATACAAGAAGATCCGCTATAAGGGCAAGATCTGCGACCGCTGCGGCGTGGAGGTCACCAAGGCCAAGGTCCGCCGCGAGCGTATGGGCCACATCGAACTGGCCGCCCCCGTCAGCCATATCTGGTATTTCAAGGGCATCCCCAGCCGCATGGGCCTGATCCTGGACCTCACCCCCCGGGTGCTGGAAAAGGTGCTGTACTTTGCCAACTATATCGTCACCGACCCCGGCACGACCCCGCTGGAAAAGTGCCAGATGCTCACCGAGAAGGAATACCGCGACCTGAAAGAGAAATACGAGGATGACTTTGAGGCCGGCATGGGCGCCGAGGCCATCAAAAAGCTGCTGCAGCAGATCGACTGCGTGAAGCTTGCGGTGCAGCTCAAGGAGGAGCTGGACAATTCCAGCGGCCAGAAAAAGGCCAAGATCCTCAAGCGCCTGGAAGTTGTGGAGGCTTTCCGCCAGTCCGGCAACAAGCCGGAGTGGATGGTCATCGACATTCTCCCGGTCATCCCGCCGGAGCTTCGCCCCATGGTCCAGCTGGACGGCGGCCGTTTCGCCACCAGCGACCTGAACGACCTGTACCGCCGCGTCATCAACCGCAACAACCGCCTCAAGCGCCTCATCCAGCTCAACGCGCCGGATATTATCGTCCGCAACGAAAAGCGGATGCTGCAGGAGGCCGTGGACGCCCTGATTGACAACGGCCGCCGCGGCAGGGCCGTTACCGGCGCCAATTCCCGCGCCCTCAAATCTCTCAGCGATATGCTCAAGGGCAAGCAGGGCCGGTTCCGCCAGAACCTGCTGGGCAAGCGCGTGGACTATTCCGGCCGTTCCGTTATCGTGGTCGGCCCCGATCTGAAGATCTATCAGTGCGGCGTGCCCAAGGAGATGGCCATCGAGCTGTTCCGCCCCTTCGTCATGAAAAAGCTGGTGCAGGACGGCGTGGCCAACAACATCAAGTCCGCCAAGAAGATGGTGGATAAGCAGCGCACCGAGGTCTGGGACGCGCTGGAATACGTCATCAAGGAGCATCCGGTGCTGCTCAACCGCGCGCCGACGCTGCACCGTCTGGGCATTCAGGCCTTCGAGCCCATCCTGGTGGAGGGCCGCGCCCTGCGTCTGCACCCGCTGGTCTGCACCGCCTACAACGCCGACTTCGACGGCGACCAGATGGCCATCCATCTGCCGCTGTCCGCCGAAGCGCAGGCCGAGGCCCGCATCCTGATGCTCTCTGCCAACAACCTCCTCCGCCCGCAGGACGGACACCCCGTCACCGTCCCCACGCAGGATATGATCCTGGGCTCCTACTACCTGACCATGCTGCGCATCGGCAAGGCGGAAAAGGGCGCGGAAAACGTGCTGGTGGCGGATGCCGGCGAGACCGGCCTGCCCGCGGGCGAGGTCGTGGACGCCGACGAATTCGTGGCCGCCAACAAAGCCGCCGCCGCGGACGGAAAGAAGCAGGCCGCTTACAGGCCGCTGATCTGCTACCGCGACGCCAATGAGGCCGTCATGGCCTATAACGAAGGCTATGTGGGCCTGCACGCCCCCATCCGGCTGCGGGTCAGCAAGATCATCGACGGCGTGGAAAAGAAGGCCGTCATCACCACCACTGTGGGCCGCATCATTTATAACGAGCCCATCCCGCAGGATCTGGGCTATGTGGACCGCACCGATCCCGGGCATATGTTCGACCATGAGATCGGCTTTCAGGTGGGCAAGAAGCAGCTGGGCGACATCATTGACCGCTGCATCAAGAAGTATGGCTTCACCATCTCCGCCGAGGTGCTGGACAACATCAAGGCCATGGGTTACAAGTATTCCACCAAGTCTGCGCTGACCATCTCGATTTTCGACATGACCGTGCCCGAGGCCAAAAAGAGCCTTATCGCCGAGGCCGAGCAGCAGGTCGTCAGCATTGAAAAACAGTACAAGCGCGGCTTCATTACCGACGACGAGCGCTATCGTCTTGTCGTCGGCCAGTGGGAGCAGACCACCAAGGACGTCACCAACGCCCTGCAGGACTGCCTGGACGAGTACAACCCCATCTATATGATGGCAAACTCCGGCGCCCGCGGTCCATGGCGCAGATCCGCCAGCTGGCCGGTATGCGCGGCCTGATCGCCAAC
>DAOPXW010000091.1:0-5482 GCA_035352555.1 Oscillospiraceae bacterium
ATTCTCTTGGCCGTGATGATGACGCTGGCGCTGTGCGCCTGCGGTACCAAGACCCCCGCAGTTCCCTCGGCCACCCCCGCGGCCACCGCGGCGCAGACCGAGCTGACGACCTATCTGACGGCGATCAACAACAATTATCAGCAGGGCGTTGCCGGCTGTTCCCTGAACGCCGCCAAGATTGCCGGCGAGATGCTGGACTGGTACGTTGCAGGAAAGCCCGCCGCCGCGAGTATTACCGCCGAGACCAAGACCTATTTTGCCACGCTGGGCTCCGCCACCGCGGACTTCACCAGCAAGCTGGGCGATATATACAGCGCGGCCATGCAGACCTGCGGCACGGACGGCGCCGGCCTGCTCTCCGACGCGGGCTACACGCCCGCCGCCTCCTGGACGGCGGAAGACGCCAAGACCCTGTTTGAGGCCGTGTATGCCGGCGCGCAGCTCCCCACGCCCACCTACATCGCCGTCTACACCAGCGATGAGCAGGCCGAACGCTTTGTCATAAACTATGTCTCCGTTGACGAGCTCACCGCCGACAACGTCCTCGCCGCGCTTATTAACGCCGGCGTCCTGAAAGACGGCGTCGCGGTTGTGAATTTTGAGAGCGGCAAGACCTTGAAGCTCGACCTGAACAGCGCTTTCCAGACCGGACTTTCCGGCAGGGGCACGGCCGGAGAGTACATGATGATGGGCAGCGTGGTGAACACCTTCCTCAAGGCGTTCGGCGCGGACTCCATCCTCATCACCGTAAACGGCAAAGCGCCGGAGACCGGCCACAATGTCTATAACGAGCCGCTGACCCTGTACGCGGATAACGTCGCCAAGAGCTGAACTGGCAATAACCATAAAAATGCGGCGGGACTGAAAAGTCCCGCCGCATTATTTCTCATTTTTTCCCTTCGATCAGGGGCAGATACTTGCGGAATTTTGTATCCGCCGCGCAGTGGAATTCTGCGCCGGCAGCAAAATTCTGCACCGCCTGTCTGGTCTTGTCGATGGGCCGCAGCGTGCCCGCGCCGGCCACGCAGCCGCCGGGGCAGGCCATGCCCTCCAGCAGATAGCCGTCGTACTTGCCGGCCTTGGCCATCAGCAGCAGCTTGCGGCACTCCTCCAGTCCGTCGGCATGGGCGACCTTGATCTCCCGTCCGGGCTCTTTTTCCTGAATGGCGTTCACCACAGCGGCGGCCACGCCGCCGGAGAACGCGAAGTTCCGGCCGCTCTCGCTGGCCTGATTGAGCGGCTCGGTTTCCTCCTCAGGAATGATCTCCCTGTCCACGCCCCTGGCCGCGAACATCCCCAGCACCTCCTCGAAAGTGAGGACATAGTCCACCTCGCTGCGGACGCTCTTGCGCCGGGCCTCCAGCTTTTTCGCGTCGCAGGGGCCCACGAACACCACCTTGCAGCCGGGGTGGTCGCTTTTGATCATCCGGGCGGTGAGCACCATGGGTGTCAGCGCAATGGAGATATTGTCCGTAAACTCCGGGAAGACCTTTTTCACCATGTCGCTCCAGGAGGGGCAGCAGGAGGTGACCATGAAGGCGTGCTTGCCGGGCACCTCGTCCAGATAGTCGTTGGCCTCCTCGATGACGCACAGGTCGGCGCCCACGGCCACTTCCACCACACCCGCAAAGCCCAGATGCTTAAAGGCGGCCTTCATTTTCTCCGGGGTGCCGTCGGGTCCAAACTGGCCCACAAAGGACGGGGCCAGCGCGACGTACACCGGCGTGCCGCTCTTGATGGCGGTGATGGTCTGGAATATCTGGCTCTTGTCGGAAATGGCGCCGAAGGGACAGTTCACCAGGCACTGACCGCAGGAGGTGCACTTGTCGTAGTTGATCTCGGCCCTGCCCTGCTCGTCGATGCCGATGGCATCCACGCCGCAGGCCTGCTTGCACGGGCGCTTCTGGTGGATGATGGCGTGGAACTTGCATTCCGCGGCGCAGCGGCCGCACTTGATACACTTTTCCGGGTAGATCTTCGCCCGGCCGTGGACGCGGGCGATGGCCTTTTTGGGGCAGACCTCCATGCAGGGGTGCTCGATGCAGCCCTGGCAGCCGCTGGTGACGGTCACCACGTTGTCGGGGCACTTGTTGCAGGCAAATTTGACCACGTTGATCAGGGGCGGCTCGTAATACTTTTCCGGCAGCTCGTTCTCCACGATACCGTCGGACAGCTTGCTGTACTCGGAAAAGCTCCGCAGCGGCATGCCCAGCGCCAGACGCAGCCGCTCGCCCACCACGGCGCGCTCCACGAAAATACTGTCCCGATAGGTGGCGATCTCCCCGGGGATGATCTTATAGGGCAGCTCCTCCAGCGTTTTGGCAAAGTCCCCGCCCTCGTAGGCCATCCGGGCGATCTCCGTGAACACCTGGTGACGGATTCTTGTTTTACCGGTTTCCATTCCGCGCATGTCGTTTTCTCCGTTTTATATTTGTTATTTTATTGACGATATTACTATAAATCATTTCTTCCCGCAAAGCAAGGCATTTGTCCGTCCTCTGCGGGACAGTTCGCGCTGTTTTCGCCGATCGCCCCGACAAAATCAAGTCGGGATAGGATTATACAACAACTATCCTCTCCCGGCAAGGCCAAAATATTTTCAGAAACCGCTTGACAAAATAAACTTTAACTGTAATTATTGTAATTACAGTATACGATCCGCAAAAAGGAGACCTATTATGAAAAAAAGATTGACCGCCTTTCTCGTCCTCTCTCTGGCGCTGTTCTCCGCCTGCGGGAGCGGGGCCGCCGTATCCCAGTCCTCCGCCGCCCCGGCGGAGGTCAAAACCATTACCCCCGAAGCCGCCAAAGCCCGGCTGGACAGCGGCGACGCGCTGGTGCTGCTGGATGTGCGCACGGCGGAGGAATATGCCGAGGCGCATATCGACGGCGCCGTTCTGCTGCCAAGCGAGGACATCGGCGATACCGCCCCCGCCCTGCTCCCGGTGAAGGACGCGGAGATCATCGTCTGCGGCGGCGGGCAGGACGGCGGTGAAGCCGCGCAAAAGCTCGCGAATCTCGGTTATACCAACGTCTCGGACCTTGGTGACCTTCAAAATTGGACCTACGGCACCGTGTCCGGGGCCTGGGCGGAAAAGACCGGCGCGTTCTCCTCCTTCCGCACCTCCACGCTGGAGGGCAAGGTCGTGGACGAGAGCCTGTTTGCCGGCCACAAGCTCACCATGGTCAACGTCTGGGCCACCTTTTGCGGGCCCTGTCTCAACGAGATGCCCGAGCTGGGAAAGCTGGCCGCCGACAACGCCGCAAACGGCGTGCAGATCGTAGGCCTCGTGGTGGACGCCATGGGCACCGACGGCAGCGTTTCCCAGTCACAGGTGGAGCTGGCGCGGCAGCTGGTGGAAAAGACCGGCGCGGCCTACACCCACCTGCTGCCCGATGCAGGCCTGCTTTCCGGCGCGCTCTCCGGCGTCACCGCCGTACCCACCACTTTCTTTGTGGACGAAACCGGCACGCCGGTGGGGGATGCCTACGAAGGCGCGCGCAGCGCCGAGCAGTGGCAGGCCATCATCGACAGTCTCACGGCATAAGGGGGAATGGGTTTTTTGAACGGTGAATTTTCCGTGGCGGTCCACGCGCTGGTCATTCTGGATCGCCGGAGCGGCGTGGTGACCAGCGACGAGCTGGCCGGGAACATCTGCACCAATCCCGCCCGGGTACGCAAGGTGATGGCCAGGCTGGTCCGGGCGGGGCTGGCCGAATCCAGCGAGGGGCGGGGCAGCGGCTATGCCGCGCCGGGCGCGGGGGCGGTCACGCTCCTGCAGGTGCTGGACGCCGTGGGCGCCCGGGCGGTGGACGTCGCCTGGCGCACCGGGGATATGGACAGGGACTGCCTTATCTCCTCCGGCATGGGCGGTGCCATGGACGCGCTGTGCGAGGAACTGAACGCCCTTTGCCGGGAGCGGCTTTCTGGCATTACGATAGCGCGTGTCGGCGACCGGCTCCTCCGTGAAAAAGGCGGTGCGAAATGAACCATCGCATTCCGGAATTGCTGAAGCCGGCGGTGAAATATGTCCTTCTCGTCCTCGCCGTGGTCCTGATCGCGCTGGGGCTATGGCAGGGCGAGGCGGGCGAGGTGCTGCAAAAGGCCGTCCACATCTGTCTCGAGTGCATCGGCGTGGGGTGACGGCATGAAGGAAAGTAAGCGCAACTGGATACAGGCCGCGGCCGCGCTGCTGCAAAACGCCCATCTATCCGGCTTTGTCACCGGCGAGATCAGTACGGGCGCGGGCAAGCAGGTGTGCGTGCCGGGGCTGAATTGCTATTCCTGTCCGGGGGCGGTGGGCGCCTGTCCCATCGGCTCACTGCAGGCGGTGCTGTCCGGCGGCCGCCGGGGCTTTTCCTATTACGTCACCGGCATGATCTTGTTGTTCGGCGTACTGTTCGGGCGGCTGATCTGCGGTTTTCTCTGCCCCTTCGGTTTTTTGCAGGACCTGCTCTATAAAAACCATACCCGCAAGAAGACCGTGCCGCCCCGTATCGACCGCCCGGCCCGGTATCTCAAATACGCGGTGCTGCTGTTTTTGGTCGTTGCCCTGCCGCTGTTGGTCCGTGGGCCCTACGGCGTGGGCGAGCCGTGGTTTTGCAAATACCTCTGCCCGGCGGGCACGCTGGAGGGCGGCATTCCGCTGATCCTGGCCAATCCCGGGCTCCGGGCCATGGTGGGCTTCCTGTTTTCGTGGAAAATGGCGATCCTCATCGCCATTCTTGTTCTGTCGGTCCTTCTCTATCGGCCGTTCTGCAAATATCTCTGCCCACTGGGCGCGGCCTACGGGCTGCTGAACAAATGCAGCTTTTATCGGATGTCGGTGGACAAAAGCCGCTGCACCCGCTGCGGCGCGTGTGAGCGGAGCTGTAAAATGGGCGTGGAGGTTCTCAAAAACATCAACTCCACCGAGTGCATTCGCTGCGGCGCGTGCAAAAACGCGTGCCCGACGGGCGCCATTCATTCCGGCTTTTTGAAGCCGGAGGAAAAACGGCAAAAGGCGACGTAATGCAAAGACCTCCCGTACCTTGCGGTACGGGAGGTCTTTGCTTGAAAAAAGGAAACGGGAAGCGAGGACGGTCAGAACAGTTCGTCACCGGACTTGTACTCAAGTCCCGGGTGCGCGTCAAAGCGCACCACGCCGACCTTGGCTTTTCCCGCGACGGCCTGCTCCACAAGGTAGGTGCCCCTTATGCCGAAGCCGCCGCACAGCTCGATGGCGCCGCAGCCCGCGTCGGCCATCTCTTTTGCCGCCGCCGCGCCCTGCTCATAGGTGGACACGCCGATGGCGGTGAGGCAGACTGCCGGGGTCTCGACGGTGTTGCGGTCCTTTTTGGGGTCCGCGCCGGGGGCGATGAAGATAAACGCAGCCTGTAGCATGGGATGCTCCTCCTTATTTTTTATTAGGGATATGGATCGCTTTTTTGTCCACGGCGAGGGCGCACTCGCGCACGGCCTCGGCGACGGTGGGATGGCAGT
>DAOPXW010000092.1:0-5451 GCA_035352555.1 Oscillospiraceae bacterium
GCCGTTGCCGGGCGGCAAGCCGGATATCGCTTCCCGCCCGGAAGCGGTTAAAAAGGCCTCACACCATTATGCCGCGCTTTTTGGCCTCAAAGGTCAGCTCGTCCCGGAAATCGGGGTGCGCGATGGCGATGAGCTGGCGGGCGCGGGAGGAAAGCGGCTCGCCCCGGAGATGGGCCATGCCGTACTCGGTGACAATATAATCCACGTCGTTCTTGCTGGTGGTGACGATGGCGCCCTCGGTGAGGGCGGAGCGGATCTTGCTCAGGCCCTTGGTGGTGGAGGAGAAGGCGATGAAGCTCTTGCCGCCCCTGGACTGGCAGGCGCCGCGGACATAGTCCGCCTGACCGCCGGTGCCGCTCATGTGTTTGGTGCCGATGGACTCCGCGCACACCTGACCGAAGAGATCGACCTCGATGGCCGCGTTGATGGACATCATGTTGTCGTTGCGGCAGATGACGGCGGGGTCGTTGACATAATCCACCGGCAGGATCTCGATGGCGGGGTTGTCGTTGATGAAGTCGTAGATCTTCTGGGAGCCGAAGGCGAAGGTGGCCACGCTCTTGTTGCGGTGGATCTGCTTTTTGGAGTTGTTCACCGCGCCGCAGGCGAGAAGGTCCACCATGGAATCGGTGAACATCTCGGTGTGGATGCCCAGGTCGTGCTTGGACATCAGCGCCAGGCCGGTGGCGTCGGGGATGGCGCCGATGCCCAGCTGGATGCAGGCCCCGTCGGGAATGCGCTCGGCGATAAGGTTGCCGATGGCGGTACTGACCGCGTCCGGCGCGGCGGGCGTCAGGGTGGGCATGGGATGGTCGTTCTCCACGATGCCGGCCAGCCGGGACACATGCAGCTGGGTGCCGCACAGGCAGCGGGGCTGGTACTTGTTGACCTCCACGAAGATGCGTTTGGCCTTGTCGATCATGCCCTCGGAATAAGAGCTGGTGGTGGCCAGGCTGAAGTAGCCGTGGCTGTCCATGGGGGACACGGCCACGCAGTAGGCGTCATACTCGTACTTTTCCCGGATACGGGCGGGCATGTCGCGGTAATAGGCGGGGATGAGATCGCAATAGCCGCCGTTCACGGCCTTGCGCGCCCCGGCTGAGGAAAACCAGGACACGCCGTTCATCTTGCCGTCCAGCGAATTGTCGGCCAGGAAAGCGTGGGGATAGCCGTCCAGCATGAAGTGGACCTTCACGCCCGTCACGTCGGAATTCCGGACCTTCTCCGCCACGGCGGCCATGACGGCGGAAGTCTGGGTGGGGGCGGCATCCATGCCCAGCACCCAGCCGGAGCGCACCTGGGCCGCCACATCGGCGGCAGACAGGAGCTTGGATTTGTAAATTTCGCTGTATTCCATCTTTCTTTTTCTCCTAACGGAAATATTTTCAATTACAATATACAATACCCTGCGGAGGAATTCAAGCGGCGGGTTCATGGGACCGTCTCACGGCTCGGCGGAAGGTGTGCTGCCAGTTGCAGGTACGGCAGGCCTCGTCGAAGCGGAGGCCGGTGCAGCAATAGCACAGCGGCCTCACGCTGGCCAGCGTTTTCATCAGCACTGCCGCGCACACCGCCACGGCGGCGGCCTTCCCGCAGGTGAACAGAAAGCGCGTCCCCACGACGCCGGAATGGTCCAGTATGCTCAGCAGAATGTTGTGGCACAGGTACACGCCCAGCGACAGCTCCGCCAGCGGCGCCAGCGCCCGCCGCAGCGCGCCGTCCCCGTTGCAGTTCTGCTTGAACAGCAGGAAGACGCAGGCCGCCAGCAGCACGGTCAGTCCGCCGGACTGGGATTGAAACATGGCGTTATACCGGCCCGCCGCGGCGCTGTATCTGGCCGTGGCAAAGGCAATGAGCGCCAGATCCGCGGCCGCCGCCGCAATCAGCGCGGCGTTGGGCAGTCTCCTTTTCAGCCGTCCCAGCAGCCAGCCCAGCACATAGGCCGACAGCGACCCGCCGAACAGCCGCAGCTGTACCAGAATGTCCACCTGCCATTCCTTCCCCAAAACAGCGGAGATATTGGTCTGGATGGGGACCAGCGCCACCACGGCGGCGACGACGGCAACCCCTCTGCTGTCAAGGTTATTCAGGCCGTAATACAGGAACGGCGAGATCATGGTCAGCGCGATAAGCGTATACATATACCAGAAATGCACCATCACCGGCTCCTGCAGCGCGGACAGCAGCAGCGCGCCGACGGCGGCGGGACCGTCTCTGTACCCCAGCCATACGGCGGCAAGGATCGTCCACACGGTCAGCGTGCACACCAGCCGGGGCAGCCGCCTCTTCAGGACATATCCGTAATCGCCCGTTTTAGGGCTGGTCATGGCAAGGTACCCGGACATCATCAAAAACAGCGGCACCGCCGTAAAGGCGAGGCTGGTGCACAGATCGGTCATCTGCCAGCCGGGCGTACCCACGGCGCTCCGAAGCGGGCCTCCCGCCGTGTGCATAAAAATGACGCACAGCACGCCGAATACCCGCAGATAATCGAAATAATAAAGATGGGCCCTCGGCTGGGCCGGCTTTTCGGCATCCGTCTCCATTCCCGTTTTTGCCCCTTACAGCGTGTCGACGGCCGCTTCCAGCTGCCGCATGGCCTTTTCCAGCACGCTGCGGGGGCAGGCGGCGTTCAGGCGCATGTAACCGCTGAGGCTCCGGCCGAAGGAAACCCCGTCGCTCAGCCCCAGCTTCGCCTTTTGGATCATAAAATCATGAAGCGCGGCGTTGGAGAGGCCCAGATCCCGGCAGTCCAGCCACATGAGATAGGTGGCGTCCGGCGCGTAGGTCCTGATCTTGGGGATATGCTTTTCGCAGTAGTCCGCCACGAAATCAAAGTTGTCGGAGAGATAGGGCAGCAGCTGATCCAGCCACTCGTCGCCCCCGTTGAAGGCGGCCTCCATGGCGGTGAGGGAAAAGGCGTTGTTGCGGTGGATGTCCATGCGCCGCCACCAGTGATCGTAGACCGACTTCATATGGGCGTTGGGGAACACCACGGCGCTGGCCTGCAGGCCGGCCAGGTTGAAGGTCTTGGTCCCGGAGATGGCCGTGACGGCATAGGCCGCGATCTCCGGGGAGACGGTGGGCAGCGGCGTATGGGTCCTGCCGTGGAATACCAGGTCGGAATGAATCTCGTCGCACAGCAGGGGCACATGATATTTCATGCACAGCTCCGCCATCCGCTTCAGCTCCTCCGGCGTCCACACGATGCCCAGCGGGTTGTGGGGGCTGCACAGCAGAAAGAGGTCGGCGGTCCGGAGCTTCGCCTCGAAATCCGCCCAGTCCACCCGCCAGCGGCCGTTTTCCTCGATCATGGGGTTTTCGATGACCCGGCGGTTCCAGGCCTCGGTCATGTCGTAAAACTCTGAATAGACCGGCGTCTGGATCAGTACGCCGCCCCCCTCCGGGGTGAACAGCTTCACCATGGCGCTGATGGTCTGCACCACGCCCAGGCTCCAGCTCATCAGGCTTGGGTCGATGTCCCAGCCGTGACGGCGCTTCTGCCAGGCGCACACGGCGGCAAAATAGCTGTCCGGCCGGGCCGTGTAGCCCCAGATGCCCTCCCCCGCCCGGGCGGTCAGCGCGTCGATGACGGGCTGAGCCGTGCGGAAGTCCATGTCCGCGATCCACAGGGGGATCACGTCCTCCGTGCCGAACTTCTTCAGCCGTTCGTCGTATTTCGCCGCGTGGTTGCCCGCGCGGTCGATGATCTGGTCAAAATCGTATTTCATGGCTCTCCCCCGCTTTTTCAGATGCTCCCATTATAAAAGCAAACCGGGAGAGGCACAAGCCTCTCCCGGAAAAATTTGCGGTTTTCAGTCGCCGGTGTCGTAAAAGATGATCTCGCCGGGTTTCACCAGCCCCAGCTTTTCACGGGCGATATCCTCGATGGTCTGATCGTCGGTGCTGTGGTCGATGCCGTATTGCAGCTCGGCGTTGGCCTCCGCCACCTGATTGACCTGCTGCTGCAGCTGGGCCTTCTCCCGGATAGCCTCCGCCGTCTTGCTCTTGACGGAGATCAGGCTGACAATGGCATAGACGATCAGGGCCACAATAACGATCTTCGTAATGGCGCTGGCTTTCTTGACCTTCACCCGGCTTACCCCCTGTCTCTGTCTGTACACGGCGAATTGACATAACGCTGCGCCTGTTTTTCGTTATTGTAAACCATTTACGGGCATTTGTGAAGATGTTTTTGGAAATTTTTTTAGCTTTTCCAGTAATTTCAAGCCTTCGCAGCGGCGCGGAGGCTTTCCGGGCCCCAAGAAGAGCCGCGTCCAGAAGGAAAAGCAGGCCTTTCAGTACCGGCGGGCTGAGAAAGGCCAGGTACAGCACGAAGCCCAGTAGCGCGAACAGCGCGGGAAACAGCTGCACCACGCCGTCCCCCGGGCCCATGCCGAAGGTGAACAGGCCCAGCGCCGCCAGCGAAATGAACAGCACGTCCAGCACCGCGCCAGCGCCTGGCCGGGCACGCCGGCGCAGGGCGCGAAACACGTCGTACAGCGCCCCGATGGCGGCGCCCAGCGCCAGCGACAGCGCCAGCAGCGTCAGCTGGGCGCTCAGCGGATTGGTCAGCACTCAGCCGAACAGCCTGGACCAGAAGCCGCCGGCCGGGGCCGGCTCCTCATAGCTCAGGTCGCTGATAAGGCCCGCCACCTTCAGCTCCCCCACGTCCAGACTGATCTTGCCGATGCGCAGCCCGCTGCCCCGGACGATCAGGTTGCCCTGAGACGTATTCATCACGATCTGATTCTCGTCGAAGCTCTCCACATCGTCCACCCCGGTCACGCTCAGAAGATTGCGGCCCTCCAGCGTCAGCACGTGGGGCTTGGCCGGGAGCTTCGCTTCGGTTTCGTGCGCCATATTCTCACCTCATGATTTCAGCTTTGTACATCCTATGCGGGCGTGTCCAAGCCTATGCGGCGCGAAAAAAAGCAGCTTCTGACAAGCTTTGCCGAAGGCCTTGACCACCGCCGCGCTTTGCATTATGTTAACCGTTGAGGTGAGCGTTATGGTACGAAGAATTCTGTTGTTTCTGTTCGCGGCGGCGCAGTTCATCTGCGCCAATCTGAGCCTGAGTTACCGCGTATCGGTGGACGGGCGGGAGGTGCCCGGCACCTTTTCCCGGGCGGAGCTGGAGCGCATCGGCATCGTGAGCTGCGCCGCGGTGGACGAGATCGCCCGGGGCCCGTCTTCGCCGCCGGCGATGGAGACCCGGCCCCTGTGGTCGCTGCGCCCGGCGTCGGGCGACAAAACCATGCTGTGCGACATTCTCATCTCCTCGGCCCCCGGCGTGGCCCGCTGCTGCGCCGTCTACGCCGGGGAGACCAGCTGCGGCGTGGTGGCCGATCCCGGCGCGTTTCAGGACGGTGCCGACGCCCTGCCCCGGGGGCTGATCTATCGCCCGGTGCTGAGCTATGTGGGCCGGGAGTGCGACAACGCGGCGGTGGA
>DAOPXW010000093.1:0-5371 GCA_035352555.1 Oscillospiraceae bacterium
TCCATCCTGCGCTATTACGGCGCGGAAAGGCCGGACAACGGCACGCTGCCGCTGGCGGACGAGCTGCTGGCAAAGGACTATAAGAACGTCGTGGTGCTGCTGCTGGACGGTATGGGCCTGAACATTCTGGAGAATAATCTCGCGCCCGACGGCTTTTTCCGGCGGAATCTCCGCGGGGTCTATTCCTCCGTGTTTCCGCCCACCACCGTGGCGGCCACCACCTCCCTCGACAGCGGTCTTCTGCCCAATCAGCACGGCTGGCTTGGCTGGGAAAGCTACTATAAGGAGATCGGCAAAAACGTCACCGTATTTCTCAACACCGTGCAGGACACAAAGCTCCCCGCGGCGGACTACAATGTGCCCTGGCGGTTTTTCCCCTATGTCTCCGTCATCGACCGCCTGCGGGCGGCGGGGGTGGAGGCCTGCTATGCCACGCCCTTCGAGCCGCCCTGCCCGACCAGCTTTGACGCCATCTGCCGGCGGGTCGGGGAGCTGTGCGCGCAGGACGGGCGAAAATACATCTACGCCTACTGGAACGAACCGGACGGCACCATGCACGCCACCGGCATCGCGTCGGAAAAGTCCGTTGAGAAGCTGCAAAAACTGGAGAAACGCACGGAGGCGTTGTGGGCTTCCCTGTCCGACACGCTGCTGCTGATCACCGCCGACCACGGCCAGGTCGATTCCGACGTGGCCGTGATCACCGATTACCCCGACATTCTCGACTGCCTTGTGCGTCTGCCCTCCATCGAGCCCCGGGCCCTGAACCTGTTCGTGAAGGATGGCTGTGAGGGGAAGCTTGCGGCGGCGTTTGAGGCGCATTTCGGCGACAAATTCAAGCTCTTTACCAGGGCGGAAGTCAAACAAACGGGCCTGTTCGGCACCGGCGGGGATCATCCCCGGTTTGACGAGCTGCTGGGCGACATGCTGGCGGTGTCCACAGACAACGTGACCCTGTTCACCACGCCCCGCCAGATCATCGGTGTCCACGCGGGCATGACGGCGGAGGAGATGCGCATTCCGCTGATCGCGCCGGCGGGGGGTGCCCGATGAAGTTGTATTTCGACGCCTACCGGGGCTTTCCCCGGGAGGTCTATTTTCTGTTTCTGGCCAAGCTCGTCAACAGCATGGGAATGTTCATCATGCCGCTGCTGACGCTGATCATGACCCAGAAGCTGGCGCTGACCACGGACGCCGCCGGCAAGGTCGCGGCGCTGCTGGTGCTGACCCAGGCGCCCTGCGTGATTCTGGGCGGCAAGCTGGCCGATTCCATCGGCCGGATGAAGGTAATGGTGGGCGGCAGTCTGGGCGGCGCGCTGTTCTATCTCGTCTGCGGCTGCGGTCTCACGGGCTACGCCATGCTGGCCTGCATCATTCTCGCGGCGGACCTGATCTCCCTGACCGTCCCCGCGGCGGAGGCGCTGCTGGCGGACTACACAACGCCGGAACAGCGGCAGGGAGCCTATTCCCTGCTGTATCTGGGCGGCAACATCGGCATGGCCGTCAGTCCCATTCTGGGCGGGCTTCTGTTCCAGCGCCATCTGAGCCTGCTGTTTCTGCTGGATGGGGCCACCACCATCGCCGGAGTGCTGATCCTGCTTTTGAACGTCCGGGAGCGCTTTGCGCGGCACCCGGCGGAGACGGCGGCGCGGCAGCCCACGCTGCGCAGCGCGCTGAAAGCCGCGCCCTATATCGTGGGTTTCGCGCTGCTGCTGTTTTTATACGACTTCTGCTACGCCCAGTGGAGCTTCCTGCTGCCGGCCGAATTCGGCAGCCGCTTCGGCGCCGGCGGCGCCAAACTCTACAGCGTGCTTTGCTCGGCCAACGCGGTGACCGTTATCGCGCTGACCCCGCTGATCACCAGGCTGACCCATCGCCTGCCCCCGCTGCGGGCCATCGCGCTGGCCGGGGCGCTGTATGCCGCGGCCTATCTGGGATTTGCGCTGGCCCCCGCCTACGGCCTGCTGGTGGTATGCGGCGAGCTGTTTACGCTGGGCGAGATCTGCTCCACCATCCAGATCGGCGCTTTCGTTTCCACGCATATCCCGGCCGCCTGTCTGGGCAGGGTGACGGCCTTTACCACCTTCGTGCGCGGCGCGGCCTATGCCGTGGGACCGCTGGCGATGGGCGGCCTGCTGACCTTCGCCACCTACCACGCGGGCTGGTATATCACCGCGGGCGTGGTGTGCTGCGGCGGGCTGGGCATGGTATTGCTCAACAGACAGGTACGGGCGGCGGAGGAATTCACGTTTTCGGATGGAAAAAGTGAAAATTAGGCTTGAAATAGCGCAATCCTTATGATATTATGTTATCCGCTATTGATGTGCAGAAAACTTTGAAAGGGTAGATATATACATGAACTGGTTTCTTGTTCTTACCATCCTCCAGGTGCTCTCCGGTCTTGTGGTGACCGTCATCGTCCTCATGCAGAGCGGCAAAAGTGCCGGCCTTTCCGGCGCCATCGCCGGCGGCGCGGAGACCTTCCTGTCCAAGGGCAAGGCCAAGACGCTGGATCAGAAGCTGGCCAAGGTCACCAAGTGGTTCGCGCTGGTCTTCGTCCTCCTCACGCTGTCCCTTCACTTTGTGAAATAATTGCAACAATAAAAAAGCTGCTACCTGACGTAGCAGCTTTTTTTGCGTCCTTTTCAGTCCGGATACTCGGCGCGCACGCCGCCGATGAGCTTGGGCCGGCAATAGGCCGCGTTGACCCAGGCTTCGCCCACGCGCCTGGTCTCCAGCCGCAGCGGCACGGCCACGTCCTTCAGGTGCATCCCGATGAGGGTGTTGCCGATGTCCAGACCCGCCGAGGCGCGGACATGCTCCACCACCACGGGGTCGGCGAACGCCTCGTAGACCGCCGTGGCAAAGGAGCCGCCGGCCTTGGGCCGGGGCCGGACGCAGACGATCTCATAGCCGAATTTTTCGGCGGCGGCGCGTTCCACCACCAGCGCGCGGTTCAGGTGTTCGCAGCATTGGGCGGCCAGCAGGCCGCCATGGGCCGCGACCACCGGCAAAATTCCCGACACCACCGCCTGCGCGGCTTCCGGCGTGGAGCCCTTGCCGATATTCGCGCCCATGATCTCGCTGGAGGAACAGCCCACCACGACAAGATTGCCCGCTTTGAAGCTGCCGCGGGTCAGCAGCTCTTCCATGGCGGCGCGGGCCTCCGCTGTTATTTTTTCATACATACAATCATCTCCTGGCTTTTAGTGTATCACATTTCGGGGCATTTGACAAAGAACTCCGTGGGTAGTATCATATTTGCGTCAAATTTCTCAGGATCGAGGTACCTTTCATGAAACGAATGATCGCTGTTCTGCTTGCCCTGGTAATGCTCGCGGCCCTGCTCTCCGCCTGCGGAAAAGCAGAGACCCCGGCGGCCGAGACCGCCGAACCCATCGCTTCCCCTACGCCGACGCCGACACCCATCGTCAATCCTCTGACCGGTGAGACCGTGAGCGAGGACATCAGCGCCGTCCGACCCTACGCCATCATGATCAACAACATCAGCGTGGCTCAGCCCCAGGTGGGCGTGTCCAACGCCGATATTATTTATGAAGTGCTGGCCGAGGGCGGCATCACCCGCATGATGGCCGTCTTCCACAGCGTGGAGGACATTGAAAAGATCGGCAGCATGCGCTCCCTCCGCCCCTATTATCTGAGCATCGCCCTGTCCTACGACGCCATCACCGTCCACGCAGGCGGCAGTGAGCAGGCCTACAGCGATGTGAAGTCCTACGGCGCCGACGATATCGACGGTGTCCGCGGCAGCTATGCCAGCGGCACCTTCTTCCGCGACAAGTCCCGCCAGAAGTACGGCATCGAGCACAGCCTCTTCGCCGCCGGCTCCGGCATCCTGACCACCACCGCGAACAAGGGCTTCCGCACCGCCCACAACGACGGCTACGACACCAGCTACGGTCTGACCTTCAGCGATACCGCCGCCGACCAGTGCACCGAGAATGCGGGCTATGTGAAATGCATCTACAACTCCAGCAAGAATACCAGCTTCGTCTATGATGCGGGCACCGGCCTGTACACCGCCTATCAGTACGGCAACACCTATACCGACAACGGTCAGACCGACATGACCTTCAAAAACGTGCTGGTGCTGTTTGCCGACACCAAGACCGTGGATACTTACGGACGGCTCGCCGTGAATCTCATCGGCAGCGGCGAGGGTTACTTCTGCTGCGGCGGCAAATATGCGCCCATCACCTGGAGCCGCGGCGACGTGAACAGCAGCTTCTCCTATGCCCTCAAGGACGGTACCCCGCTGGCCTTCGGCGTGGGCAAGTCCTTTATCAGCGTGCTGCCCAGCGGCAACACCTTCGGCAGCAGCGTGCAGTTCAAGGAGAGCGCAAACGCGTGAAACCTGCCAAGAAATCGCTGACCGGGGCGCTGTGCTGTATCTTCGGCTGCTACCTGATCTGGGGACTGCAGCCCATGTACTGGGCGCTGCTGGATCATTTCGACACCATGTTCGTCATGTGCGTCCGCGTGGTGATGGCCATGCTGTTCACCTGCCTCTATCTCCTCTGCGCGGGCCGCTTCGGCGAACTGCGCGCCCTGTTCCGTAACGGCAGGACCATGCGGTATCTGGTGCCGGCGGCGGTGTTCCTGTGCGCGGACTGGACGCTGTTTATCTGGGCCGTCACCAACGGACACGTGCTGGATTCCGCGCTGGGCTACTATTTTAACCCGCTGGTGATCTTTCTGGCCGGACTGCTTCTGGTGAAGGAAAAGGGCCACGCGATGGAATTCGTGGCCGTGGGCCTGGCCTGCGTGGGCGTGCTGATCAGCGTGATTACCTCCGGCTCCTTCCCGCTGCTGGCGCTGGCTTTCGCGCTGATCTGGCCCACCTATGCCACCATCAAGCGCTTTGCCAACGCCGACCCCGTGGTGAGCTTCACCGTGGAGGTCACACTGATGTCCCCTTTCGCGCTGGCCGCTATCCTGATCTTCTTCCGGGGCGAAGGCGGTCTCGCGTCCGCCGCGGCGGCGGGCGATATCGGGCTGCTGATCCTCTCCGGCATCGTCACCGCGCTGCCCATGATCCTGTACAACATGGTGGTCAACGAGCTTCCCTTCAAGACCGTGGGCATTTTGCAGTACGCCGGCACCACCATCACGTTTTTGTGCGGTATCCTCTTTATGCATGAGACGGTCTCCCCTTCCAAGCTGATCATGTTTTTCTTCATCTGGGCGGGGCTGATCGCGTACACCGTCGGCAGTTTCAAAAAGCACGGACAATTACAGGAATAAAAAAAGACGCCCACAGGGCGTCTTTTTTTATTCCCAGGTTTTCCACACATCCGGCTGATAGCCCACGGTGGCCTGCCTCCCATTGCGCACGATGGGGGTCTTCAGC
>DAOPXW010000094.1:0-5085 GCA_035352555.1 Oscillospiraceae bacterium
TCTTCATCACGGTCTGCGGCGTGCTGTTCTGCTTCTATCTGATCTTCGGCGGCACGAAAAAGCACCGCAAGGTCATCAGGGCCGAATCCGGCCGCTCCGGCGCGGCGGAATCGTCCGGGGAGAAACACGGTGCGCCCCGGCACACGAAGTCCCACGAGCATGTGGAAAAGTCCGCGCCCCGGCACGACGCCGGGCACGCCCCCCGCCCCGCGGAACCCGCCGCGCCGGCGGCGCCCGTGAAGTCTTCCGCGCCCGCCGCGCCCGCGAAACCTTCCGTACCCGCCGCGCCCGCGGAGGACGGGATGGATTTCAGTCTGGACGATATTCTGGACGAATTCAAATAATGGACGAAAACCTTGTTTTTGTTGCGGCAGAGGAGAGCGGCGAGCGGATCGACGCTCTCCTTGCCCGCCGTGTGGACGGTCTGTCCCGCTCCGCCGCCCAGCGGCTGATCGAGGCCGGAGCGGTAACGCTGGGCGGCGAACCGCTGCGGAAAAATTACCGATGCGCCGCGGGGGACGAATTTGAGGTGGCCGTGCCCCCCGCGCAGGACGGCCCCCTGCTGCCGCAGGACATCCCGCTGGACGTGGTCTACGAGGACGGCGACGTCATCGTGGTCAACAAGCCCCGGGGCATGGTGGTGCACCCCGCCCCCGGCCACCCGGACGGCACGCTGGTCAACGCCCTGCTGTGGCGCTGCGGCGACAGTCTGTCCGGCGTGGGCGGCGAAAAGCGCCCCGGCATCGTCCACCGCATCGACAGGGACACCTCGGGCCTCATCATCGCGGCGAAGAACGATTTTGCCCATCAGGGCCTGTCGGCACAGCTTTCCGACCACAGTCTGGCCCGGGTGTACGAGTGCGTGGTCCGGGGCCGGGTGCGGGATGATACCGGTACGGTCGACGCCCCCATCGGCCGCTGCCCCACCGACCGCAAGCGCATGGCCGTGACCCGGAAGCGCTCCCGCGAGGCCGTGACCCATTACGAGGTTCTGGCCCGCTATCAGGGCTACACCCTTCTCCGCTGCCGGCTGGAGACGGGCCGCACCCACCAGATCCGCGTCCACATGGCCTATCTCGGCCACCCGCTGCTGGGGGATTTCACCTACGGCGCGCCCTCCCCCGACAAGGGGCTGGCGGGCCAGTGTCTCCACGCAAGACAGCTGCGATTCCTCCACCCACGCACCGGCGAGCCTGTGCTTCTCACCACGGACCTGCCGGACTATTTTCGGGAAGTGCTCACCCGCCTCGGCCCCGAGGTCGGCTGACCCTCCCGCCGCCGAAAGGAAACACCATGGAAACTGAAATGAAAATCGCCGTCCTCATCGACGCGGAAAACATCGCCAGCAAATACACCGGCGTCATCCTCAACGAAGCCAACAGTCTGGGCGACATCATTATCAAGCGCATTTACGGCGACTGGACGGCCCGGCAGATGAGCAGCTGGAAGGACGTGGTGCTGGACAACTGCATCCAGCCCATCCAGCAGTACGCCAACGTCAGCGGCAAGAATTCCTCGGATTCCGCGCTGATCATCGACGCCATGGACCTGCTGTATCAGTCCAAGATCGACGCGTTCTGCATCGTCTCCTCCGACAGCGACTTCACCCGGCTGGCCTCCCGCCTGCGGGAATCGGAAAAATACGTGCTGGGCCTGGGCGAGCAGAAAACGCCCCAGTCCTTCATCTCGGCCTGCAACAAGTTTTCCTACATCGACCTGCTGTACGCCGCCGGGCGGGAGCAGCCCAGCGAACCGGCCAAAGTCCCGGCGAAGGCTCCCGGCGGCAAGCCCGCCCAGGAAAAGGAAAAATCCGCCGAGATCAAGGGCGGCTCCGATCTGGACGTGGTGCGCCAGACGCTGGTGGCGCTGGCCGAGCAGAATTCGGAGGACGACGGCTGGATTCTCTCCTCCAAGCTGGCCGAGCTGCTGAACCGCAAGCTGCCGGATTTCGATGTCCGCAACTTCCGCTTCAAAAAATTTACACGCTTTGTGGAGTCCCTGCAGCTGTTCGAAACCAAGCGCCAGTCCACCGAGGGTGAGCAGGTGCACACCATCTACTTCCGCGTCAGGGAAACCCACTAAGCCCAACCGGAAAGGCACAGGAAAATGGTCAAAGAAATATTGCAATTGGGCGATCCCGCCCTGTATGAAATCAGCGCTGAGGTCACGGCGGCGGACGCGGCGGCTCTCCCCGGCTGGATCGCCGATCTCCACGACACGCTGATGGAGTACCGCAAGACCTACGGCGCGGGCCGCGCCGTGGCCGCCCCCCAGATCGGCGTGGCCAAGCGGCTGATCTATCTCAACACCGATCGGCCCTATGTGTTCGTCAACCCTGTGCTCACCTTCCCCGACGAAGAGACCTACACGCTGTTGGACGACTGTATGTCCTTCCCCGGGCTGATCGTGCGGGTCGCCCGCCGCCGCCGGGCCGACATCCGCTATCTGGACGAGCATTTTGCCCCGCAGCAATGGCATCTGGAGGGGGATTATTCCGAGCTTTTGCAGCATGAATACGACCATCTGGACGGCATTCTGGCCACCATGCGCGCAGTGGATAACAAGTCGTTCTATCTGCGGCAGCTGAAGCGTGATTTCTGAATATAGGAGAACATGGGAAAGGAGGCCCCGCAAAACTGTTGTTTTGCGGGGCCTCCTGCTCTTTTTTGATGCCGCCTGGGAACTCAGATCTTCATGCAGACGTCCCATGCGCGCCAGATAACGGTGCGCAGGTTGCCGATGGCCACGCAGTCGCCGACGGCGTACACGGGGGACTTCTTGTTTTCACCCTTGGCCGGGGTGGGAACGAAGCCGATGCCGTTGACAACAGCGTCGCACTCCAGATCGAAGGTCTTGCCGTCCTTACCGCGGACGGTGACGCCCTTGTCGCGGATTTCGGTGACGGTGGACTCCAGATACACGGGCACCTTGTGGTACTCCATGGCGTCGCGCAGGAAGGAGGTGTTGGCAAGGCAGGTCGCCTGAGCCGCCACCAGGTCGCCGGCGTACTCCACGATGATGGGGTGATGGCCGTGCAGCACCAGGTCGTAGGCCGCCTCGCAGGAGGACTGGCCGCCGCCGAAAAACAGCACCTTGTCGCCCACGGGCACCTTCTCCACCATCAGCTGGGTGAAGCTGAGGGTCTTGTCGAAGCCGGGGATGGGCATGGTGCGGGGCACGGAACCGGTGGCCACGATGATGGCGTCAAAGCCGCCCAGCGTGCCCACGTCGTTGATCTCGGTGTTGAAGCGGATTTCGATGCCCTGCTTCGCGATCTCTCTGCGGTACCACTCGATGAGGGCGCGGTCGTTTTCCTTAAAGGACATGGCGGAGGCGGTGATGAACAATCCGCCCAGCTTGTCGGTCTTCTCGAAGATCACGGCCTTGTGGCCGCGCTTCTTGAGCATCAGGGCGCATTCCATGCCGCCGACGCCGCCGCCGATGATGGCGACCTTCTTTGGATGCTTGGTGGGAACGACTTTGTACTTATTGTGCTGCATGGTGGTGGGGTTCAGGGCGCAGCGGGCCAGATGCATGGAGTCGTTCAGGTTCTGGATGTTGGGCGTGCCCTTGAACTTGGCCATGTTGAAGCAGCCGTTGTGGCAGCGGATGCAGGGCTTGATCTCGTCCTGGCGGCCTTCCGCGGTCTTGGTAACCCACTCGGGGTCCACCAGGTTCTGGCGGGCGATGGCCACGGCGTCCAGCCGGCCTGCGGCAATCTCCTCGGCGGCCTTGACGGGGTCCATACGGCCGGCGCAGACCACGGGCTTGTCTGTAAACTTGCGGATATGCTCCACATCCTCAAGGTTGCAGTTGTCCGGCATATATTGAGGCGGATGCGCCCAATACCAGGCGTCGTAGGTGCCGTTGTCGCAGTTGAACATATCATAACCGGCGTCGGCCAGATACTTGACGGCGCGCTCGGACTCCTGCATATCGCGGCCGAACTCCTCGAACTTCTCGCCGGGGACGGCGCCCTTGCCCCATCCCTTGGTCTTGGAGACCACGGAGTAGCGCAGAGACACGGGGAAATCGGGGCCGCAGGCAGCCTTGATGGCCTGGACGATCTCCACGGGGAAGCGATAGCGGTTCTCAAAGGAGCCGCCGTAGGCGTCGGTGCGGTAGTTCATGTTGGCGATGGTGAACTGATCCAGCAGGTAGCCTTCGTGGACAGCGTGGATCTCCACGCCGTCCACACCGGCATCCATGAGCTTCCTGGCGGTCTTGGCAAAAGCTTCGACCTGCTGATGGATCTCCTCGACGGTCATGGGGCGGGACTTCACGTCGTCATACCAGCGGTTGGGGGTAGCGGAGGCGGAAGCGGTGATATAGGAAATGTCCACCACCGGCTTGGTGATGGCGCCCAGCAGGGGGTTCTTCAGCATCTTGACCATCATATCGTTGATGGCCATGGAGCGGCCCATGCCGGCGGCCAGCTGGATAAACAGCTTGGAGCCCGTCCTGTGATACTCCGGCATATACTCGGCCAGTTCCTTGAACATCTTATCGTTCTGGTACAGCCATCTGCCGCCCATCGCGTCGCGGATGCACTGCATGCCGGGGAGAACAAGGCCGACGCCGTCCTTTGCTCTTCCGAGCAGAAAATAGGCCGCCTCCTTATCAAAGTGGCAGGGTTCCATCCATCCGAACAGGGAGGTACCGCCCATAGAGCACTGGACAATGCGGTTTTTGATTTCCACGTCGCCGATCTTCCATGGGGTAAACAGGGCATTGTATTTCTCGTCCATGTCGTATATCCTTTCTCATCTTTTCGCGTCCTGTCCGGCCGATCATCCTGGCTGCGGGCGCAGTAATGATAATATTATAACATATTTTTACAGAGAAGCAATTCCCAATACGAAATTTTTGACACGCCGACTGACATTTGCGCTTTCTCTTATCCGAAACCGGCCGCGCTACTTCCGTTCCCTCCTCGCGGCATAGGGGAACGGTTTCTTCAAAAAGTCTCCTTTCCGAAGAGCGCGAAACGGCAAAATTCCTTTAGGATCAAGGATTTTGCCGTTTCTGTCCGCTGTTTTGCCGCCTGTCTGTCGCCTGAATTGGCTAAATGGGGCTTGGAAATAA
>DAOPXW010000095.1:0-4765 GCA_035352555.1 Oscillospiraceae bacterium
CTCACCGCGTAGCCGTCGTCGGGGATGAAGTTCACGGTGATATTGTCACCCTCCCGGACGGTGACGGTGCCCTGGGGGTCGGCGGAGCCGCCGTGGCCAGCGAATACGGTGACGCTGTAGGTCACGGGCTTGCCGGGATTGTCGGTCTCCACCGGCTGGGTAGCCGCGGGTGCCGCGGTGGCGGGGGGCGCGGTGACCGCCGGCACAGGGGTGGCGGTGGGCTTGGCGGTGCCGGCCTTGAAGGTCAGGGCCCCGCTCATGATGCACAGGATGATCATCAGAATGGCCAAAACAAACACTGCCCCGGTGATAAACGCCCGGGTGCGGGGATTCATCCCGCTTTTCTTTTTACGGTTGTTGTCACTCATAATTTTTTGTTCGTCCTTCCGCCCTCAGCGGGACGGGTTCATGCCTTCGGCGCTTCTCCGCCGTTCTTGGGCTTGGGCCGTCTGGAACGGCGGTAGTAATTCTTGCCCGGCTGCCGGGGCTTGCTGTCGCCGGGCTTTTCGGGCATGGGCGGGATGGCCTTGGGCCTCTCCGCCGCGGCCGCGGCGTTTTCCGCGCCCGCCGGGCGGTTGCGCCGGCCGCCCCGGTGATTGCGGCTGCGCTTCTTTTCCGCCTCGGCGGCGGGTTCGGGTCTCACCACCAGCGGCGGCTTGGGCGTGTCGGCGCTCATGGGCTGGGCGAACATCTGCGGCGCGGCCCACTCGTCTGCCGGGGGCTCCTCGTCGGGCTCCTTGGGCTTGGGCACATAGTGCAACACGGAGGGCGGGGTCTCGCCGTCCTTGGGGCGGCCCCCGGGCACCGTGGCCACAGCGTCGGATTCATACACGTGAAACACATTGTCCCCGTCGCTGTCCAGCTTGACCTTGATCTGTTCCCGCAGCAGATTGATCTGGGTCACGATGCCGTAACCCGCGGGGGTCTCCACGAAAGCGCCCAGCTTGGGCATTTTCTTGATGATATCCTCATACGCGGCCTGCTCATAGCGCAGGCAGCACATCAGCCGCCCGCAGCTGCCGGAAATTTTAGTAGGGTTCAGGGACAGGTTCTGCACCTTGGCCATTTTGGTAGACACGGGCTGAAAATCGTCCATAAACTGGCTGCAGCAATAGGGTCGGCCGCAGATGCCCAGACCGCCCAGCATTTTGGCCTCGTCCCGCACGCCGATCTGCCGCAGCTCGATACGGTTGCGGAAGATGCCCGCCAGATCCTTCACCAGCTCCCGGAAATCCACCCGGCCGTCCGAAGTAAAGAAAAAGGTGGTCTTGTTGCCCTCGAAGTTGCACTCCACCTCCACCAGCTTCATGTCCAACCCGTGCTCCGCGATCTTTTGCTCGCAGATGCCGAAAGCTTCCTTCTCCCGCTTGCGGTTGATCTCCGCCACCCGGAGGTCGGCCTCCGTGGCCCTGCGGATCACGGGTCTCAGGGGCTGCACCACGGTCTGGTCGTCCACCTCGCGGTTGGCGCCGGCGCATTCCGCCAGCTCCAGGCCCTTGGCGGTCTCCACGACCACCCTGTCCCCGGCCTGCACCGTCACGCCCTTGGGGTCGAAATAGTAGCTCTTGCCGTGATTTTTAAATTTAACGCTGATAACTTCCGTCATTGATTGTCCTTCCCGTCAGGAACGGCGTCCACCGCCAAAAGCCCGAAAACGTGCCTCACGCCGGTATTTGCGCCCAGATAGTCCCTGCATTTTGTGAAAAGCTCCCACAGCCGCATCAGCTGCCGGCGGTCGAAATTTCCCGCGGGAGCGCGAAAACAAAGCCTTTCGTCCACCTCCGCCAGCACGGCGGAGACGAAATCCCGGGCGGCGGCGGGCTCCAGCCCCTCGTGGCCCACGCACCATTTCAAAACCTCCGCACGGCTGCCCGTGTCCGCTGCGGCGAGAAATTCCCCGGCCAGCCGGCCACTGGCTTCGTCGGGAACGTCGGAGTCGGAATTGCGGCGGAGCTCCACGCAGCGGGAACGCACCGTGGGCAGCAGCATGGCGGGATTCGCGGCACACAGGATGAAGGCCGCCGCCTTGGGCGGCTCTTCCAGCAGCTTCAGAGCCGCGTTCTGGGCGGAGGCGTTCATGGTATCGGCATCCTCCACCACATAGACCTTGCGGGCGGCCTCGTTGGGGAGGACATAGGCGTCCCCCACCATATAGCGCACCTGCTCCACCAGCAGCTCCTTTTTGGGGGTGCCGTTGTCGTCCCTCTGGCGGCGGATATAAATCACGTCCGGGTGGACGCCGTCGCGCGCCTTGCGGCAGTCGCGGCACACGCCGCAGGGCACGGCCCCGCCGCCGGAGCACACCAGCGCCTGCGCCAGGCGCAGCGCCGTGGCGGCGCGGTCCTCCGCCGAAGCGGAGGCCACGATATAGGCATGGGAAAGCTGTTTCCCGTCTTTGAAGCTGAGATTGTCCAAATCTGATCCCCCGAATGATTTATTGTACCTTTTTCCGGCGGGGCCGTCAACAAAAAAGATTTGCGTCCCTCAGCCGGCGCGGCCCCGCTTCATGGCCTTTTTGCGGGCGTACATATCGGCGTCCGCCGCGGCCGTCAGGTCCTCCAGCGCGGGTCTGCCGTCCGCCCAGGCGCGGCCCATGGCGGCGAAACAGGGCGTGGCGGCGTTCTCGTTGAGGCTGTTCAGCCGCACCCGCCACATCTCCTGTATCCGCTCAAATTCCTCCTGGCTGCAGTTCTCCGCCACCACCAGCACCTCGTCGCCGCCCAGACGATAGGCCAGCACATGGCGGTTGGTGACGGAGCGGACGCTCTCCGCCAACAGCTGGATCAGCTCGTCGCCGGCCTTGTGTCCCTGGGTGTCGTTGACCTTCTTGAGGTTGTTGATGTCGAGAAACAGCACGCCGCAGGAGTCCATCCGGCTGTATTCGTTCTTTTTCATATCCTCCAGCTTGGCGCGGTTGAAAAGGTCGGTCATGGCGTCGTGCTCGCTGCGGTCCCGCAGGAGGTTGTGCTCCCGCACATCGTCCTCCACGTCCTGCTGCAGATACATGGCCGTGCGTCGGCCGTCCTCGCCGCTGAGGATGCGGACGCTCACGGCGTTCCAGCGGTATTCCCCATCTTGGATGATCCGGAAGGAGGCGTTGACCGTAGAGCCCGTCGGTTCCTTTTCGATCCGGTCCGGCAGGATACGGTCGTACAGCTCGCAATCCTCCGGCACCACCGCGGCGGCACGGTAGCGAAGCAGATTTTCCCGCCAGCTGACGTCCAGCGGTTTTTCCTCGATCCCCTTGGGCGTGATGCAGATGCGCAGGGCACTCTCGCCCTCCATATCCCACTCGCAGATGTCGGTGTACAGGCCCGCCGCCGCGCCCACCATGCGCCGCTGCAGGGCCTGGGAATGCTCGGCCAGCATTTTTTCATAAGTGATGTTCTGGCCCACCATGTAGAGCTGGCCGTCGTCCCCGGGGGCTTTGGGCGGCAGGTGGATCAGTGAAATGCGCCGCCACTCCCCCGCGTGGGCGCCGATCTCCCGGTATTCGGTCTCGCGCATCAGCTTTTCCGGCGCGGCGTTAAGCTCGTTCAGCCGGGCGGGGGCCAGAAAATCCCGCACCTGGTCCCGATCCGCGGGGGCCACGGCCTCCGCCAGCAGCTTTTCTACATCCAGCGCGCCGTCGGCGAGCAGCCAGGCGTACTCCGGCTCCACCACGCTGCCCTGCATTTTGCCCGCGGCGGCGTCCCAGCTATACACGCCGGTGAAAATTTCTGCGATGCCCCGCAGCTCGGTCTGAGAGCGCAGACGGTCCAGCCGCTCGGATTTGAACAGGATAGACTGGAGACTGAGAAAGGCCGCGCAGATGCCCACGGTAATGAAAGCGTTGGCTGGGCTGATCTTGGGCTGGTAGACCTGCAGGATCAGGCCCGCCGCGGGTATGGCCAGCGACACCAGCAGCGCGGCCAGCTCCTTTGCGGTGAGGGCGGCGCGGTGTTTGACCATCCACGCGCAGATACCCGCCAGGCACAGGAAGGAGAAGGCGAACAGGGCGCCGGTTCCCCAGGCCCGGACATAGACGTTGTCCGCGTCGATGGAAAAGATCAGGCCGTTGAACAGAGACAGGACGCAGGTAGCCGCGCACACCGCCGCATAGACATAGCCCAGCCAGAGAATACCGCGGTCGGTCTTTCGCCGCTCGGACACCAGGTGATACAGAAAAAAGCACACCGCGACGATCATCAGGCCTGAGGTGAGCAGCAGAATACTGCCCGCGGCCCAGTGCAGGGTGCGCAGCCCCTCCCCAGGCTTCCCGTTCAGCGCGTTTTCGGCGGCGTCGCTGCCGAAGCGCAGAATGGCCGCACCGCAGATGCCCAGAAACGACCGTGCCGCCCGCTTGAGCAGACGGGCGTTGACGAGCAGATAGACCACCACCAACAGCACGATGACGGTGCACATGCCGTCGGTCGCCACAACGTAAAATACCCGGCTTGTCTCCAACTCGTCGGCGCGGTTGGCGGCCGCCGCGGCGATGCCGCCGGGGGCCGGCTGTTCCATGGCTGCGGTGAGCGTGGGGTGGGCCGCGATCCGGTCACACTGGGTCAGCGAGAAGCTCCGCGCCCCCTGGGCGGACGTGGGCGAAATCGCCAGCGCGGCGGAGATCAGCGGCAGGGCCAAGACCACTGCCGTCAGCACCAAAATAAATTTTATGAATTTACCGCGCACGCCGTCCCCTCCCCGGTATCGACTTATAGCTATGGTTATTTTATTTTACGCCGGATTTCCATTTTTGTCTATACCTTTTCAATCTGTAACCGCC
>DAOPXW010000096.1:0-4743 GCA_035352555.1 Oscillospiraceae bacterium
GACGCTCCACGGCGTTTCGGGCCTGAAGCACCGGGAGATCGCGGATATGATGAATTTGCCGCTCTCCACCGTGCTGACCAAATATAAACGCGCGCTGGAAAAAATGAAAAAGCAGTTAGGAGGTGTCGCCGGTGACGAATGATGAACTGGAAAGCCTGCTGCGGGAAGAATTTGCCGCCGCGGCGCCCAGCGATTTTGAAGATCTCCTGTCCCGCTGCCACGCCGCCGGCTGGCAGAATGCGGACGGGGCGCCCGCAGCACCCGCAGTACCCGTCAAAAAGATTCACAAGCGCGGCATCGGCCGTATTCTGGCCGCCGCGGCCATGTTCGTGCTGCTGCTGGGCGGCGGCGTCTACGGCTACCATCTTACGGGCATCCCCACGGATCACATCCAGATGGACGTGAACCCCAGTATCGAGCTGACACTGAACACCTTCGGCCGGGTCATCTCCTGCGAGCCCGTCAACACGGACGCCGACCCCATCGTGGACCGCTTTGATCTCCAGGGCCGGTCGCTGGACTATGCCGTGGCCAAGCTCACCGGCGCCATGATGGAGGCCGGCTATATCACCGATGAAAAGAACACCGTCCTGGTGGGCGCTTACGGAAACAGGACCGCCCTTTCCGCCGAGCTGGCGGAGCAGGCCGCCTCCGCCGTCTCCGATGCCGCCAGGGAGGGCGGCGTGAAGGCCGCGGTTCTGTCCCACTATTTCACCGCCACCGACCAGCTGTCCGCGCTGGCCAGGGCCCTGGGCGTGTCCCAGAGCAAGGCCGCTCTGATCAGCAGCTTCAACGGGCTGCTGCCCGATTATGATTCCGACAATCTGGCCAGGCTCTCCGTGACGGAGCTGGGCGTTCTGGCCGATGCTTACGATACTGCCGATAATGCTCTGACCATCAGCGGAACGCCCTATAACGCCGGTCATCTCGACGCGGATCAGGCGCTCTCCGCCGCCCGACAGGCCCTGACCGCCTCGGGCAAGACCGCGAATGATCTGCTGGCCAAGCTGGGCGTGGATAAAAACGGGCTGTCCTATTACGTCACCGGCTCCAACGGCGCGCAGAAATACAATTATCTGGTCAGCGCCGTCACCGGCAGGGTGGCTGATTCCGCCGTCACCGTGATCGGCACCGTTACAGGCAACGCCGGCGGCACAGATACCCCTTCCGCGCCGCCCGCCACGGCCAAACCGGCCGTCACGGCCAGGCCCGCCGTCACCGCGAAGCCCGCGGCCACAGCCGCGCCTGTCACGACGCCCACACCCACGCCCGTACCCACCAAGCCCGTGGTGACCGCACCGCCCTCCTCCTGCACCGATCTGAATTGATCTCGTGCCATTTGTCACAAATTCAGCCGGCCGTCTGCGATAAAATGGACGGCTGGCTCATTGTATAGGCAGCGCCGGGTAATCTGTCCTTTGAAAAATCCCCCGGCCCCGGGAGAAAGTGAACCATGAAAAAGACAATGAAACGCGCGATTTCCCTGTGTCTGGTGGTCGTGATGGCCGCCGGTCTGCTGTGCGTCAGCGGTTTTGCCGCCGGCACCACGAAGCAGTACGGCAGCTATGTCGTCATCGGGGACAGTATTGCCACCGGCTTCGGCCTTGACACCTACGGCAGCTCGTCCACCCACGCGGAAGATTCCGACATGACGGAAATGAACGCTTACCTGGCAAACGGCGGTTTGGTGACAGGCAGCTATCCCGCGGAGGTCGCCGCCGGAGTCGGCGCGACGGATGTTTACCAGATGCAGCGTCCGGCTATCCGCACGGTGGAAGTCCGCAGGCTGCTGGACTCCTCCTATAAGGGCGACCAGTATACCGAAAGCGTCCTCGCTGCCGCGCAGATCACCGGTAGCGACTGGGCGGGTCTGAAAGCCAATGCCGCGGCGAAGATCGCCGGCGCCGACCTCATCACGCTGAACATCGGCTCCGACGACGTGATCGTGACCGGATTTATTGCCATGTACGCCTATCTCGCCAAACTCAGCGCCATTCAGAAAAGCTCTCTCCTGACGCAGCAGCTGGCGGAGGCCAAAGCGCTGATGGCCAATCTGGGTACGCTGGGCGAGGCTTTCAACAAGATGCTCGACCTGGCGGAAGAAGTCGGCGCCGCCGACGGCGCTATCGCCGCGCTGTCCGCCGGAGCCGTTCAGGGCGTCGCTCAATTCAAAGTCAACTGGAATGTTATTCAAAAAGCCATTCACAAGCTCAATCCTGATGTGACCCTCGTTGTGGTCGGTATGTACAATCCCTTCCGCGATCTCAAGCTGACCGGCGCTTCCCTGCTGAGCGTCGGCAAGCTGGCCGATCAGGTCGTGAACATGATGAATCTCTACATGCAGACGTCCCTGTATTCCAGATATTATACCTATGTCTCCGTCCTGGGCACCACGGTCTATCCCTTCTCCCCCCTGGTCAGCGGAACCTTCTCCGACGAGCTGTTAAAGAATGTCCATCCCACCGCCGCCGGCCACGAATACATGGCCGAGCAGATTCTCTCCGCCCTGCCCGCCGCCGGCAGCGGCACCTCTGCCGCCTCCGCTTCTCTGGGAGATCTCGGACTCATCGGCAAGGCGCTGGCCCGAATGTCCTCGGTGCTGGCCGCGGTCAAATAATACCGTCAGGTTACAAAAAGCCTCTCCGGTTACGGAGGGGCTTTTTTGACGTAACCGACAAATATATCCATACATAATTGTGTAAATAGTGCAATAAAACAGGGCATCAAACCATTAATTGACTGACGGACGAAAACGTCCAGTCGAACAACATTTTATTTTCAGAGGGGATTATAACATGTTTAAAACCAGCAGCGAATCTTTCATCAAGGGTGCGAAGCTGAACATACCAAACACCACGATCTACGGCTTTTTGCTCCGGCGCAGCGCCATCAACGCCTCTCCCATCGTCGCCCGCTGCCATGAGGAGGAGCTGTCGCTCTCCCGCCTGGAGAGCGAGAGCGAGATCTATGCCAAGGCCTTCCGCAAGCTGGGCGTCAGGGAGGGCGAGATCGTCCCCCTGTGCCTGCCGCCCTGCAACGAGGCCATCGTGGCGTTTTTCGCGCTGAACCGCATCGGTGCCGTCTGCACCTTCGTCAGCGCCGCTTCCAGCATGGACGAATTGAAGGGCTATGTCCGCCGCTTCGGCAGCAAGCTGATGGTCGTCTCCGCCGCCCACGCCCACGAGCTGCCCTCCATCATCGAAGAGTGCAGTCTCAGCCGCTCCGTGGTGATCACGCCGGAAGACTCTCTGGGTATGGTGCGCGATCCCGGCGCCCTGACACGCGCCTTCCTGGCCACCTCCGCCCCCGTGCCCCAGCACAAAAGAATCCTGAGCCTTACCGCGTTCCGCAGCCTGGGCAAGAATGCCGTGGGCAATCCGGACGCGTCGGAAGATAAAGACCGGGCCGCTTTCATCGCCTACACCAGCGGCACCACCGGCGATCCCAAGGCCATCCTGCTGAGCAATGAGAATATCATTGCCGAGGTGCAGTCCCTCAAGGCCACTCTGATCCAGTTTGGCCCCCGGGGCAACGCTCTGCAGGTCGTTCCCTTCAACTATCCCTACGGCTTCATCGTCTCCACCCTGTTTCCCATGTTCGTGGGCCGCACCGCGTCGCTCACCCCGATGCTGACGCTGTCCGGCGTGCTGGACTATTTGAAGATGTACCGCCCGTATCTGACCCTTGCCATTCCCTCCTTCTACAGCTATATGCTCAACGCGCCGGAGTTTGAAAACGCGGATCTGTCCTTCCTGAAGTACGCCATCAGCGGCGGCGACAAGCTGGACACTGTGGAGAAAGAACGCATCAACGCCTTCTTCAGGCACCACGGCAGCTCCTGCCGCATCAACGACGGCAGCGGCAACGGCGAGGGCTGCGGCGCGCTGACCAACACGGCGGCGCTGTTCCGCAAATACAACTACACCAGCATCGGCCATGTAAACTACGGCGTCAGCGTCAAATTTGTGGATGCCGAAGGCAGGACCGTACCCATGGGCAAGACCGGCCGCTTCTGCTTTGCCGGGCAGAACGTCATGATGGAATACTACAACGCCCCCAGAGAGACCGCCGAGGTCCTTTACCGGGACGCCGACGGCGTCACCTGGTTCCACACCGATACTCTGGGTCACATGGACGCCGACGGCTGGGTCTATTTCGACGGCCGCGAGCGCCGCTTCTTCATCACCTTCGACGCCTCCGGCTCCCCCTACAAGGTTTATTGCGACCACGTGCAGGACGTGGTAAAAAACAGCGGTCTGGTGGAAGCCTGCGCCGTGGTACAGACGCCGGATCCCGTGCGCTGCCTGCTGCCCAAGGCGTATATCCGTGTGGCCAAGGGCATGGACTTCAACGAAGCGGTGAACAGCATCCGCGCCTACTGTGAGAAGGAGCTGCAGAGCTACGCCGCGCCCGTGTCCTATGTCGCCATTTCCGATCTGCCGCTGACCGCGGCCGGCAAGGTGGACTACCGCGCCCTCGAGCGGGACGCCGTCTCCGCCTGACGCTTTCGCCCGCCCGGCGGGCGCTTGAATCGCGTGTCCCATTTTATCCTTCGCCCCGGCGTGCAACCCCTCTGTATGCCGGGGCGACCCTTATTTCCCGCTGAAAGGCCGCCGGGCGCTTGCGCGCCCGGCGGCCTTTCAGCTTATCAAAGAACTCCGGGAGAAGGGAAAGCACAGTGCTTTGCGGGGGGGAGTGTGAGGGGCATTTGGGCGATACGGTGCCCAAATGGGGAGCGGCAGT
>DAOPXW010000097.1:0-4311 GCA_035352555.1 Oscillospiraceae bacterium
CTGGGGGGGCGCGTCGTGTGCGTCGGCACCACCTCCTGCCGTACCATCGAGAGCTTTGCCAGACCGGACGGCACCTTGCCCCCCGCCTCCGGCTGGACGGATATTTTTATCTACCCGGGCTATCAGTTCAAGTGCATGGACGCGCTGATCACCAATTTCCACCTTCCGGAATCCACGCTGATCATGCTGGTCTCCGCGCTGGCGGGAAGGGAGCGCATCCTCAACGCCTATAAGACCGCCGTGGAGGAGAAATACCGATTTTTCTCCTTCGGCGACGCCATGCTGATCGAATAAAGGAGCTGCTTTTTTGTTTAAAGTCATCAAACGCTCGGGCCATGCCCGGCGCGGCGAATTTACCTGCCCCCACGGCACGGCCCAGACCCCGGTATTCATGAACGTGGGGACCCAGGGCGCCATCAAGGGCGCGCTCTCCGCGGCCGACCTGAAAACCGTCGGCTGCCAGATCGAGCTGTCCAACACCTATCATCTCCATGTCCGCCCCGGCGACGAGCTGATTAAAAATCTGGGCGGGCTGCACCGCTTCATGACCTGGGACGGCCCCATCCTCACGGACAGCGGCGGCTTTCAGATCTTTTCGCTGGCTTCGCTGCGCAAGATCACCGAGGAGGGCGTCTCCTTCAACTCTCATGTGGACGGGCGGCACATTTTCATGGGCCCGGAGGAGAGCATGCGCATCCAGTCCAATCTGGGCAGCGACATCGCCATGGCCTTCGACGAGTGCATCAAGATCCCGTCGCCCCGGGAGTATGTGGAGTGCTCCTGCGGGCGCACCTACCGCTGGCTTGCCCGCTGCAAGGCGGCCAGCGCGGAATACAACGCCATGGACGACGCCGTCAACCCCGGCCAGATGCTGTTCGGCATCAATCAGGGCACGGTATTTCAAGATATCCGCATCGAGCACATGAAAAAGATCGCGGAGCTTGACCTTCCGGGCTACGCCATCGGCGGCCTCGCGGTGGGGGAGACCCACCAGGAGATGTACGACACCATTCAGGCGGTGGAGGAGTATATGCCCGCCGACAAGCCCCGCTACCTCATGGGCGTGGGCACGCCGGGCAATATCCTCGAGAGCGTGGCCCGCGGCGTGGACTTCTTCGACTGCGTCATGCCGGCCCGCAACGGCCGCCACGGGCATTTCTACACCTGGAACGGCGTCATCAACATCAAAAACGAAAAATATCTGGCCGATCCCGGCCCCATCGACGCCCGCTGCGACTGCCCCGTATGCCGCCGTTATTCCCGGGCCTATATCCGGCACCTGTTTAAGGCGGAGGAGATGCTGGCCATGCGCCTCGCGGTGGCGCACAACCTCTATTTCTACAACAGCCTCATGGCCCGCATCCGTCAGGCGCTGGATGAGGACCGATTTGAAGATTTTCGCAGGGAATATGTTACAATGCTGGACACTCGGATATAATTGTCTTGAATTTTACAGGGATTGCGATTATAATCAAAACAAAATTTCTTAACGGAGGATAAAGCATGTTATTCTTAGAAACTGCCGCAAGCACCGCCAGCGGCTTCGGTTCGTATTCGTCCATCCTGATGCTTGTTCTTATCTTTGTCGTTTTCTGGCTGTTCCTGATCAGGCCTGAAAACAAGAAGAAGAAAAAGCTGGAACAGATGCGTTCCGCCCTGTCCGTCGGCGATGAGATCGTCACCATCGGCGGTATAACCGGCAAAGTCGTGCAGGCTACCGAGGATACCGTCACTTTCGAGACCGGCGAGGACCGCGTCCGCATCCAGGTTAAGAAGTGGGCCATCTCCACCAACGTCCGCGAAGAGGCCGCGGAGGAAGCCGCCAGAACCAAGAAAAAGCTGGGCGGCACCGACAGCACCAAGGAAGACAAATAATCCAATAATCATTGCATGATCGCCCCTCCGGCGCAATAAGATGTACAAACCATCTTTTGTGTCGGAGGGATTTATTATGCCTGCAAACAAGGGGAAAACCAAAACCGCAGCCGGGCTTCTGATCGCGCTGGCGGTGGGCGCCGCAGCCACGGCCGCGCTGCTGCTGCTCTGCTCCGCGCTGCTGTCTTCAGGGCGGCTGCCGTATTCCGCCGCGGATGAGGCGGTGATCGCCGTGAATTTTCTCGGCGCCGTCCTGACGGGCGCGCTGGCTGCCCGCGGGCTTGGCAGGGAGGGGGTCGTGCGCGGGGTGATCGCCGGAGCGGCGCTGCTCATTGTGCTGCTGCTCGGGGGACTGATCTTCGGCGGGGGCCTGTCCGCGCCGCAGATTCTGCGGCTGGCCATCTGCACCATTGGCGGTTCGCTGTTCGGCGGCGTCCTGTTTCGGCACGCCGGTAACAAAAAGTTGCACAAAAAAGTGAAGGCGAAAAGGTGATTATACAAATAGTGATATTAATAAGGAGTTAACATAACAGCACGTAAAACATCAAGATGTTGCGATCAATGGCAATGTTTTCTTCAATATCTTGTTGAAAGTGGAGGAGATCCGCAGGTCTGCCGGGGCGCGGTAGACAAAGTTTACATAATACTGTTAACATAACATATGGTCATAATTAACAAAATTGAACGAAATATTACAAAGCCCTTGATAACGGATAGAATTTGTAATATATTGTGTCCGACAGATTATTATGTAAATTGCAGGATTATTCCGCCGCTCTTTTTTCTGGGATCGGAGGTACTGCAATGAAAAGAGTTCGAAGCCGGCGGAGGCCCCGCGCCGCCCCCAGGGAGCCTATTCCGATGCTGCCCGTATTTCTTGCCTTTGTATCTGGGGCGGCCGCGGTTACGCTGTTGCTGCATTCCGGCAGCGGTGCGATAGACGTGTCGTTTCTGGCTTGGCAGGACGGCTCCCTGTGGGCCCTGTTTTCCAGTTGCGTTATTTTTCTTGCGGCAGTGTGTTTTGCCGCTACATCCACGCTGGGCACCGCGCTGATTCCTGCCTGCGCCGCCGTGTGCGGCGGGTCGATCGCGTATCAGTCGGCTACCATAATATCCGCGGCGGACGCCGTTACGGCCCGTCAGGTCGTTATGACGGTAATCATTCCAGCGCTGCTTCTGGTCCCGCCGTTTTTCGTGGTCTCCCGAGGCGGCCTGCGCCTGTCGGGACTGCTGCGGGCCGGCGCGGACAGAAAAGTACGGTCGCGCGCCGCGGGCGGCTTCGCCGTCCAGGCCCTGCTCGCTTTCGCGCTGGCCTTTGCCGCCGCCGCTTATTTGAATTATCTGCATCCTGCATGAGTACGTAAGAAAGGGGGGATTTTTGTGACGAACAACGACTGTCTTGAGCTTTTTGAGAAATATCTCAAGGACGTCAAAAAATCTTCCACAAATACCCTGAGCTCCTATCTGCGCGATATCCGCCAGTTGGGCGAATATCTTGACACGCATACGGATAAGGAGCTGAACAGCGCCGCCGAGAAGGAGCTTTCCGACTATATCTCCCATCTGAGAGGGGTCGGGAAGTCCGTGGCCACGGTCTCCAGAAGCATTGCTTCCATCAAATGCTTTTATACCTACCTGGCCGGCAGCGGCTGCATCACCAAAAACCCCTCCACCAAGCTGGTGCCCGATAAGAGTACCCAGAAGCTGCCGCAGATACTCACCAACAAGGAAGTGGAGCTCCTGCTGGAGCAGCCGGAGTGCGTGGACGCCAAGGGCTATCGCGACCGCGCCATGCTGGAGCTGCTGTACGCCACCGGCATCCGCGTCAGCGAACTCATCAATTTGGACATCAACGACGTCAACGTCTCCGCCGGCATCCTGCGCTGCCGCAGCAAGGACAAGGAACGCTATATTCCGCTGTATCCCGCGGCCATCCGCGCGCTGAGCGAGTATATCGAGTTCATTCGTCCGCAGATGATCGCCGATCCGGAGGAGAAGTCCCTATTCGTCAATGTCAGCGGAGAGCGCATGTCCCGGCAGGGCTTCTGGAAAATCATCAAGTCCTACCAGCAGAAGGCGCACATCGAGAAGGACATCACGCCCCACACCCTGCGCCACTCCTTTGCCGCGCATCTGCTGGAAAACGGCGCCGATCTGCGCTCCATTCAGGAGATGCTGGGCCACGCGGATATTTCCTCCACCCAGATTTATTCCCAGCTGGTCAAAAAGCAGCTGAAGGATGTGTACAACAAGGCCCACCCCCGCGCCTGAACCGATTTTTTTCATACTCCTTAAAATAACCCTGGGTAACAGCCCGGCGTGAGCCGGGCTGTTATTCTGCTTTCTATCGGTTTCAGTTGCCATAAACCGCAAGATATGGTACTATAACCGCAAAGCGGTTATAGTACCGGGCGCATCTGCCCGCGGCGCGGGCAG
>DAOPXW010000098.1:0-4128 GCA_035352555.1 Oscillospiraceae bacterium
GTAGAGTATCTTCATGCCCAGATGGGACATGCCGACCTCGTAGGTATCGGGAAAGCAAAAGGCCACCCGCAGATCCACGGCGGCCTTATCCTTGATGATCTGATTGTATTCCCCGCCGGTATAGCGGGCCGGTTTCTGCACCCGGGGCAGGATGCGTTTCAGTCTCTTATCCATCGTTCTGCGCTCCAAAATCGAAAGTGCGTCTATTTTACATCACCCCGGCGCGTTTGGCAAGGGACTGTCCGCTGTCGGGCAGGCTGAACAGCAGCCACACCGCCGCGATGGCCAGCGCCGCGCCCCGGCCCATCCACAACAGCGTCAGCCCCGCCGCCAGCAGCACGGCCCCCGTCGCGGTACCCACCCGGGCGCAGGCCCGCTCCGCCCGCTCCAGCGGCAGCGCCGCGCACAGCACGGCTTCCAGCATCCGCCCGCCGTCCAGCGGCAGCGCGGGCAGCAGATTGAACGCCGAAAGCAGCGCGCTGATCCCCGCGCTGAGGCAGCAAAAGCCGCTCTCCCATTCGCGGCCCAGCCGGGCCGCGAAAAATGCGAAGGCCAGCCCCGCGGCGGGCCCCGCCAGCGCGGCAAAAAACTGCCCGGCGTAGCCTGTCCGGCCCGTATAGGTGATGCACAGGCCCGTCAGGCCCACCCGCAGTTCCCGCACCCGCCCCCCCAGCAGCCGCAGCACCAGCACATGACCCAGCTCGTGGACGGCGACAGCCAGCAGCAATGCCGCCAGCGTCTCATAATCCAGCAGCAGATACAGCGCCGAGGCACACAGAATCGCCCCCGCCCCTACCCGGAGCCTCGGCTTTCTCATATATAAAACTCCGGATTATAATAGACGCCGCCGCAGCTGAGCTCGAAATGCAGATGCGGCCCGGTGGCGCTGCCCGTCTGCCCCACCAGCGCGATCTTCTGGCCCAGCTTCACCGCGTCCCCCGCCGCGACGCACAGCGCGCTGCAGTGGGCGTACAGCGTCTTGTAGCCCCCGGCATGGCTGATGACCAGATATTTGCCGAAGCTGTCATTTTCCGCCGCCGTCTCCACCGTCCCGTCGGCAAAGGCCAGCACATCGGTGCCGGATTGGGCGGCGAAATCCGTACCGTAATGAAATTTGATTTGGTTCAGGATGGGGTGCATCCGATAGCCGAAGCCCGAGGAGGTGGTCCCACGTACGGGCGAGGCGAAGGCAAAGGGCAGCACGGGTACGGTATAGCTCACATCGGCCGGCACGGCATAGTCGGCGTAGGCCGCCTGACTGTCAAGAAAGGCCTGCACCGCCGGCGGCACGGCCTCCCGGGTCTCCGACTGCACGGCGGCGTCGTCCTCTGTCGGCGCGGGCGAGGCCGTGGGCTGAGGCGCCGCGGTCTTTTCAGGCAGAATGGATGTCTGCTCCTGCCGCAGCTGGGCGATCGTCGGGGGAGAATAACTCTCCGCCGTGTCCGATACGCTCACGGTATCGTCCTCTTTCCCCAACCCCAGCTTCTCTCCCAGCGTCTGCACCGCCCTGCGGTAATCGTCGCTGCCGGACACGGCCTGCACCACCTGCGCCCGCAGGGTCAGCGTCGCCGTCGGAGAGATCAGCTTTACGGCCGTCAGCGCAAGAAACAGTCCGGCCGCGGCATAGATACGGAATTTTCTCATGGCACGCACCCCCTCCTGTATCCTATTCCCGGCCAGACGGGCATATCACCGGGCGGGAATAATTCTGCTTGACAAGCGCTGGCCGGATATTTATAATGAAAAAGCTTTATCGGGGTGTAGCGCAGTTGGTAGCGCGCTTGGTTCGGGACCAAGAGGCCGGGAGTTCGAGTCTCCCCACTCCGACCATGGGTAAGTCCTTATAGGATTTACCCATTTTTTGTGCAAATCTCTGGATTTTTAAAGATTATTATTTTTATTGTATGTTATCGTGCAACTTTTCGCTCATTTCGCCCCATGGTAGAGGGGCTTATTCCCTACTATTTACCGGAGGCTAAATTATGACGGAAGAAACTATAATTACCGCACCAGCCAAACACTGTTAAGAAATCAGTTTCCCGGAACCGGAAAGCTGCAAATCCCCATCATTCCCAGATTTCAGGAAAAGCCCGGCGACCTCGACGATCTGCTCCTTATTGGGTTTGATAAAACAAATCTGCAGGATCAAAACCACCTGAGTCGGATGGCCCACTTTTTTCTCTATGATTACCGCTTCGAGCGGGTGTGGAAGAATCCGGACAAGGACATTGAGAAGCTGTCCCGATATCGGGCGGTCCTATCGCCGGATTTCAGCATGTATCTGGAAATGGCGCCCGTTATGCAGCTTTACAACGTGTTCCGGAACCGCTGGTGCGGGGCCTACTGGACCTCGAAAGGGATGCGCGTTGTACCCAGCGTCAACTGGGGTGACGAATCTACGTTTGATTTCTGCTTTGACGGCATAGAAAAAGGCAGCGTTGTGGCGGTATCCACCTATATGGCGTCCGAGCACGACAACCGCAAAGACCAGAAGGAATGGTTCATAGCCGGCTACAATGAAATGCTGCGGCGCGTTGAACCAGAGAAAATCATCTGTTACAACACACCGTTCCCGGAGATGCAGGGGGATATCATCTATGTGGATTATGAGATGTCTTCCTGGAAATATATGAACTATGAGCGGAAAGCGGCAGACGTCGATATCGACGCTTACAAAACAGGTGGCTGTGCGCCGGTCAGTTGTGATACAATATCGGCGTACATGGTGTCCGCGGGCGGCGGCAGCGCCTATGGGGGTGGCTGGCAGCCAAGTCCAAATAAGCCGGAAGATCAGCGCTTTCTAGGCGAGCCAGACAAAATCAACACGACTTATAAGAACGGGTATCGCAGAGACACAAAAATCGGGAAAGATGGAAGAGCTGTTAAAGAGCGTCATTACACTGATCATGGCAATCCGAAATTGCATACGAATCCTCATGACCACAATATAAATTGGGAAACACCAAGATATGGTCAGCCGAATTTTGAAAAACCTCATATCAATTATCCGGATGGTGCGCCGGAATTCAAATCATATGGGAGAGCAAAACAAATGGGCAAGATTATACAAGCCAACACACCGGAGCAAAACCGGTTTATAACAATCAGCGATTTTAAGGATTGCATGATACGGGGCGGAGAAGTGGAGATTGAGTGGCATGGCGTCCATTATGGCATCATCCGCTATGGAAAAGACGACAAAATCACGATTTATATTTGGAATCAGCCGGAGACAGAACGCTGCTTTGAAACTGCCGACGACGCCCTTGAATACATGGTCGGCTCCGACCGACTGCGTGACGTGATCACACAGGTGACTGTGCTTGACAGGACCATTTGACGTAAATACTGCTTTCCGATTGCCTGCAAACCTTTGATATTACTGAATTTCTCCAAGTCCTATAATTTCACTCCGACCATGCGGAGTGTCCTTATAGGATCTGAGCATCCTTCAAGGGCACTCCGTTTTTTATTCAATCGAAAGGAGCTGGCGTATGAAGAAGAACTGTTGTGTACTATTTATTGCCTTCGTCATAATGCTCGGGACCGGAGGATGCGATAATACGGAGCGGCCATCCCCCACTCAATCAGGAACACCGTCTACCCCCGCGCCATCCGCGTATACGGAGTCAGCTTTAGGTGATTTTCATATTTCCCTTGCGACAGATGAACTTTTGAAAAAATATGATTCGTTTTATGAATACATCAATGACGAAGGTGGCGCGAGGCTCATTATCTGGCCTGATACGGAAGCAAAAGACTTTGCCTTTATTTCCATCAGGCAAGAGGATTTGGCAGGCAAACTTTCTTACTTCGCCGGAGATACATTGTTCTCGGTTGATGAATTGACACCTGAAAAACCGTTTGTAGTAGACTTGCTTATACCCGGTGCAATGCCGGCATACGGTATATCTTTTGTGGATGAAAATGGTATTGAAAAGTACTATATCATTCAATTGAGCGGCAGAGGCGCAGAAGAAGCTCCCCCGTATTTTTTCCTTGAATTCGAAAACGGCGGCGGTATTTTACCGGTAAGTCCGTAATTTTTCTTGAGGACACGATGGGTTTATCGAACAGGAGGCCGGCATCTTAACTTGTACTGTCAAGATGCCGGCCTCTTAGCCTTTA
>DAOPXW010000099.1:0-2633 GCA_035352555.1 Oscillospiraceae bacterium
TACATAGAGGCGGGGCGGGCTTCGATATCCGCTTTTTCGGCGGCGACACGGTCAATGCTGAGCTTGGAATACCAGTACATCCACTGATAGCAGGTCTCCGTGAGCCGCCGGGCATGGGCAGCGTCCCTGGGGATATCGCACAGGAACATATAGGCCAGTTCCATGGCGGAAACCTTGTCCTCCACACCCTCGGCGGAATCCAGCAGTGTCTGCAGATACGCCCGCACGGCGTCCGTCCGGCGGACGGCGAAGTCCCGGCCGCCCACGGTGGTGGTATCGAACAGCGGCACGATGGCCGCTACGGCCTGGGCGGTGATCTCCGTGGAGCGGGCGGGGTTGGTGTGGGCCGCCAGCGCGGCACCCAGGCCATAGGTACGGCAAAGCGCGTCCGCGCGGTCCGCCGGGATCTCGGGAAGCAGCTGCCTGTCGCCCAAAACCCTGGGGCAAAACCAGTGGAGCAGCATTTCCCGCAGCTCTTTTTCCCCGGCCAGCGCCTCCCACGGGCGCCGATCATCGCTGTAATACACGTCGAACAGCAGCGCTTTTTCGACGGCGTGATTGTCTGTGTTGCCCATCTCTCTATCCCTGTTCCCTCTTATTCCATCATTTCCTGAAATTCCTGCTCGGTGAGGATCTTTACGCCCAGCTCCCGCGCCCTGGTCAGCTTGCTGCCCGCGTTCTCCCCCGCCAGCACATAGCTGGTCTTTTTGGAGACGGAGGCGGCCGTCTTCCCTCCCCGGCTCTCGATCAAGGCCGCGGCCTCGTCCCGGGTATAGCCGGCCAGGGTGCCCGTGAGGACGAAGGTCAGCCCGGCAAACCGCCCGGCGTCCGTCTCTCTGGGGGCCACGTCCGCGATCTCGAGCTCCTCCAGGAGGCGGCGGTAGACGCGCTGATTGCGCCCGTCGGCAAACCAGCTCAGAATGGCGCCGGAGCGTTCGGGGCCGATGCCCTCGATCGTTTCAAAGCCCTCTCCCGCATCCACGCGCGCAAGGAAGCCCCTGGTACCCAGCGCGGCGATAATCCTTTTCCCGGCGTCAAGGCCGATGGTGGGGATGCACAGCGCAAAGATAAAATTGACGGGGCTGACCCGCCGGCTTTTTTCCACGGCGGCCAGCAGATTGGCGCAGGACTTGTCTCCCATGCCCTCCATCCGGCGGATCTCGTCGGCGTGCCCGTCCAGATGGTAGAGGTCGTCATATTCGTGGAGGAAGCCCGCGTTTACAAAGGCCAGCAGCGTCTGGATGGAGAGGCCGTCGATATCCATGCCGGTCTTGCTGACGAAACGGGCGAAGCGCTTGAGATGCTTGGCGGGGCAGTCGGGGTTGGTGCAGCGCAGCGTTTTCGTGCCGCTGTTCCCGCTGACGCGCACCTCCGTGGCCGCGGCGCACACCGGGCAGCTCTCCGGAATCTCAAAATGTCCCTCCGCGCGAAGGACAGCCGTGCACTTGGGGATGATCTTGTTGGCCTTGATAATCTGAAGCTCGGTTTTTCCGTTTGCGCCGATACCCAGCCGCTCCAGCTCGCTGATGTTGCACAGCGAGGCGCGGGACACGGTGGTGCCCTCCAGCACCACGGGGGCGAACACCGCCACCGGCGTGATGATGGAGGCGGCGCAGGACCATTCGATGTGATCCAGCGTGGACACGGCGGACACGTCCTGCCACTTGTAGGCCAGACCCGCCCGGGTGGCGTGATGGCCGGTGACGCTGCCCGTGGCGGCAAAGTCCGTATCGTCGTAGGTGATCACAAGCCCGTCCACGGGAATGTCCATTTTTCCGCTGTCCACGCGCGCCGTCCAGCGGCGGACAGCCTCCGGCAGACCTGCGGCGTCGGTGCGCTCCCGCTCCACCGCGGTAAAGCCCAGCTTTTCCAGATAGTCCATCCGCGCTCCCCAGGAGCGGATGCTTTTCTCCGTATACACCAGCGTGAACGCGTGGAAGGTGACATTTCTCTCCCGCACCTTGTCCAGATTGGTCTTGTCCAGCGCCAGCGTCCCGGAAGCGAGATTTCTGGGATTGGCAAACTTGTCGTCCGCGTCGTCCAGAGTGTCGTTAATGGCTTCAAAATCGGCGTAGGAAATGGCGGCCTCGCCGCGCACGACGAGATGGCCCCTTTCCGCGATCTTCAGCGGGAAGCCCCGCAGGACGTCTTTCATGTAAGTGATATTCGTGCCGACGGCGCCGTTGCCCCTGGTGAGAATCTTTGTCAGCGCTCCCCCATCGTAGGTCAGCACCAGCGTCAGCCCGTCCAGCTTCCAGCTCAGCCAGATCTCCCGCTCCCCGGCCCAAGCCTGGAGCTCCGTCACCTTTTTGGTCTTGGCCAGCGACAGCGCGGGGTACTCGTGGGGCTCCTTTTCACCCGCGCCGGTCTCCTCCGGCTCACTCCCCGCGTGGCTGGTGGTCTGAGTGGGGCTGTCCGGGCGGATGTAGCCCGTCTCCTTTTCCAGCGCGGCAAGCTCGTCGAACAGGGCGTCCCATTCGAAATTCGTCATCAGCTCCTCGCGCCCGCCGTAATAGGCCTCGGAGGCCGCGTTCAGCCGCCCTGTGAGCTCGTCGATCCTCTGTCTTTCGTCCATAGCGCTACTCCATTTTTACATAGGTATCCGGCACCTTGCCCACCACCACCGTATCGGC
>DAOPXW010000099.1:2733-3830 GCA_035352555.1 Oscillospiraceae bacterium
CAGCTCACCGCCGTGACCTCGCCCGCGTTGTTTTGGGTCACGGCGACGAAATAGTCGGCGCCGTAATCATTTGCCGACAGCAGCTGGTTGACCGCGCTGTTCACCGACATGGTGACGATATCTTCCGCGTCGGACACGGCGATCCGTGTGGACAGATCCCGCAAAAACCAAAAGCCGCTCAACAGCGCCCCCGCCGCGGCAAAGCACAGCAGCGCCACCAGGGGACGGGCCCGCCGGGGTCGTTTTTCCCCGGGAAGGCCGTTTTCATGGACATATTTGGGTCTGTGCCGGAAAAGCATGCTGCCACCCCCCGGCAGTATATGCGCGGGGAGCTGGAAAAATTACTCCAGCGACATGACCAGCGCCTTAAACGCCTTGCCCCGCTCGGCAAAGTTCTTGAATTGATCGAAGGCGGCACAGGCCGGCGACAGCAGTACAATGTCCCCCGCTTCAGCGGAGGCCGCCGCCGCCCGCACGGCCCGGTCAAAATCGTCCGTCACCGTGACGGGCAGCTTTTCGGGGTCGTAATATTTCGACCCGGTGACCGCCTTATGGATCAGCGCCGCCGTGGCCCCGGTGATGAAGACGGACTTGCAGTATCGGCAGATCTCGTCGCCCAGGCCGTCGAAGGGGATGTGCTTATCGTAGCCCCCCGCAATGAGGATGGGCTTTGTCTTCATGGCGTGCAGACCCGCCGCGGTGCGGGTGGGGCTGGTGCCGATGGAGTCGTTGATATAGGTCACGCCCCGCAGCTCGCGGACGAACTCCAGCCGGTGCTCCACCCCCGCAAAGGTCCTGGCGATCTGGCGGCAGATGCCGCCGGAAACCAGCCCGTCCGTGGCGGCGAAGGCCGCCATATAATTTTCCAGATTATGGTCGCCTGGCAGCTTAATCTCGGAAACCTCCATGATCTTCTCGGTTTTGCCGTTTCTGGCGTAATAGACACAGGCGCCATCGGAAAAAACGCCGTTGAGCACGGCCATGCCCCGGCTGAACAGCGAAAGCCGGGCGGGCGCGTTCAGGGCGTAGTCCCCGGTCTGCTTGTCGCCCCGGTTCAGCACCAAAAGGTCGTCCGGGGTCTGGCCGGTGAAAATGGC
>DAOPXW010000100.1:0-3640 GCA_035352555.1 Oscillospiraceae bacterium
CCCAGCTGGCGCATCTTCTTTTTGCCTTCCTTTTGCTTTTCCAGCAGCTTCTTTTTGCGGGTGATGTCGCCGCCGTAGCACTTGGCGAGCACGTCCTTGCGCAGGGCTTTGACGGTTTCCCGGGCGATGATCCTGCCGCCGATGGCCGCCTGGATGGGAATTTCAAAGAGCTGACGGGGAATGTTGTCCTGCAGCTTTTCGCATAGCCTGCGGGCCCGGGGATAGGCCTTGTCCTTGTGGGCGATAAAGCTCAGCGCGTCCACCTGGTCGCCGTTGAGCAGCATATCCACCTTGACAAGCTCCGAGGGCTTGTACTCCGAGAACACATAGTCCAGCGAGGCGTAACCCTTGGTGCGGGCCTTGAGCACGTCGAAAAAGTCGTAGACGATCTCGTTGAGCGGCATCTCGTAGTGCATCTCCACCAGGTGGGTATCCAGATACTGCATATCCCGGTACTCGCCCCGGCGATCCTGGCACAGGGGCATGATGTTGCCCACATAGTCGTTGGGGGTGATGATGGAGACCTTGACGAAGGGCTCCTGCGCCTCCCCGATGACGCCGGGATCGGGGTAATTGTGGGGGTTGTCCACCATGACCACGCTGCCGTCGGTCTTGATGATTTTGTAGATGACGGAGGGGAGGGTGGTGACCAGCGAGAGATCAAATTCCCGCTCCAGCCGCTCCTGGATGATCTCCATGTGCAGCATGCCCAGAAAACCGCAGCGGAAACCGAAGCCCAGCGCCACGGAGGATTCCGGCTCGAAGGACAGGGAGGCGTCGTTGAGCTTCAGCTTTTCCAGCGCGTCCCGCAGATCGGGATATTTGGAGCCGTCCTCGGTATAGATGCCGCAGTAGACCATGGAGCGGGCCGGACGGTAGCCGGGCAGCGCCGCGGCCGTGGGCCGGGCCGCCTCGGTGACGGTGTCGCCGATGCGGGTGTCCGCCACGTTTTTGATGCTGGCGGTGAAATAGCCCACCTCGCCCGCGGACAGCGCGTCGCAGGGGTCCAGGCCGATGGGCCGCAGATGGCCCACCTCCAGTACCTCGTACACCGCGCCGGTCTGCATCAGCCGGATGCTGCTGCCCTTGCGGATGCCGCCGTCAAACAGGCGGACGAGCACGATGACGCCGCGATAGTTGTCGTACTGGCTGTCGAACACCAGCGCCTTCAGCGGGGCGCCGGGGTCGCCCCTGGGCGCGGGGACGCCGCGCACGATCTCGTCCAGCACGGCGTCGATGTTGATGCCCAGCTTGGCGGAAATCTCCGGGGCGTCCATGGCGGGGATGCCGATGATATCCTCCACCTCCCGCTTGGCCTTCAGGGGATCGGCGGCGGGCAGGTCGATCTTGTTGATGACGGGCAGGATCTCCAGATTGGCGTCCAGCGCGAGATAGGTGTTGGACAGGGTCTGGGCCTCCACCCCCTGGGTGGCGTCCACGATGAGCAGCGCACCCTCGCAGGCGGCCAGCGAACGGGAGACCTCATAGTTGAAGTCCACGTGGCCCGGGGTGTCGATGAGGTTGAGCTCGTAGTTCGCCCCGTCGGGCGCGACATAGTTGAGCCCCACGGCGCGGGCCTTGATGGTGATGCCGCGCTCGCGCTCCAGCTCCATGTTGTCCAGAATCTGATCTTCCATGACCCGCGCGTCCACCGCGTTGCACTTTTCAATGAGGCGGTCCGACAGCGTGGATTTTCCATGGTCAATATGGGCGATGATGGAAAAATTCCGAATGTGGGATTGATCGGTCATATTATTTCAATTCCTCCAGGGCGGCTTCCGCCTTGTTCGTGAGAATCCTGAGTTCACCGAGAAAGGCCCGGGCCGCGTCCGCCGCGGAGTCCCGGCCCAGGGGATCGTCCGACCGGCCCAGCAGATAATCCGCCGTGACGCCGTAATAATTGCAGGCGCGGCACACAAAGGCGAGACCGGGCTCTCTGGCGCCATTTTCGTAATGGCTCAGCAGGGCCTGACTGATGCTGAGATCCGCGGCCACCTTACGCTGGCTGTAGCCGTTGCGGCGGCGCAGTTCGGCAAGCGTAACAGAAAAAGAACGCTCCAAATCCATCAGCTCCGTTTCAGCCGGTTCAACCGGCTATTTGATTACCGACCGTAATTATATCGGCGCCGGGGACTTTTGTAAAGTGGGAAAACGGGGCCGACGCGCGCTTTTTTTTACGGGGGGACGAAGCGGAAAACAGGAAAACCGGGAAAAATATCATAATCCTTGAAAAATGCCTGTATGCGTGCTAAAGTAAAAATGTTCGGTATTATCTACTTTTGAATAGAAAATAAAACAATAATCGGAGGTACAGTCATGTTTGAGAATCTGATCGAGATTTTGAAGGCCAGTCCCCGCAAGATCGTCTATACCGAAGGTACGGACGCCCGCATTCTGGAGTCCGCCGCCAGACTGAAGAAAGACGGCTTCCTGACGCCCGTGCTGGTGGGCTCACCCGAGGCTGTCAAGGCCGCTGCCGCCAAGGGCGGCTTCGATATCGCCGGTCTTGAAATCCTCGACCCCAACAACTACGACCGCTTTGACGAGATGGTTCGGAAGATGGTGGAGCTCCGCAAGGGCAAGATGACCCCGGAGGAGTGCGCCGACAGCCTGAAAAAGAGCAATTACTTCGGCACCATGCTGGTGAAAATCGGCGTGGCCGACGCCCTGCTGGGCGGCGCCACCTATTCCACCGCCGACACCGTCCGCCCCGCGCTGCAGCTGATCAAGACCAAGCCCGGCGCCCATCTGGTGAGCTCCTGCTTCATCATGGTCCGCGGCGACGAGCTGCTGGCCATGGGCGACTGCGCCATCAATATCGACTATCAGGACGATGTGGACAAGGCTACCGGCGAGGTGAAGTTCTCCGCCGCCGATAAGCTGGCCGAGGTCGGCGTGGAGACCGCGCACACCGCGAAGAAGTTCGGCATCGCCCCCAAGGTGGCTTTCCTGAGCTACTCCACCAAGGGCTCCGGCAAGGGCACCAGCGTGGATCTGGCCCGCAACGCCTGCGAGAAGTGCAAGGCCCTGGTCCCCGAGTACGACGTGGACGGCGAGATGCAGTTCGACGCCGCCGTGTCCCCCACCGTGGGCCAGCTGAAGTTCCCCGGCAGCAAGGTCGCCGGCTATGCCAACACCTTCATCTTCCCGGAAATCCAGTCCGGCAACATCGGCTATAAGATCGCCCAGCGTCTGGGCGGCTTCGCGGCCTACGGCCCCATCCTGCAGGGCCTGAACGCCCCCATCAACGACCTGTCCCGCGGCTGCAACGCCGAGGAGGTCTATCAGATGAGCATTATCACCGCCGCGCTGAAGTGAGAAAAAATTAAAAGAGCGCCGCCGCACGGCGTGACCGACGAGGCCGCGCGCTCCGCGCGGCGGCGCTTTTGCGCCGTGAATTTCGGCGCAGCCGAATTCCCGCAGACCGGCTTTGCCGGTCGAGGATGTTCGATGGAAGGGGCACCCCGCGAAAGCACGCTTTCGCGGGGGACGTCTATCAGATGAGCATTATCACCGCCGCGCTGAAGTGAGAAAAAACTGACACCTTTGACAGGCTGAGCGCCCCTTTTCAAAAGAAAAGGGGCGCTCAGCCTGTCAAAGAACTAAAGGAGAAACGGATTTGGGGGATGATGCGGGGGGA
>DAOPXW010000101.1:0-3621 GCA_035352555.1 Oscillospiraceae bacterium
AGCTGCCGGAATAAGAAGGCCGATAAAGAGGACGGTTCATATTGAACCGTCCTCTTTTTTCTAATAGGCTTCAATCTCGCTGATGGTCATGTCCCGGCCGGTGAGCGGCGTGAGCCTGGCCCCGCCGCAGCGCGGACAGCGGAGCGATTCCACATCCACATTGAATTCGCGGCCGCAATCCTCGCAGCGGGCGGTGCCCGGAACGGACACCACCTTCAATTTCGTGGCGGCATATTTTGTGCCGTCCCGGACGGCGTCCCAGCAGTCGTAGAGAAAGCGCGGCACAACGCCGCTGAGATCGCCGACCTCCAGCGTGATGGAGGCGACGCCGGCAACGTCGCTCTCTCCGGCCAGAATGCCGTCCACGGTCCTGAGCATGGCGTCCAGCAGCCCCAGTTCATGCATCTTATTATCCCAGGCTCTTTTTGAGGATCTTACCGGTCTTTTTCACCACGTGCTCCACCACCTTGATGGGCATGGTCTCAAATTTGCCGGCCTCCCAATCGCGGGTCTTTTTCAGGTGGATAGCGTCGAACCTGCACTTGGTGGTGCACAGGCCGCAGCCGATGCATAGATACGCATCCACCTTGGTGGCGCCGCAGCCCAGGCAGCGGGCGGTCTCCCTTCTGACCTGTTCCTCGGTGAAGGTCACGCGGGCGTCGCCGAAGGACCTGGCCTTGGCGGCGTTGTAGCCCGGCGCCTGACGGCTGTCGTTGTCGAAGCCGCTGGCGGGGATCAGCGCGCTGTCCTTATCCAGTGCCCTGTATTCCCGCCGGTCGCGGCCCGCCGTGAGGCTCTGGCCGGGATGGACGAAGCGGTGCAGGGAAACGGCGGCCTCCTTGCCGGCTGCGATGGCGTCGATGGCGAACTTCGGCCCGGTGTAAACGTCGCCGCCCACGAAAATGTCCGGCTGGGCAGTCTGATAGGTGAACCCGTCCGCCTCGGCGGTGCCCTTTTTGGTCTTGACCAGAGCACCGGTGTCCAGTGCGCCCCAATCCACGGTCTGGCCGATGGCGCCGATGACGCTGTCCACCTCGATGGTCTCGTATTTTCCTGTACCCACGGGCTTGCGGCGGCCTTTTTCATCCGGCTCGCCCAGCTCCATCAGCTCGACCCTGACGACTTTGACCTTCCCTTCCTCGCCGAGAAACTCCACGGGCGCGACAAGGAAACGGAACCGCACGCCCTCTTTTTCGGCCTCCTCCATCTCGTCGGCCGCGGCGGGCATCTCGTCCCGTGAGCGGCGATAGAGGACACAGGTATCCCTGGCGCCCAGGCGCAGTGCGCTGCGGCACACGTCCATGGCCACGTTGCCGCCGCCGATGACGGCGCATTTTTTGCCCACAAAGGGCTTTTTGCCCAGATTGACCTGGCGCAGAAAATCCACGCCGCCCCAGACGTTTTTCAGCTCCTCGCCGGGGACCCCGACGGGGGCGGATTTCTGCGCGCCGATGGCAAGATAGAAGCCCTTGTAGCCCTCGTCCCGCAGCTGCTGAAGGGTGACGTCCTTTCCGACCTCCACGCCGCATTTGAACTCCACGCCCATGGCGCGGAGAATGTCGATTTCGGCATTGACCACGTCCTTTTCCAGGCGGAAGGACGGGATGCCCAGCGTCAGCATGCCGCCGGGGACTTTGTTCTTATCGAAAACGGTGACGGGGTAGCCTTTTTCCGCAAGATAGAAGGCGCAGCTCATGCCGGCGGGGCCCGCGCCCACAACGGCGATCTTCTCGGTATAGGGCCGGCCGATCTGGTTGACCATCGGCGGGATGTAACGGGTGGCCTCGTGCAGGTCGTGGTCGGCGATGAAGCGCTTGACCTCGTCGATGGCCACGGCCTCGTCCACGCTGCCGCGGGTGCATTCGGTCTCGCAGCGATGGTTGCAGATGCGCCCGCACACCGCGGGGAAGGGATTTTCTTTCTTGATCAGCGCCAGGGCCTCGGCATACTTGCCCTGCGCGGCCAGCTTCAGATAGCCCTGAACGGCGATGTGCGCCGGGCAGGCCGTCTTGCAGGGGGCGGTGCCGGTGGCGACCACGTCCTCCCTGTTGTCGCGGTAGTCCACGTTCCAGTCCTTCTTCGACCAGAGGGAATCGGCCATTTTTTTATAGTCCGGCGGGGTGAGGTCCGCTTTGGAGCACAGCTTCTGGCCCAGCTTCAGGGCGTTGGCGGGGCAACTCTCCACACACTGGCCGCAGGCCACGCACTTGGCCTCGTCCACCTCTGCGGTGAAGTTGGAGCGGATCACGTCCCGCGCGCCGTACATCAAGCCCACGCGCAGGCCGAAGCAGGCGCAGGCGCAGCAGTTGCAGATGGCGGTGCTCTCGCCGGCCTCCTCGATGTTGGGCATATCGTGCATCAGCCCGTTGTCCTCGGCCCGCTTGAGAATCTCATAGACTTCCTCCCGGGTGATCTGGCGGGCGCGGCCCGTGCGGATATAATGCTCCGCGCCCTTGCCCATCTGGATGCACATATCCTCGGACAGGTGGCCGCAGCCGTCGCCCAGCGTGGTGCGGGAGGCGCGGCAGGAGCATTCGGACACGGAAAAGACGTCGTACTTGTTGAGATAATAGGAAAGGCGGTCGTAGTCGCAGACGCCCGGGATGTCTTTGATGGCATTCTCCACCGGCACCACGCGCATGAGACCATAGCCGTTTGGCAGCATGGGCGACATGGTCGCCATGCGGATGCGGGTATATTCCTCAAAGGCCCTGCCAATCTCGGGGTGGCTGTTCAGCAGCGTGCGGTTGTTGACCATCATCTCCATGATGCCCGGGGCGAAGATCTGCATGAAAAAGCGGTCCTTCCCGTCGCCGGGATCCCTGGTGATGCGGAAAACGCCGATCCAGGCCAGATGCTCGGCGATCTTTTGCGTCTCTTCCACGCTCCTGCCGACCTTGGACGCGAGGTATTCCGCCGTGCGCGTCTGGCGCAAGCCGGCGGCGATAGCCACATCGGCCTCGTCGTCCGTGAGGACGCCGGCCAGGCAATAGTATTCCGGGGCGTTTTCATCGATCTTGTTGACCAGTCCGGTGAGGCCCCCTACCACCTTGCACAGCTTGACGATCTTCGGTCTCAATTCTGCCATTTTCAACGACTTCCTTTCCGATATATGGTTTTTTATTACTCCTTAAAAAACATCTGCAGCGCGCCGCTGAGGATCAAAACTCATATTATTATACAATTCAATCCATGTTTTTTCAACGGGATTCATGATATGCTACAAAAACTAAAAAAATGTTCCGTGAGAAAAGTCACGGAACATTTTCAATATCGGTATTTGCGCGTTCAGCCCTGCGCCGGTCGCGTTTTTTCTTCTCTTCCGCATCCAGGAGACCGCCCAGTCCAACACCGCAGGCAAGACCCAGGCACATGCCGATGCTCGTATTGCCGAGGCCGGTGCCGAAGCTCACGCCCACGCTGAGACCCAGGCACATGAAGATTGCGGCCCAGGAGGTTGCGGGGCGCTCCAGTTCGTAGCGGGGCCCCTCCCCGCCCGTTTTGCCGGTGGGCTTAAATTTAAGCTTTTCCAGCACGCGCTGGGACGCGGCATTGTCCGGCGCGGTCTCCGCCATGATGTAAAAGAGGCCCTCGGACTGAGAAAAGGCCCAGTCGATCAGC
>DAOPXW010000102.1:0-1555 GCA_035352555.1 Oscillospiraceae bacterium
ACCCCTCGCGCCAGCTTTCGTCGGCACTAAGGGGTACTTTGTCTACAGGCTGAAATAAACGGCCCATCCGAAAGGATGGGCCGTTTATTTACGTGGCAAAAGAATGGGGAGAGATTTCGATTTGGGAGGGAATTTATTTGTTGATGAGCCCGCTGATCAGCGTGTAGATGCTCACAGCCCCGTCCACGGGGAGGTTCACCTTGTACTGCGTGGTCACGGACTTGACCACGGAAGCAATCTCGTCCACGGGTACGTCGGTTCCCTTGGAGTCCACCAACCTGACGGTGATGGAGGCGATTTGATCTACGGGCAGACCGGCGTCGTATTCGGCGGCCACCAGCTTGGCGATGGCGGTGATGTCCTCGCCGGAGAGCTTACCGTTGGAACCGGCGACCGTCTGGGCGATGGCTGCGATCTCCGCCGCGGGGATGTCCGCATCGCTCTCGGCGGCCAGCGATTTGCCCAGAGCGATGACCTGGGTCAGATCCACGTCCGTACCCTTAAAGTTCTGGGTCAGGGCGGAGGCGGAGATGATGGCCAGGTCGCCGCGCAGGAATTCGGCGGCGGCGCTGGAATCACCGCCGGCGAGGCCCAGCTTGTCCGCCAGCGCGGAGGCGTTTTGCCAGCTGAAATCGGCGCCCTCGTCATAGCCCAGCGCGCTCAGCACCAGCGTCAGATACTGCTGCCCGGTGATGGGGGAGGAGGAGCCGAACAAGGTCTTGCTCAGCCCGGCAGTGAGTCCGTTTTCATAGGCGTAGCCCACATAGGGCGCGGCCCAGGCGGGCACGTCGGTGAAGGGGGTGGTCCAGGTGCCGGCTTTCGCCGCGTCGGACTTGCCCAGCAGGTTTACCAGCATGGTCACGGCCTCGGCCCGGGTGGGCACTTTGTCCAGATCAAAATCAGGGACGCCGCCGGCGTCGGTCCCGGTGCCGGAAAACAGACCCATGCCGTACAGGGTTTTGGCGGCGGTCAGCGCGTCGCCGCTGTCGGCGGCCAGCGCTGCGGTGACAAGGCAGCAGGAGAAAACCAGCACCAGCAGAAGTGAGATCAGCTTTTTCATGACGATGCCCCCTTAAGGTTATAAAATCAGCTGAATTATGAATAGACATTACTTTAATGTAACCAATAGTAACAGGTTTCCCGAAAATGTCAAGATAATTTTATCAATGTAACCGGAGGCGCAAAAAGCCGGCGCGCTGCCAGGCGCCGCAGCGGGGGCTAAGGACGAGGATCTTCCTGAAATGATCCGTCGCGTTTATATGAAATTGTTTCGAAGCAACTGTTTTTTGTGCGCTGCCCTCTGTTTTCAGACTGCAAACAGGCGGAGCGGCAATCGGCAAACCACTCCGCCTGTTCAGTTATCCCGTCGGGGTTCGTTATGACACAGGCACGGCGGCGTCAATATTTTCGGCGCTCTCCTGACCTGATATGTATGATTCTTCCGCCATCTGCTGCGCTTCAACAAGCTTTATCCGCAGGCGCAGCAGCTCCGCCTCGGTATCTGTAATTGCATTGAACAGAATGGAATACTCTTTTTGAATCTCGTGCATTTTTT
>DAOPXW010000102.1:1655-3476 GCA_035352555.1 Oscillospiraceae bacterium
AGGGATTCCAGTGTCTGTACTGTATCTGTGATTGCGTTGAACAGGATTAAATATTCTCTTGAAATCTCCATGTTACCCCAATCCTTTCGTACACACAATCGGTTGACGCCTGCCTACAAACACAAAGTAACACGTCACCCCTGCGAATAACGTCATATTTTGTCAGAGCGGCGGCATTTTTTGAAAAATCCGCGCGATACCGGGCGTTTCGGGCGGCGAATAGGGTGCAAAGGGGCTGCCGCGACCTTTTGGGGCAATCCGACAGGAATCATGGGCAGAAAAAGAGGTAGTTTTTATATGTTACATCTTAAAAAGTGCCTTTTTTCGACGGGGAATTTATTCAAAACACACATAAACGGGTATTGTAAACACCTACCAAAAGTGATATACCATATAATGAAAAGATTCCCAAGCGCAAGGGAACTGCCGAATCCCACTTTGCGCGAGGGGGACTTGATAACTATGCCGCAGCCGTTGCGGCAAATATTTTTTAGGAGGATGAACAGACGAAATGAAGAAAACAAGGACCAAGTTGCTGAGCCTGCTGGTTGTCCTGTGCATGGTGCTCACGCTGCTGCCGATGGCGGCGCTGGCGGCGGACGCGCAATTCACGGACATGCCCAACGACTATTCCACCGCCGCGCTGCAGGCGGCCGTGACAAACGGCTTGCTGAAAGGCTCCGGCGGCAAGCTCAGGCCGGCGGCCAATCTCACCCGCGCGGAAATGGCGACCATCCTGAATCACGCCTTCGGCGCGACCGAGAAGGGCGACATCTCCGGCTACACCGACGTGCCCGCGGACGCGTGGTACGCGAATGAGATGGCCGTCGCCGTCCATATGAAGACCCTGGTGGGCAGCGGGAAAAAGCTCAATCCCGTAGCGCCCGTCACCCGTCAGGAGGCCCTCACGGCGCTGGCCTCCGTCCTCAAGCTGCCCGCGGGCAGCGACACCGCGCTGGCAAAGTACAAGGACAGCGCCAAGGTGGCGTCCTGGGCGAAAGGCAGCGTGGCCGCCATGGCGGCCGCGGGCTATGCCAGCGGCGACGGCGCGAACCTCAATCCCACCGCGAACATCACCCGCGCCGACTTTGCCGTCATCATGAACAGCATTGTCAAGACCTATATCACCAAGGCCGGCACCTATACCGACAATCTCACCGGCAGCGTCATGGTGAACGTGCCCGGCGTGGTGCTGAAGAATATCACCATCACCGGCGACCTCATCATCGGCGACGGCGTCGGCAGCGGCGATATCACGCTGGACGGCGTGACCGTCACCGGCAGGACCGTCGTCCGCGGCGGCGGCGTCCACTCCGTCAAGATCATCAATAAATCCAACGTCGGCACTCTGACCATCTCCAAGGTGGACGGCGAGATCCGCGTGGCGGCGGACGCCTCCTCCAGCGTCGAGGTCGTCGTGATCAACGACGGCAAGGACGACGTGATCGTCGAGGGCAACGTGGACAAGCTTGAAGTCGCGGCGGGCGTCCCCGTGACCGTGCAGGGCGGCACCGTGGGCGAGGTTTCCGTCACGGCGGATCACGCCAGCGTGACGGTCGCCGCATCCGCGACGGTCACGACGCTGACCGCCACCGGCGCGCAGCCCAGCCTCACCGTGCAGGGTACGGTTACGACCCTGACCGCGGATAAGACCGCGACGGGCGCGACCGTTACTGTCGCCAAGGGCGCGAAGGTCGGCACCGTGAACGCGGCGGCCGAGGGCGCGGCCATCTCCGGCGAGGGCACCGTCACGAACGCGAACGTCACGGGCAACAACGTGAACGTCGCCACCTCCGGCACCTCCGTCACCGTGGCCAAGGA
>DAOPXW010000103.1:0-3338 GCA_035352555.1 Oscillospiraceae bacterium
GACGCGTGGTTTCGTATTCCAGCCAGGCGCCGTGATACGGGATAACCGTGGTGGCATATATGGAAAGCATGGTCTTGTCGGTGGTCTTGTCGTAGTACACACCGGGGGAACGCACGATCTGGGAGACGATGACGCGCTCCGCGCCGTTAATGACGAAGGTGCCGCCGGGCGTCATGATGGGGAAATCGCCCATGAAGATCTCCTGCTCCTTGATCTCCTCGGTCTCCTTGTTGCGCAGCCGCACGCGAACCTTCAGCGGCGCGGCGTAGGTGGCGTCCCTGGCTTTGCATTCCTCAATGGTATACTTGGGCTTCTCATCCATCGAATAGTCCACAAAGCTCAGCTCAAGGTTGCCGGAATAGTCGGTGACGACGTCCACATCCTTGAACACCTCGCGCAGGCCGGTATCCAGAAACCAGCGATAGGAGTTTTTCTGGATCTCCAGCAGGTTCGGCATATCCTGGATCTCCTGGCTGCGGGCAAAGCTCTTTCTCAGCGTTTTGCCATAGAGAACATCTTTTGGCATTGGCGTACTCTCCTTATCCATATTTGTGAACGCCCGGCGAAGTTGTCAGAAATGATTCGCGCGGTGTTGATTTTACTTTTGGAAGATGCTATCATTCGGAGTGTAGATAGTGGGCGTAGAATCCGCTTCTATGAAACACATAGCAAGATATTTTATCATTTATAACCAATGCTTGTCAAGAAAATTTTTGTAAAATACACAAATTTCGGCGGGAGTTTTTAACTCCGGCCTTTTTTTGTATCAACATCGGAGGCATATGGATACACGGGTCATCTTTCTGCTGGCGGCGGAGGGTATTTTTGCCTTTCTGCTGCTGTACGGCTCCGGTGTGCTGAAAAAGCCCGGCGCCGTCGTGGCGGCCGCGCTGCTGCTGACCGCGGCCTTCTATCTGCGCGGGTTGGCACTGGATCATCAGACGCTGGATTATACGGACTTTCTGGCCAAGTGGGTGGACTATTTCGCCGATAACGGCGGCTTTGCCGGGCTGAAGGGCTCCATCGGCAACTACAACATCCCCTACCTCTATTTTTTGGCCTGGTTTTCCTATTCCGACATCGGCAGTCTCTACCTTATTAAGCTGCTGAGCATTTTCTTCGACGTGATTCTGGCCTGGGCCGCAATGCTTCTGGCAGGACTTACCGTGAAAAAGCCCGGGCAGAAGCTGGGCTGTTTTTTTGCGGTCCTCTTTTTACCCACGGTGTTCCTCAACGGTGCCTACTGGGGCCAGTGCGACAGCATCTATGCGGCCTTCGCCGTGCTGAGCGTGTATCTGGCGCTGTCCAAACGGCCCTGGGGGGCCGTGGTCTGCGCGGCGCTGTCCTTTGCCTTCAAACTGCAGGCGGTGTTCGTGCTGCCGGTGTTTGCCGCGTTTCTCTTTTCCGGGCGCGTCAAGCTGCGGCATCTGCTGGCCTTTCCCGCGGCCTACGTGGCCGCAGTGCTGCCCGCCGTTGCTCTGGGCCGGCCCTTTATGGAAACGCTGACACTGTATCTCGATCAGGCCGGCAGCGTGGGCGGCGCCCTCAATTACAATTCCTCCTCCATCTTTTCCATTCTGGAGAATGCCGACGACGCGGCCTGGTGGGCCAAGCTGGCGATACTGTGGGCCTTTCTTTTTGTGCTGGCCGTTCTGCTGGTACTGTTCCTCCGGCGCCGCCGCGCGGACGACCGGGCGCTGCTGGCGGCAGCCGTCCTGTTCGCAGCGGCCGTCCCCTTCCTGCTGCCGCATATGCACGACCGCTATTTCTTCTGCGCGGATGTGCTGAGTGTGGTGCTGGCCATGACCGTACCCGACCTGTTTCCCGCGGCGGTGCTGGTGCAGTTCGGTTCCCTGCTGGGCTACCACGCCTATCTCAAGGGCCGGTTTCTGATGCCCATGCGCTGGGGCGGCTGGGCCATGGCCGCCGCGGTACTCATCCTGCTGGCAGTGCTGCTGGTGCGGCTGGGGAAAAGCGGTCGGCACGTAAAAACATAAAAATGATCAAAAAGCCGACCCGGGGGCCGGCTTTTTGTGTTCTTATGGGTGAAAGCTTTCAACGGCATCGAGGTGAAGGAAAATCAAAACGACTGACGAGCCCGCTCTTCTGGATGGTCTGAAAAGCGGGGACGAAGCCGCCCTGCGGCAGGTAATCCGGCAGTATACCGGCTATGTGGGGACCATCGTATGGAACATTCTGGGCGGCGCTATGACCAGGGACGATGCCGAGGAGGTGGCCGCCGACGTGTTCTATTCCCTGTGGCAGAATGCGGAAAAAGTGCTGCCCGGCTGCCTGCGGGGCTATCTGGCCAGTATTGCGCGCACCAGGGCCAAAAACAAGCTGCGGGAGGCGCGGGCGGAGCTCTATCTGGAGGACGATTTTCTGGAGCTGCCCGACACCGGGCAGGAAATGGTGCTGTCCGACCTGGAACGGCGGGAGATTTTGGGCGCGGCCATGGCGTCGCTCTCCGCCCGGGATCGGGAAATTCTGATCCGCCACTACTATTACTGCCAGTCCACCGCCGACATCGCGGCGGAGATCGGCATCCCCAGAGAGACGGTCAAGACCCGGCTGAAAGCCGGGCGGGCCGCCCTGAAGAAAATATTGTCAAAGGAGGACCTCTGATATGAACACCAGAATTTCCGATTTTTTCGATATGTATGACGGCGAGCTGCCGCCGCTGAACGAGACCGCGCCCCTGGACGCGCGGGCCGTTGGAGAGATTACCGCCGAAAAAATTCAAGGCTGCGGCGGGGCAGAAAAAAAGCGCCCGGGCAGGCGTCTGCTCCGCACCGCGCTGATCGCGGCGGCGGTCGTCGTATTGCTGGCCGCGGCGGCTTTTGCCAAGGTCCCGTCCGTGATCACCAACCAAAGGGAGGCCGTGGCCGCCGCCAACGCCGAACTGGATAAGCTGCGCGGCCTGGGCGTCATCGACGCGGATTTCACCATTGAATACGGCAAGAGCACCGCCAAACTGGAAAATGACGGGCGGCTGTTCAGCGTCTTTTCCCGCAAACTGGACCCGTTCTATCTGATTGGCTACAACGCCGGTAAATATTACGGCAATATTGAGATCGACAACATCACCGGCCGGATCCTCTCGTTCAACATCACCGCCAAAGCAGACGAAGGCCGCAAGCCGCTTTTCTCCGTCTCCAATGGCAATGACGGGACGTGGGACTTCTATGACAATTTCGGCGACATTTTCGACCCGTCGCTGACGCTGAACGGCTTCTGTCAAAAGCTCTGCGATTATTGGGGCTTCTCGGGGTTTACCCTGGTCTGTGCCAGCGCCGGCAATTCGCCCGACGCGGAGGACTATCCCGCGGACGGGAACT
>DAOPXW010000104.1:0-2820 GCA_035352555.1 Oscillospiraceae bacterium
CCCCCAGCGCCAGCTTTCGTCGGCACTAAGGGGTACTTTGTCTACAGTCTGAAAGCCGGGCATTCAAAAGAATGCCCGGCTTTTTCAAACCCGTTATTGATCTTGCCCGTCGTGAAACTCATCCAGAATGCTGTTCACGCTGACGTCCGCAAGCTTTTCCTCCCCGGCGGGGGCCGTCTCCCCGGCGGGCGGGAGCGGGGCGTGCCTGTGGGCCGTGATCATCCAGGCCCAGAACAGCTGCATACACACGGCGGAGACCAGCATCAGCTGCAGCCCGGAATTCCGGTCGTCCGCCAGGGCGACGATGCACAGAAACGCGCCCAGCATGGAAAAGTACAGGCTGCTGTAGGGCTTGCACCGGCCATAAGGATAGCCGGCGAAATAATAGAAGGCCAGCAGCGCCGCCGCGATGGCCAGGATCTCCACCGCGTAGACCCACACCGTGGGGTTGGTGGAATTGACCTTGTAGCTGGTGATGAGCCACAGGCAGAACTGCAGCACCGGCGCGGTGGCCAGCGCGCACACAAGACCCGGCTGGTATCTGCGGCGGGCGGCCATGGCCGTGGCGCCGAAGGCGAGGCCCGAGACCACTCCGAGGACGGCAAGAACGCGGTACAGCACCGCGTTGGCGTCGGCCGCGCCGGTGGCAATCAGGATCAGCGCGCCAAAAACCATGGCCGCGCCGATGACCCAGGCCAGAGGCACGAATAACCGGGTGCTGCCGTCGAAAGTCCCGTAAAAGTCCGTGGTCATTTCCAGCCCCGAGCGTTTGTATCTCGCCACGATGCAGTAAAAGCACACGGCGGCGGCGATGAGCACCAGCGGGACGATATAGTTCCACGCGCTGGCGGCGGACAGACCGGTCTCGTCAAAGGCCAGCTGGTTCTGCAGCCACCGGCAGAACGCGCCGATGGCGCCCGCGGCGCAGGTAAAACAGCAGATCGACAAAGCATTTTTGCGCATAAGCTCAGTTCCAATCCAATAAGATTAACCGTAAAGTACAAGTTTATATTTTATACTTCTTTATCCGTCCAGTCAACCTTATTCGGAGGTACACCCATGAAAAGGATCCTAGCCGTTTCGGTCCTGGCGCTGCTGTTCGCGGCCCTGCTGCCTTTCGCGCTTCCGCCCGCGCCGGCGGCGTCGGCGCAGGAGGAGAGCGCCCCGCAGAGCACCTGGCAGCCCAGCCGGGACAAGACCGTGACGCTGACGGTGCTCACCCCGGAGGGAAACCAGAACCTGTCGCTGCACGATTATCTGGTGGGCGTGGTGGCGGCGGAGATGCCCGCCAAATTCGAGCCCGAGGCGCTGAAGGCGCAGGCCGTGGCGGCCCGCACCTACGCCATGCGCAGCGTGGTCACCGGCTCCAAGCACGCGGACAAAAATGCCGACGTCTGCACGGACCCCGCCTGCTGTCAGGCCTGGATCTCCGACGCGGAGATGCATAAGAACTGGGGCGATGATTACGCGGCGAATCTGGACAAGATCACGGCGGCGGTGACGGATACCGACGGGGAGTATCTGGTCAGCGGCGGCACGCCCATTCTGGCGGCCTTCCACTCCTCCTCCGGCGGGACCACCGAATCCAGCGCCGACGTGTGGGGCACGGATCTGCCCTACCTCGTGTCCGTGTCCAGCCCGGAAACGGAGGCGGAGGTACCCAACTTCAAGACCACCATGACCGCCGCGCCCATCGACTTCAGGGACACCGTGCTCTCGGCCCACCCGGAGGCGGATTTCACCGGCGCTGCCGACACCTGGATCGGCGGTATGACAAAGGACGACAGCGGCCGGGTCAAAACCGTGACGCTGGGGGGTGTCGCGGTGACGGGAGAGGAGATGCGCACCCTGTTTTCACTGCGCTCCACGGAATTCGACTTGGTCTATAACGGCAATTTCGTATTCAGCGTCACCGGCAACGGCCACGGCGTGGGCATGAGCCAGTACGGCGCCCAGAGCATGGCCAAACAGGGTACGACCTACCGCGACATCCTGTCCCACTACTACCCCGGCGCCGAACTGAAAAAGGCATAAATTTTAAGAATTCCAAGCCTGGATGGAATTGACTACGCCCCCTGTTCGTGATATTATGTTAACATCTATGTGCTGACATACATCGGAACGGAGGGAAAACCTATGGCAGACGAACCGATCATGGATAAAGACAATCGGCTCAGCGACAGGGCGGCGGGCATGAGCCGCAGCGAGCTGATCCGAGTGATAGAAAAATTATGCGGCGTCGTCTCCGGTCAGGCCGGGGAGGACGGTTTTCGCGGCGGCGTGCGTCCGGGCAACATCAGCCTGGGGGCGGACTGCAGCGTGGCGCTGGGCCCCGGCGGCAAGTCGGAGCGCGACCGCTGGACCGCGGAGGAACTGGAATTTATGTCGCCGGAGGAATTCTGGAACGGCGAATGCGGCGCGCCGGCGGACGTGTACTCCATCGGTCTGGTGCTGTACTACTGTGTCAACGGCGGCAGGCTGCCCTTCCAGCCGGAAAAGGGCGAACTTACGGCGGAGGACCGGGCGGCCACGCTGCGCCGCCGCATGAGCGGCGAGCGCGTCCGCGCTCCCAAAAACGCGGGCCGCTCGCTGGGCGCGATCCTGGAAAAGGCCTTGGCCTTCAACGCGGAGGACCGCTATCAGAGCGCCTCGGATATGCCCGTGGTGCTGGATCTGTGCCTCAGGGAGCTTCAGTCCGTGGACAAGCCCGCCGGCGGCGTGATCTTTGACAAGCCCGACGAGGAGCTCACGGATGTGGAAAAAATGATGGTGGGCATCATCGGCCGGGCCGCCGAGGAAGCCGCGCTCAGCGGCGAGACC
>DAOPXW010000105.1:0-2689 GCA_035352555.1 Oscillospiraceae bacterium
TCACCACCGTGGCCGCCCCCCACAATGGTACCACTCTGACCTCGTGCTGCGGCAGTCTCACGGGACTTATCATGATGCTGTTCACCGGCGGGGCCAAAACCTGGGGCGTGTCCGAATTGAAAAATGAATACGACTTCAAGCTGGATCAATTCGGCATCCGCCGGGAGCCCGGCGAGAGTGTGACGGATACCCTCTCCCGCACCCTCAGCGCGGAATTCCTGCACAGCGGCGACCATGCCCTGCGGGATCTGTCCATCGACGGCGCCGCCGCGCTGAATGGGCAGCTGGGCGCGCTGCCCGGCGTTTACTACTTCTCCTATCCCTGCTGCCGCACCCATCTGGGGTTGCTCAGCTACCGTCAGTGGCCCGACGCCAAAATGACGCCGCTGTTCACCCATTACGGGTTCCGCATGGGCCGGTGGTACGATCAGCGCACCCCCGGTGGGCACTTCGTCGGCAAGGACTGGCTGCCCAACGACGGGCTGGTGAACACCATCTCCGCCACCTACCCGGTGAACGAGCCCTTTTGCCTGTACAGCGCTTCCGCGCCCGTGGCGCCGGGCGTGTGGAATGTGATGCCCGTGCGGCATCTGGACCATTTTGCCGTCATCGGCGGCGTGTTCAACGCCGATCGGGCCGAAACGCAGAATTTCTTTGTAGAGCTGCTGCAAAACATCGACAAAACCTATTCAAAATAAAATTCTGGAGGTATCGCTATGGAATCCATGGACAACACCCTGAGGAAGATTCTGGCCGCCGGTATCGGCGCCACGGAGCTGGGCTATGAAAAGCTGGGCGAGGTCATTGACGAGTGCGTCAAGCGCGGCGAAGTGACCGTGGAAAAGGGCCGGGCCCTCAACGAAGAGTTAAGGCGCAAATGCAAGGACGCGGCGACGCCCTCCGCCGCCGGTGGAATCGACGTGACCAAACTCAGCGACGACGAGCGCGCCAAGCTGCTGGAAAAGCTGCTGGCCATGCAGGGCGATCAGAAGTAAATGGCCCAGGCCGCGGGCGGGAAAATCGAAGAAGGCAAGCGCTTTCGGGAAATACTGTCTATTCTAAGCAGGCATCAGTTCACCCAGGGGCTGACGCCCGATAAGCTGCGCTCAATTTTGGAGGATCTGGGCCCCACCTTCGTCAAATTCGGCCAGATTCTGTCCCTGCGGTCGGACATCCTGCCGCGGGAGTACTGCGCCGCGCTGGAGGGGCTGCGCACCGACGTGACCCCCATGCCCGGCGAGCAGGTCCGCGCCCTGGTCAGCGAGGTCTATGGCCGCCCCTGGCAGGAGGTTTTTTCCGCCATTGAACCCAAGCCCCTGGGCAGCGCCTCCATCGCCCAGGTCCATGCCGCCCGTCTGCCGGACGGGTCGGATGTGGTAATCAAGCTCCAGCGGCCGGATATCCGCGAAACCATGGAACGGGACCTCAAACTGATGAAGCGGGCCGCCGGGCTGAGCAAGTACACGCCCATCGGCAGCGCGCTGGACTTCGGCAGGGTCGTCGACGAGATGGGCCGCGCCCTGCGGGAGGAGTTGGACTTCGATGTGGAAGTCCGCAATCTGGAGGAATTCCGCGCCTGCAACCGCGAGATCAAATACGTGGCCTGCCCGGAGGTGCATCAGGAGCTGTCCAACGGCCGCATCATCGTGATGGAAAACATCGGCGGCTGGCAGATCGACGACACGCAGGGGCTCACCGACGCGGGCTACGATCTGGATGAGATCGCCGTGAAGCTGGTGAACAACTACATCAAGCAGATCACGGTGGACCGCTTTTTCCACGCCGATCCCCACCCGGGCAACATCCGCGTGCGGGACGGCAGGATCGTGTGGCTGGATCTGGGCATGATGGGCCGTCTGTCCCGGCGGGATGCCGACCTTTACACCAACATCATCACCACGCTCTATGAAAACGACATCATGGGCCTCACCGACACGCTGCTGGCCATGTGCACCTGCGGCCGCCCCCCGGATCGGCTGGCCCTGTCCGCCGAGGTGGACGGGCTGGTGGCGCAGTACAAATCCATGGCCATGGCGGACATCAATCTGGGCGCCGCGGTGACGGAGTGCGTGGACATACTCAACCGCTACGGTATGCAGGTTCCCGCCTCGCTGACCATGCTGGGGCGCAGTCTGCTGGTAGTGCAGGGTCTCATCGCGGACGTCAGCCCCCAGACCAACGTGCTGCAGATCGTCATCGACTATGTGGCCGCCGCCATGACGGATACCGACGCCCTCCGCAGGCGGCTGAAAACCGCCGCGAAAAATCTGCTGGCCTCCGGCGACAAACTCACCGTGCTGCCCAGTCAGTTGTCGGAGTATCTCAAAAGGGCCAACGCCGGGCAGCTGACCGTCAGCGTGCGGCAATCCGCCGCCGAGAGCGAGTGGGAGGGCAAACGCGCCCTGCTGGGTCTGCTGCTGCTGGGCCTGCTGGAGGGCGCGCTGCTGCTGGGCGGGGCGCTGCTGTGTCTCGCGCCGCTGCCGCATTTTCTGGGTCTGCCCTGGCTGGCCACGGTCTTTCTGGCCGGGGCCGTCGCGGTGGGCATGCTCCTGCTGACCCGGTTCAAAAAGAAAAAATAAACAAAAAAGGGCGCCGGACGAAATTTCGTCCGGCGCCCTCGCCGTATGCGCTCATCGCAGGGACATGAAGCCCAGCTTCTGCAGCGTCATCGTCGATATGCCGATATAGT
>DAOPXW010000106.1:0-2533 GCA_035352555.1 Oscillospiraceae bacterium
CGGCCCACGCAGCTCAAGGCCGATTTCCTCCTGCAGCTCCCGCACGGCGCAGGCCGCGGGATCCTCGTCCTTTTCCAGCTTACCCGCCGGAGCTTCCAGCATCATGCGGCCCATGGGATAGCGGAACTGCCGCACGAGATAGCAGACGCCCCGGTCGTCCACGGGCAGAATAGCCACTCCGCCGGGGTGCTCCACGACTTCGCGCCGTACGACGCTGCCGTCGCACAGCTGTGCGCGGTCCATCCGCACATTGACGATAATGCCCCGGTATTTCTCCTCCGAGGACACGGTCTTTTCAGTATAATCCATATCTTCCGCTCCGCAATCACAACATATAGTTATATTTTGTTATTATAGCATATGTGTTATTGGATTACCATATTTTTTGCATGGCGCGGCGGCGCATTTTTCGGTATCATCGACGGGTGAGGTGATGATTATGACCCTTTCCGCCGTTTCCCCCGATGTGGTGGCGCTGCTGCTGGGGATGGATGAGCCCAGCGTTCAGGAGATCGATCGCGTGGTGGCGGAGGCGCTGGCCGCCGCGGGCTGCGTCCCCTGGCGGGCCATGGAGGCCGAGCTTTACGGCCGTGGCGCGCAGCACCTGCTCATCGCCCGGCCAGCGCCTCCCCGGCGCCGCCGGCTGGTCTCCCCCGTCCCCCGGCTGCGCCGCGGCGGCGAGAAATAGGGCTTTTCTTTTTCCTCCCGATGTGGTAAACTAGTTTTGTTTCTTTGAAGAGGGGTGAAATCGATGCCGAAGCAGCAGGGCGTGAAGGAGATCACGTCCAACCGGAAGGCTTTTCACGAATTTTTCGTGCTGGAGCGTTACGAAGCCGGCATCGAACTGGCCGGAACCGAGGTCAAATCCGTGCGGGCGGGCGGCGCGAACCTGAAGGATTCGTACTGCACGATCAAAAACGGCGAAATCCATGTGCGGGGTATGCACATCAGCCCCTACGAAAAAGGGAACATTTTTAACCGCGATCCCGTCAGACCCCGCAGGCTGCTGATGCACAAACGCGAAATCGCCAAGCTCAATGCCGCCGTGATGCAGCAGGGCATCGCTCTCGTTCCACTGTCGCTGTATTTCAAGGACTCCTTGGTCAAGCTGGAAGTGGGCGTGTGCAAGGGGAAAAAGCTCTATGATAAGCGGGAGTCCGATATGAAGCGGGATGCGCAGCGCGATATGGACCGGGTGCTGAAAGAGCGAAGATAATCGCCTTTTCTGCTTTGCCGGGCGGTACGGCCGCCGGGGCGCACCGTCGCCGCGGAAACTACCCTCTCTCCGTTCAGTTCCTGTCCGAGCGGAACGCCAAGCTGAGAGGCTGATTGAAAGGAATCACTATTATGGCTCAGAATCCCATTGTCACCATCGAGATGGAAAACGGCGGCGTTATCAAGGCCGAGCTCTATCCCGAAATCGCGCCCAACACCGTGAACAATTTTATTTCTCTCATTAAGAAGGGTTTCTACAACGGCGTGATCTTCCACCGCGTCATCCCCGGATTCATGATCCAGGGCGGCGACCCCAAGGGCACCGGCGTAGGCGGCCCCGGCTACAGCATCAAGGGCGAGTTCACAGGCAACGGCTTCAAAAATGACCTCAAGCACAGCCGCGGCGTGCTGTCCATGGCCCGCACCATGGCCCCCAACTCCGCCGGCAGCCAGTTCTTCATCATGCACGACAACGCGCCCCATCTGGACGGACAGTATGCTTCCTTCGGCAAGGTGCTGGAAGGCATGGATGTGGTGGACGGCATCGCCAATACCGACGCCGACTACAACGACAAGCCCAAGACGGCCCAAGTCATGAAGTCCGTCACGGTGGAGACCTTCGGCGTGGAATATTCCGAGCCGAACAAAATCTGAAGTCAGCCAAATCTCTCGTTACCCATCATAAGTATTTCTTTCGTCTTTCACGCATACGAGCCCAGCGCAAGCGGGTCATATGCGTTTAAGGAGCTTGCGGGCGAATATCGTAAAGGGCGACCGAACAGGGAGCCCCGGAGACAGGAGACCGCAAAGCGACACGGGGGTGTACCGGTTTCGACGGGGGCATAGAGGCAGAAATAGCGGGCGGATGCGCCTACCATCCAAAAAATGGGCACCTATAAATCAGAGAACAACGATAACGTTGAACTCCTCGCTGCTTAAGCAGTGAGCGTCGCCCCCGGGAGCGCCGCGGCCCGGGTGTGCGGCGTCGATTAGCGGCATCCGTGCGTGCGCAAAGCTTTGAACGCACCACGCATAATGAAGCTACCTAAGCCTTGAGCATGACGACTTGCGCTTGGCGGCGGGAAATTTAAAGAATCGTCTGCGCCCGGAGAAGTTTCTGAGGAAGTGCTTTCGGACAGGGGTTCAACTCCCCTCACCTCCACCAAACATTGACCGTAGCATTGATACAATGCTACGGTCAATTCTTTTATTATTCGTATCAAGAAAGCCTGCAATACAAGGGATTTGCCCCGTAGGGGTATGCAAAATCCTTTGTATTGCAGGCTTTTTCTGCGTTATGGGGCTTCTCCGGCATTCT
>DAOPXW010000107.1:0-2430 GCA_035352555.1 Oscillospiraceae bacterium
CGCACACGACCCGGCCGCCGTTTCGCTTGGTCTCGGTGACGATGCGGGCCGTCTCCTCCGGGACGATGCAGAATTCCGAGTGCATCTCGTGATCCTCGATCCTGTCCTCCTTCACGGGTCGGAAGGTGCCCAGACCCACGTGCAGGGTGAGATAGCAGACCTTTACGCCGCGGGAGGCGATAACGTCCAGCAGCTCCCTGGTAAAGTGCAGCCCGGCCGTGGGGGCGGCGGCGCTGCCCAGCTCCCGGGAATAGACGGTCTGATACCGCTCCGGGTCCTGCAGCTCCTCTTTGATATACGGCGGCAGCGGCATTTTACCCAGGCGCTCCAGAATTTCGAGGAAAATGCCGTCATAATGGAATTGGACGACGCGGTTGCCGCCCTCGCTCACGGAATCCACCGTGGCGGAGAGTTCCCCGTTGCCGAAGGCGATGTCGGTGCCGGGCAGGGTTTTGCGTCCGGGCTTGGTCAGGCAGTCCCATTTGCCGCCGCCCAGATCGCGCAGCAGCAGCACTTCCACGCTGCCGCCGGTGGGGCGGGAGCCGATGAGACGGGCCGGAAGCACCCGGGAATCGTTCAGCACCAGACAGTCGCCGGGACGCAGCAGCTCGGGCAGCTCGTAAAAATGCCGGTGCTCGATGGCGCCGGTCTCTTTGTCCAGATGCATCAGTCTGGAATGGTCGCGCTGCTCCAGGGGGGTCTGCGCGATCAATTCCTTGGGAAGATCAAAATAAAAATCCGATTTGTTCATGCAATTGCTCCGATTCAACGTTATGTTGGCATTATAGCCCCTCCGGGGCCGTTTTTCAACCGTCAACCGCGCCGCATTTGACAGATGCACGCCAAACTGGTACCATGCGGTCAAAAGGAGGCGCGTCTATGAAAAAGTTCACCTTTGCGCTTCTCGCGTTCGCTTTGCTGCTTTCCGTCCCGGCGCTGGCGGCGTCTGCCGCGGACTATTCCGACGTCGCGCGCACGGACTGGTATTACGACGCGGTGGATTACGCCGTGTCCAACGCGCTGTTCAGCGGTACCTCGAAAACCGCCTTCTCCCCTGCTCTGCCGATGACGCGGGGAATGTTCGTCACGGTGCTGTGCGGCTACGCCGGCGCAGCCGGGCACGCCGCCGGGACCGCCGCCGTCACGGAGACGATCAATCTCCGCGCCGGCCCCACCACGGATTCCGCCGTGGTCACCGTGCTGCACGCGGGCGACACCGCTTCGGTGTACGGGGTGGAGAGCGGCTGGTATCGGGTCACGGCCGGCGGCGCCTCCGGCTATATCCGCCGCGACCTCATCACGGTCAAGTGCGGCCCGTTCGGCGACGTCTCCCCCGCGGACTACTATGCCGGAGCGGTGGTCTGGGCCTATGAGAGCGGTCTCGTTTCCGGCACATCCGCCGCGGCCTTTTCACCGCACAGCCCGCTCAGCCGCGAGGCGCTGTGCGCCATCCTCTATCGCTTCGTGGAAAAACGCGGCCTGACGCTGCCCGCCGGCACGCCCAAAACCGGGTTTACGGATACCGCTGAGATCAGGGCCGGTTTTCTTCCCGCCGTGACGGCGATGCAGCTGGCCGGCGTGGTCTCCGGGCGGACGGACGGCAGCTTCGGTCCCAAGGCCTCGGCCACCCGGGCCGAAGTGGCGGCCATGCTGCGGAAATTTATCCAAAGCACCGGCGCGTCCGCCGCGTCCGTGTACGGCTATTATGGCACCGTGGCCAAAAGCGCCGCCGTTTCAGACAGCTTTTTCGACGATTCCTGTTTCATCGGCCACTCGCTGGTGCTGGGTATGCAGGATTATTTTGGTCTGCCCAGCGCCGATTACTACGCCGCAAACGGCATGTATGCCAGCACCATATCGGACTACGCCGATTTCCCGCTGCCGGACGGCGGCCAGGGGACGCTGGCCCAGGCGCTGGGGCAGAAAAGCTATGGCAAGGTCTATGTGATGCTGGGCGTGAACGAGCTCAGCGGCGCGGAAACCGACCGGCAGAACTTCTATGCCGACATGGCCAGACTCCTGTCGCTGATCCGGCAGACGCAGCCCGGCGCCAGGCTCTATCTGATCTCCCTTACCCCGGTGACAAAGGCCGAGTCGGATTCCAGCGCAGTCTTTAACCGGGACAACATCGTCGCCTATAACGGCGTGCTGCAGCAGCTTTCCCGGGACAAGGGCGCGGGGTATCTGGACTTCTTTACACTGTTTGCCGACGGGGACGGCTATATGCCGCCCGACGGCGCGGCCTCCGACGGCATCCACCCCGTCCAGGCCCAGTACGCCGTGATGAAAGACTATCTCAAAACCCATACATAAAAAGCGGGGGACCGTCAAACAGTCCCCCGCTTTTTCAATTTCAATGTCTGTAGTCGATGCCCTGGCGGACGTGCTCCGCGGCGGCCTCCCCCTCCAGCTGACGGGCCAGCTCGAGGG